>JAJRVM010000051.1 GCA_024277285.1 Planctomycetota bacterium
GACTCTCGACTCTCTAGCGGCCGACCGGCCGCGGTTGTTATTCGCACAGTCAGCCGGCGCCGAGGTTGCCTTTGAGCAGTTCGGCGCGTAGGACACCACTTCCCTTGGTGACAATCACTTCGCCGGGCGCCAGTCCGGCGATCATTTCGGTGGTGTCACCCATGACGATCCCTGGGCGCACGCTGCGAGTGTGGAAGACCTTGTAGGCCCCGTCTTGCATGTAATCTTTGTCGCGTACGAACACGACGTGGCAACAACCTTCCCAATGGACGGCGCTGCTTGGGACGACAATGGCGTTCGATTCTTCACGCAGCACGATTTTGCCGGTGCCAAAGATTTCATTCCGTAGGTGGCCATCTTCATTGGGCAGTTCGCCACGCACCTTGATAGTGCGCGTTTGCGCATCGACGGTGGTACTGATCCAGGTCAAGGTGCCGAGGTCGGGTTGCGGGGACCCGTCGTGAACGAAGGCGACTTTCTGACCGACGGCAACGTATTGCGCTGCTTCCAACGGCATACTCAGCATCAACCACATGCGGCTCGTGTCCACGATCGTGAACAACGCCTTGGTCGTATCGATAACTTCACCGGCCACAATGTCACGGCTCACCACGATGCCGTCACGGGGCGCGACGATAGGCAATAGGTTGGCTGTGGTTCCTTCGGGGATCTGATCCGATTGGAGTGAGGGGGGCAGGCCAAGTGCGTAGAGCGTCTTGGCAAGTTCCCGTTCCGTTTTCTGATGGATATCTTTCTCCAGGGCGATTGGTAAACCAAGGTTCTGCAACGCTTGCACCGATTTACGCACGACCGCCTCGGCCTGAGTGCGGACTGCTTCGGCTTCGAGCAGCCGTTTGCCGGCCACCACTTGGCCGAGCCCCTCAAGTCGCTGGAGTGTCTTATCTTGCAAGTGGAGTTGTGCGACCGCTTGCAATAATTCCATCTTGATGCGGCCAACTTCGACCGCATCGACCAACGCCAGCAGATCGCCTTGTTTGACGGCATCGCCAACATTTTTTTCGACACGCCACATTGTGCCGGCGGCGCGCGAGGCGAGTCGCGCGACGCGTGTCGGGTCGTAAATGATTTCGCCCGTCACGGCGATCGATTCCACCACGCGCCCACGGTCGACCAATGCGATGTCAATGCCGGCCTTGTCGGCTGCGGCTGCCGTTGGCAATTGAATGCGCCGCAAGTGCATTTTGCAGGTTGGGTTGTTCTTGGGACGTGGTCGAGTTGCCAGTGCTCGCGCCACGCGGTCGAGATCTCCTTGCGACACGGCAAAAAGTTCTTTCAGCTGCGCTGTTTCAGGGTGATCGAGCACGCACTCGTGAACACCATGTTCTTTGCACCAGCCGAACAGCTTGCCCTTGGGCATCAGGTCGGCGTTGCACGAGATGCACTCGGCTTCCGGCACGCCATGTTCGTCGCACCACGCCACGCCTTCCGGAGCGACTTGACCGGTCAACTCCGAGAACTTGGGGATCTTCCAGCCGTGATGGTGGCCGAACAGCCCCAACGCGCCGAACATGGTCAGCACGGCGACTGTTGGAATTCGACTTGCCAACCAGGCGGCCCGTTTGGAGTGGCGCTGGCCTTGGGCGGTTCCGCCGCAGCGCTCGGTTTTTGACGGACCGTCGGGCGCGGAATCTGCAGGTGTTGTCGGCATGTGGGTGGCCGATTGGTCGGCAGTAACAGGACTCATCGATATACTCCTGCCATGGCTTTGAAAGAAACATGTTGCGCGACTTGGACACCTCGTGCGTCTGGCCTGGGAAGTGGCAACGAACGGTTGCCAAAGAGTCAGGGGGCGCGCGAGGAAAACCGCAGAGATGGCTACATGGACGGCACGGATTGGCCCGCATCCATGGCACGCGGGGCAAACTAGCCGAGGTAGCTCAAGTGAGCGCGCTTAGATCAGCAGAGAGGCGTAGGCCAAGCGGATGGCGACGCCGGAGCAAAGCGACGGATGAGTGAGGCCGTGTGCGCGGGTTGCGTCAGGCGACCGCGTTTGGGATGTGGTCGCGAACTCGTTTGCTTCGATGCAGCACGGATTCCAGAAACTATCGAGCGTCACGGACACTTCGGTTTGACCGCGAAGAAGCCCTTTGCAAACGCAATCGCGACTGCAACCATCCCGACAAGGTGTCGGGCTGTTGTTATCCGGGCTGGTTGACGGGCTGCAACCACAGCCACAACCGTCGTTTGACGCGGCGATACGGTCGGTGCCTTGCGACGACTCTGCCGTACCGCAAACGGAATCAAACGCTGCACTGCAATGGAATGGGCAGAGCAGGATACCTGTGATCAGGAGTAGATTCGTTACGTTACGGGCCATTGTGGTCTCGTGGGCTTGCTGTCTCGTGGGCTTGCTGTCTCGTGAGTGCGTCTGCGTGGCGGCTGTCTCTTTTGCCACTTGGTGGCCGGTGTCTGTCTTGGTCAATTTCCTAAGTCGTTGTTGCTGCTTTTCCTTCACTACTTTTTTTCATTGGGTTCGGCCTGAAGGGCCGCGCTAAACGTTTCCCGTAACGTGGCCTTGCAGGCCTCCGGTCGTGTGCGAGGTGCCTTTCCTAGGGTTCCGCGAGGGCCGCCGCATGCGCGGCGACCTTGCTCCACCCTAGGCTATCATAGCGCGCCCCTATCGGGACTTATCTTGCCAAAGTGAGCGTTTATACGTCTTCTAAGGCTTTTGTTATTGTCACTTTACAGTCTGGCACGGCTTGTAACTATATCTCGGCAGTCGATCGGGGGCAAGTTGTTCGCCACGGCGGAGGCCGGACCGCACGAAACGGCTCACAACGCGATTCTGCGTGCGCTGGAGATTCGCTCCTATCCATCAGAATCGGCTTAAGCATTGTGTCCAGGCCAGCCGAAATTACTGAGAGAAGTGAATCTGTAGGCACCTGGTGGAACCGAGGATGTGTCGCGTGATTGGCAAGGCTGTACTCAACGGGGGGGTTCTTCTTTGTCTGGTTTTCCAGGCATCGATGCCTTGTTGTTGCGCCTTTGAGTCGGTCTCGGTGGCGGGTGGGATCGAAGTCTGCCCCCACCATTGTCACGATGTTTCGTCGTCGGCTCCGCTCGATTGCCCCCACTCACTTTGCTCGATTTGCCTGGCACTTGACCAGGTTTCGGGACTGCCCGGTTCATGCCAGGTGTTACCCGACCATGGGCATACTGTCATGCAAGTATCCCCGCCCACACCTTTACTCCCGATAGGGAGTTCCTGCCGAATCCGCAACGTACCGTCCGATTGGATTGCCACGGGTGCGTGTGACATTTATGCGATCCAGACGCTACGCGAGTGATGCGAGGAACGATGTGCGCCGACGAGAGTTCGGCGTTTTTTCGCAGATGGATGCTGCGACGACACTTCCGGTCATTACTTCATTCTTCAGACTGAATGCAAACCCATGAAAACCGCATACATCGCTGCTTTTGCCGTACTTAGTGTGCTTCCCGCGACGGCTCGTTCGCAAACGCATCGATTGGCGCGGGTTCCTCGCCCGGGCCCGTCGATTGAGCAGATCGAGCAACCTGCAATTCCCCCATTGGGCGATGGTGATTTGCTGCCGACCCCCGAATCGGTTTCCGAGCAGGGCGCTGGCTTTGGGTTGGCGGATATCGAGCAAATGGCACTGCAGAACAATCCGACGTTGTCGCTCGCTCGAGCACGCGTCCAGGCTGCGCGTGGCGTTTGGGAGCAAGTCGGCCTCTATCCGAACCCGGTGATCGGCTATTCCGCTGGCGAGATCGGCAACGAGGGGCGGGGGGGCCAGCAGGGTGGTTACATTGGACAGAGCGTTGTCACGGCCGGAAAACTGCGGCTGAACCGGCAGGTGGCGGCTCAGGAAGTTGCTCGACTTCAACAGGAAATGGCCGCTCAGCAGTTCCGTATCTTGACCGACGTGCGTACCAGTTACTACGAAGCACTTGTTGCGCAGCGTTCAGTCGAGTTGGCTGAGCGCCTCGTCAAAATAGCAAAGCAGGGCGTCGAGGCCGCGGAAGCGTTGCTCAACGCCAAAGAGGGTAGTCGAGTCGATCTCTTGCAAGCACGAGTCGAGACGAATACGACCGGCATTCTCCTGTCCAACGCGCGCAAACGTCACCAGGGTGCATGGCGCCGGTTGGCTGCGGTTGCAGGTGTTGCCGATCTGGTTGCAGCTCCCCTGTCGGGCAACATCGAAGAGGTTGGTGCCCCGGTGGTGTGGGACGACGCGCTCTCCCATGTGCTGTCGGCCAGCCCCGAATTGTCTGCGGCGTCGGCGCCAGTGCGTGCCGCGCAGTGGGCCACGCAGCGGGCACGAGTCCAGTGGATTCCGAATGTTGGCCTGCAAGCCACGGTGCAGCACGATAATGCGACCGGGGACGATATCGCGGGTGTGCAAGTCTCGATTCCCATCCCGATTTTTAACCGGAATCAAGGCAATATCGTCGCCGCCGACGCGCGGCTTGCCGCTGCGTGTCGCAACGTCGACCGTGTTCGATTGAGTCTGCAGGAGCGGTTGGCCGTCGTCTATCGGCAATATGCCGCCGCGGCACAGCAGGTCGAAAAATACCGCGCCACGATCTTGCCTGATGCGAAAGAAACACTTGAGCTGGTGACCGCCGGCTACCAGCAGGGAGAATTCAGCTACCTGAACCTGCTGACGGCCCAGCGAACGTACTTCCAAAGTACTTTGGCTTATCTGGAATCACTGTTTCAATTGAAATCGGCGCAGGCGCAAATAGATGGTATGTTGGTGAACCAAAGCTTGAGCGTATCGTCCGATTTGGGGATCGTGCCTTAGTGCTTTGGTCCAGTTTAGACTTTCGGTTGAGTGGCACTGGCTGGCTTGGTCAGTAAGTCCCGATAGGGGCGCGCTATGATAGCCTAGGGTGGAGCACGGTCGCCGCGCATGCGGCGGACCTCGCGGAACCCTAGGAAAGGCACCTCGCACACCACCGGAGGGCCTGCAAGGCCGCGCTACGGGAAACGTCGAGCGCCGGCCCTTCAGGCCGAAGCCTGGCATGGTCGTGGTCGGATGCCGTTAGTTGCCGAGTGCGAACAGACCAGGTTGGCCTTAGTTGCTCAGGGAAATGCCGTCCGCACAGTGCGAATCGCACCCGGTAAGACTTGCGGAGATTGTAACAAACGGCGGTCTTCGCGCGTCTATCCTGTGGAAGCTTCGGAGAATACGCGTGTCGGTCTGGTGTATAGGTCTAGGCGAGCAATAACGGCAACGAGAGACGCGGTTTAAGATCCCCGCTGCGTGTTGTGCGTTTTTCGCGCGAGGCCGTGTGAGTGACGACTTGGCAGTGTCGTTGGCAAGGTCGGTAGGCTGAAAACCCCACAAGGAGGGGGTGGTCGGTCAGGGTCACGGTGCTATGCTTCACAGTGTAGGTTGATTTCGACTAGGAGCGATCATGTATCGCGTTTTTCATACTGGAGTCGTGTTGGCAGTAGCCGTGCACATGTTGTGCGGTTGCTGTTTGCACCATGCGCACGCGCATGGTGTCCGATCCGATGCGCGCGTCTCCGCAGTCGAAACCGGATGCTGCCATCATGGTGACCATTCCCATAAGCAGGCTGATGCCCATGGCCCCTATGCTGGCTATCCCTATGCTGGCCACCCGGGTGCTGGCCACTCGGGTGCTGGCCACTCGGGCGAGTTTAGCCTGAGCGATAGCGAGGCGCCGTTGGAGAACGGATCTTCCGAGCATCAGCACTGCGATGGCCAGAGCTGTGTATTTACGCGACCTGATACGGATGACTCGCCTGAGCTGCTTGTTGCTGGCGAGAGCGTAGTACCCGAGGTCGTTGTTCTTATTGCTCCTTCATTGAGTGTTCTCGAATTAGCTGCTGAGGCGTGTTGGCGCCCTGATGAACTACAGCGGCTCCATCTATTGAACCAAGCCTTCTTGCTTTGATTCGCCTTTTTCTTAGCTGAATTTCTAGGCTTTATGCTGCGCGCTCTGTCTGAGCTCGCGACCTTCTCGGCGTTGACGGTTTTCGTCTTGATCCACGATCCGTCGAGACAAGCTAATGAAAAGAACTCGTCAAGAATCCACAAGAAGAAGGTTTGAATTCTGTGAATCGTGTTACATCATCCGCGCGGACCTTTACTGTTGCACGCAGGACGGACCGCCCTGAATCGATCGATCGTTCCGAACCGACCAGTGTGCCGACCGATGTGCCGACCACTCTACCGGCCGATATGCCGGTCGACGTGTCGGGCAACGTGTCGGGCAACGGGTCGGCCAATTCCAGGAGTGCCAGAAAAGTGTCGTTTCCAACTTTTACCGGTCGCCAGATACGAATCGCTCTGACGATTCTTGTTGTCGGTATCGGCGTTGCAGCCGGCTACCATTTCCGTCATGCGTGGCTGCCTCAGGCGAGCGCGTTATTTGCTTCGGTGCAAGCACGTGTGCAAGGGGGGGAGAAATCCCCGGGTGCTGAGGGGGAGGATGAACATGCGGGGCACGATCATGCTGCGGGGGACGAGACGCTTTCGCTACAGTTGAGTCAGCAGGGACGCAAGAACGTCGGCTTGCAGTTGGCAACCATCGAGCTGCAAGATTTCTACCGCACGATCAACGTGCCGGCCATGGTGCAGGATCGTCCCGGGCGGACGCAGATCAAGGTCTCGGCACCGATGACTGGCATCGTGACTCGGATTTATCCGATCCGTGGCGAGGCGGTACCACCGGGCCAACCGCTGGTCGACCTCCGTTTGACGCACGAAGACCTGGTCGATACGCAGAGCGCGTTTTTGGAAACGGTCGAGCAGCTTGACGTCATCAAGCGTGAAGTCGCTCGGCTCGAGGATGTCACCTCGAGCGGTGCGATCGCGGGCAAACGGCTCTTGGAGCGGCAGTACGAGCAACAGCAAACAGAAGCGCGCCAACGTGCTCAGCAACAAGCGTTGATTCTGCACGGCTTGACCGAACAGCAGGTGCGCCAAATCGAGTCGACACGCAGATTGCTTCAGAAGGTGACCATCTTCGCCCCGGAACCGATCGAAACGCCTAACAACGTTGAAGATGAGTATCTGCTTCAGGTCTCGACGATCGAGACCGGTCCTGGTGAACATGTGGTTGCGGGTGGCCCATTGTGTGTGCTGAGCGATCACGCCACGTTGTACATCGAAGGAAAAGGCTTTGAAGAAGATGCTGCCGAACTGAATGCCGCTGCTAACAAAGGATTACCGATCACCGCGATTATCGATGCCAACGGCAAGGGTCCGCACATCGTCAACGATCTGAAGGTCCTCTATGTAGAAAACCAAGTCGAACTGCAATCGCGTGCGTTGCGATTCTATGTGCGGTTGCCGAACGAACTGGTTCGCAACGTGAAGACCGACGATGGTCATCGGTTTATTGGCTGGCGGTTCAAGCCAGGGCAGCGCGTGCAATTGCAGATCCCGGTCGAGCATTGGAGTGACCGAATCGTCCTGCCGATCGAATCGGTCGTTGAAGATGGCGTGGATTGGTTCGTTTTTCAACAGAATGGCGATCGTTTCGATCGCAAGCCGGTGCATGTTGAATACCGCGATCAGCGTTGGGCTGTGATCGCCAGCGATGGTAGCCTGTTTCCGGGCGATGTTGTGGCGACGACGGGCGCCTACCAGATCCACTTGGCCATGAAAAATAAATCGGGTGGCGGGATCGATCCTCATGCCGGTCACAATCACTAGAGAGTCCAGAGACTAGAGCTGAGAGTCCAGAGACTAGAGCTGAGAGTCCAGAGACTAGAGCTGAGAGTCCAGAGAC
>JAJRVM010000052.1 GCA_024277285.1 Planctomycetota bacterium
CATGGACCGTTCTGTTCTTTTTTGCCCATCATTTTCTTTGCCCTCCAAGGAGCACCACCAGACGCGTCGTCCATGAGCGCAACGGGAGAGAAGGGCAAAGAAGATGACGGGCAAAAAACAGCGCGCGGTGGAACGTCTTCCGATCAGGTGGCCGTTTGCCATTCTTCGAGCTAATCGAGCGAAAACTCGGGCCAAAAAGCGTCACGTCCGCGATGAACCGTTACCGGCTGTTGAACAGCCGGCGCCCCCTCGTGCCCAATCGACAGAGGGTATTCTGCAGCAGCGGTTCGCCCAGGGAGGCCGACTCCCGGGTGTTCCCAAACGGCGTCAAGCCTGCAGGTTAGCCAAATTGTCAGACACCTAATCCGGACGAGGCGTCCGCCGATCTGCGTTTCGGCACACTGAATCTGCCGATGCATCACACGAGCTCCGAACGCCGCTCGCCGTATTGCGAACGGAAGTGGAAGTCGCAATGTTCAGTGAGCCAGGTCGCGGCGTGACCTGCATCGTCGCGTTTCCAGTTCACGGCGACTAAAAACGAGGCATCGCGGCAACTATCCACATCCTTCTGGCAATGCTTCTGCAAACGCGCGGCCCAATGCCGATCGCGCGTTTGCCTTGATTTCATCGAGAGTCTCGTGCTCCACGATCCTTTGGTCTTCCAGTACGGCCAGTGAATGGCACAGGCCGCGCACCTCCGTCGGATCGTGCGTCACGAGGATGATACCAAATCCTAGTTCGGCTCGGAGCCGGGCAATTTCTCGCAAGACCGACTGTTTGGTCATCAGGTCGAGACCACCCATCGGTTCATCGAGCAGCAATAGTTTGGGCTGCATCGCCAAGGCACGCGCCAGCGCTGCGCGTTGTTGCTGACCACCCGATAACGTGCCGGGCCGGCGTTTGGCCAGATCCGCAATCCCACAGAGCGACAGTGCTTGCACGATACGATCCCAAGCCTGCTTTCGGGGCAAACGGAGTCCAGAAAGTCCCAAGCGAACGTTACCGGCAACGGTAAGATTCGGCCATAAGGCCAAGTCTTGGAACAGCATCGCAATGCCACGACGGTGGGGCGGAACCAGTAGGCGACCGGCGCGCGTTGCCGACTCACCAGCGATCGACACCTCACCACGCTCGGGCAGTTCCAAGCCTGCGATCACACGCAGCAAAGTGGACTTGCCGCTGCCCGAGCTACCCAAGAGGGCGACCGACTCGCCTTCCGCCACGGTCAGGTCCGCGCCGCATAGCACTAGATGACCACCCAGGCGACAGTCGATCCCTTTGCACGTAACCACGTCGCTCATGCGCCGCTCCTTTTCCAAAGACGAGGAAGTTGCGAAGCCAGAACAAGCATAGCGACCACACATGCCAGGTAGAGTAAGCAGAGTGACGCGACCAGGCCTTCGGGACTGTTGGCCATCACCGTAAAAATCGCGACCGGCAACGACTGCTTACCGGCCGGTTGCAGGAAATGCGTGGTGGTGATATCGGCTGCGGCCAGTACCATGACCAGCAACAAGCTAACCACAATCGCCGCCACTAAGTTCGGCAAGATTACGCGCCCAAGCATGCGAATCGGTGTCACGCCGTGAACACGTCCCGCGTCCGTCCACGACGGTGACATGCTGCCCACGGCGCGCATCATGCCGACCGTCGCCACGGGCAGGAAACGCAGGCCCAAGACGAGCGCGACGGTCAGGTTGCCACGCAACAGCCATTCGAACTGGACCGGCGCATAGGTTGCCAGTCGACTTACTCCAATCCCGGCTAGTGCCGGTGGGATCGCAAGGATCGACAGCAAGACCGCCAGCGTAACGAGTCGTCCACGCGGCCAATGGGCCGTTGCCAACGCAAGACAGGTGGCCAGAATGACTGCAATCAACCCGGCACCGCCGGTGAAAATGAGCGTTGTGCCAGCGGTAGCAGCTACTTTCTGCGCAGCGCGTCGGAACATTGGGTTGTGAACCGCGGGCAGGCACAGGCCAAAGACGGGCAACAACGCTCCGACCGTGAGCGTAAGGCACAGTCCGGCCTGCGCCAGTTTACTGAGCACGGCATGTGGGTAAGGCAATGCCGGCCGCGTTTGTCGAGCCAAGATAGCGGTGGAAAGCGATCGTAGACCGACCAACAATAACGGTCCGATCAGCAATAGCACCAGTCCGGCTAGCAATAAGCACTGTCGCCCCGCTAAGTCATAGTCGTGCCACGCAGAGAAACTGGTGCGGATCTCCGTCGCAACACTGCGCACACCGAAAATCAATGGGGCGCCTGGTTCGGAGAGGCTGAGAATGCCGCCCAAGAGGGCAGCCAAGACCGCGACGGGAATACACACCCGCGCCGCAAGCTTGAGTACCTCTCGCTCGCCACCATGCAAACGCGCCGCGTCAATTTGCGATGCCGTCAGCGTCTGGCATGCCGCCCACGTCGCAAACAACGATAGTGGCACCGCTTGTAGCCCCAACACAAACACGCAGCCGACAAATCCATCCGGTGTCGGCAGCCACCACAACCACTTAGCTGCCGTCAAGTTGCTCCAGCCAATGCAAGGCAGAAACGACGGCAGAAGAAGCGGGAATGATTGAAAGAGAAGCAATGCTCGTCGTGCGGGAAAGCGGTACAGCGCTGCCAGCAGGCCCGTTGGCAAGCCGATCGCAAGCGACAAGACCGAGACACTCATGCCCAGCCGCAGCGAACTGAATATCGCACGGCGAAACGCGTCCGAGAAAACGGGCTCGGTCGACTCCTGTGCCAGTGCGGAAAAGATCAGCGGCAGCGCGGGAGTGATCGCCAGGCAAAGCACCCCGCACACCAACCACCAACGTAACAACACCCGCACACGTTGCACCATCAGGCTCACTGATTCTCGTCAACCCACTGCTTGAGGAAGCCGCGTGATATCTCTTCCAACTTACCGGCAAGCGTGGCGTAATCGACCGCCATCGCCTTCAGTTCCGCGACCGACTTGAAGGGAAACCCCTCCGGCAATTCCACATCCCTGCGCAGCGGCATCTGCGCCGCCTCACTCGCAGCCAATGCTGCTTCAGTCGCGGGACGCAGCAAGTAGTCGATGAATTTCTTCCCATTCGCGCCGTTGGGCCCCTCGGCCACCAGCACTGCCGCATTCGGCATCACTAGTGTACCGAGCCCGTCCGCGTCGGGATAGACGAACCCAACCGGTTTGCCCTCTTGAATCGCTACGTTCACATCGTCGGTATCCGTTAAGCCGATGGCAAATTCGCCGTTGACGACGCGTCGCCGCACTTCGCCATTGGACGATAATATCTTTACGTCATTGTCAGCCAAGGCTTGAAAGAACTTCTTTGCATCGGTGTCCCCTAACGCTTGAAACAAGGCTGCGGCGTGCATCGAAGTGGTTCCAAACAGCGGATTCGCGATACACGCTTTGCCCTTGAATCGGGCGTTGGCCAAGTCGTTTATCGAAGTCGGTTTCTGATCGTCCGGCACCAAATCCTTGTTGTAGATGATCACACGAGCGCGTGCGGAGAAGCAGGTCCAGTGGTGGTCCGAGTCGGAAAACTCCTCGGGCAGCCCTTTCGCGGCCGGCGAATCGTAAGCCGCGGAGACTCCCTTCGACTTGAGAATCGCGGCGCGTACCGGATCACCGCTCCAAAACACATCGGCCTGCGGCCGACCCTTCTCGGCAATCAAGCGGTTGAGCAAGCCGGTACTCTTGGTCTCTTCGGTGTCGGGTACCAGATCCACGGCGATCCCCGTCTCCGTCTCGAATTGTTTGCAAATCGGCTCGGCAAACACTTCATCTACAGACGAGTAGACGACTACTCTTCCCGACTCACCTGACCCTGTCGTTCCCGATGTTGATGATTTCGCACAACCAGCGACTCCCACTATCGCGAACGTGGCAGCAAGTAATAAGACTTGCAAACGAGCTTTCATTCCTTCACTCCTTCAGGCGTTTATTCTTTCGCCGCTTTTGAGGCAATGATCGATTCGCAATCGGCTTCGTGCCTGCTGACAATTAGAACCTGTCACAAAACCATCGGTAGGTCCCGCCAATACCGAACAAACCAAGCCCGTCATGTTATGTGACAAGTTCGCGGTGTTCCCCAGCGTTCATTGGCGGTTCAACCATCTGCTCTGTGAACGCTTGCATTTCTACCACCATACCGGTTCTGGGGCGCTCGCATCCCAAGAACGTGCCTCGGTCGATGACCCTATACGGACAGACTGGCGCCGAGCGTCATTCTGTCGTTCCTTTCGCTTCAAAAATGGCAAACTCGGTAACGGCATCGGCCTTGGTCCATAGCCCTACTTTTCCCGGCTTGGTAAACGTACTATCCTTGCATTTCAGGATGTCCTTACCGTCCAGTTCGCATTCGATTGTGTTCCCTTCGCATTCGATCGTCAGCGTATGCCATTCGCCGGCCGGCACTTTCAGGCCTTCTTTGGTCGCCAGTTGTGTTCGCTTGCCATTAGCCACTTTGTAGAATCGGTAGTTATCTTCCAGCGGGTTCATGCGGGCAACGTAGTAGTTGTTGGCATCTTGATATCGCCACACGATCCCACCGCCCTGATCGACCTTGCCTTTGACCGCTTTGAAACAAACCGTGACTTCGACGTCGCCATATTTCGAGTCGGAGAGAACACAGAGGTTGAACATGCGTCGCGGACTCGCGGCCGTCTGCGCCAAGACGTAACCGGTCTTGGATGGTGACGTCTTGTCGGCAATCACTTTCCAGACACTACCTTCGCCCTGGCCTGTCTTGTCTACTTTCCAACCCTGAGGCACTTTGCCGAGGTCGGACTTGGAGAACTTGACGACCGTCGCATCGTCATCATCGGCTCGCGCGGCACTTGTGGTTGCAACCAGCGGCAACAACAAAGCCAATGCGCTCACAGAAACCAACCACCATCGCCAAAATGAACGTGTCATAGCACATTCTCCCTGCTCAATTGCCGGAATAGAGAAAGCTGCGACCGAAGGTTCCGGCGTAAGTCCGATCGGCAGCAAAAATCAAGTTGAGGCCCCCACACGGCTACGTTGGGACAGCACGACTGTACGTCCTGGATTGTTGTCCGTTTTGCACGAAGAGGCAAGCAAGCCAACGCTTACATTAGGGATTTCTAACAACAACGTAGCTCGGGAATCTTTCCCGAGCATGGATCAGGTTACCTCTTCTGGCAGCTTGCTATGGCCGATCGATTAAGCCGTGGGCGCGTTGCGGACTGCGTGTGTGTTGGCGTTTTGGCAATAGCGGGCTTCTTGCCGCTGGAACGCTTTCCATGCCGGGGATGGAATCCCCGGCTACATGTAACACAGCATAGGCTTGAGCAACGATGCCGGTTTCACAGTCGTGGCATGGCAAGATACAATACTATCACACGCGACGGTGCTGTTTAGCGACACGCCAACAAGCCTCGAGGACTGACACCGCCATTGCTGGCACCGAAAGGCACCGGATTATCGGCCGAAAGTCGTGAACCGGTTACCGCAAATCCAACATCGGTCAATCCCATGCAAATGTCCCACGATTCCACAGGGCGGCAGGGCCGCCAACCAACGACGAGCTATCGCCCGGTTAACAGTGGCCCGCTCCCGTTGGTCGCTAACATTGTCAAAGAGTTAACGATCTTCAGCATTTGTAGCACAGAGTGTTCGCTGAAGCTGGTAACCACCCACGCATGTTGGGTCTTCTTGGCCGCCATTCTGATCCAATTCGCGGCGATCTCCCGCACAACCTTTGCAGCAGGTCCCGCGCCGTGCAAAATCGTGGCGCATCGAGGGGCCAGCAGCGATCGGCCCGAGAATACGTTGTTGGCGCTGCAGGGGGCGATCGAGTTAGGCGCGTCGGCGGTGGAAATTGACGTGCGTACCAGTAAGGACGGTGTCTTGTTCCTGCTGCACGACCCGACGCTCGACCGTACCACCAACGGACACGGCACGGCTTCAAAGCGGACCATGGCTCAACTGAAGCAACTTGATGCCGGCGCCTGGTTTGGTCCCGAGTACGCTGGCGCACGGATCGCAACATTGCGCGAGGCGCTACAGTGTTGCCGAGGACGCATCGATGTGCTACTCGACTTGAAAGAAGCGGGCGAAGACTACGCCAAAGCGGTCGCCGCCGAAGTAGAGCATTCAGGCAGTCCCAGTCAGACAATTTTCGGTGTCCACTCCGTAGAACAAGCGGATCGTTTTCGCCGCCTCCTTCCTGCCGTGCGACAACTCGGCTTTATCGGCGCACCTGACCAGGTCGAATCGTTCGCGAAGGCCGGTGTTGATATCATTCGCATATGGCCAAAGTGGCTCAGTGATCCGGCACTCGCCCACGGACTGTTGGAGCGCCGATTCCAATTACAACTCAACGGTAAACTTGGCACGCCCCAAGAACTGTTGCCGTTGCTCCAATACGGTCCCGAGTGGCTGCTGGTCGACGACGTGGCGACAAGCCTCGCCACACTCCGCGCACATGCCCGCCATGCGGCGAGTTTCCAGCAACTATTGCAAATCGCTCAGCCTGTGGGAGCCACACCGGTTGTGCCTTCAGTCGCAGAGCAAGAGACACGCTCGTTCTTGAACCGGGACTATGCTATGCAGGAACTGCCCGAGCCGTTACTTGGAATGGCTCGATACGTTTTTGATGGTGGCAATGGTAGCAGCGTGGCCTTGCAGTTTCACAAACCGGCCGTGGTGTTCGCCGTTTTTGAATACAACGACAGCGGTAACTGGTCTTTTGCAGACCGGCAAAGCCCGAAGAACTACGGTTGGCGTGCTCTTGGCAAGGCGACCTATCGTGGGACGAGCAACGGAGAAGTGAAAGGAAAGCCCCACCGGGTGCCGGTCTATTTCGGGCAATTCAAAGCTGGACAAAAACTGCGCAACTTGCCACCCTGGTGGATTTGCCTCGGTATCGCAGAGTTGGATGTGGCACGTCAAGTTCCGGGGTTTCGCGAAGGTGTATCGAATCCGCGTGGTGCTCCACCGACGTTCTCATATGAATCGTGGGCCACTCGCCAACGTCCGCTGGCCGCGCCGGCGTTTACCAGCATGGACCAGTTCGCCAATTGGCAAGAGCAACAGCGCGAACAGTTCGTAAGGCGGTTGGTATTTCGGTATAGTCAGCCAAGCACCGTAAAACCGATCGGTACCCCAATCGATCGGCCCCTGTTTATGCAACAAGAATACCATGTATCAGAGAACCAGAAACGCCTATTTCGGTTCTTTCGTCTTGTGCCCAAATCGGCGTCTGACAAGCCGTTGCCCACCATCGTTTGCTTCATGGGACATGGCAAGGTGCTGCAGGTCCTGGAAGACCGCAACAGCTACCAACATGCCTGTGCCGCTCGATTCGCCGAAGAGGGGTATCTGGTCTATGTGATGGAGAATGTCGGCATGGAACCGCAGCGCGACACGCATTTGGAAATCGACCGGTTGTTACGCTTGGACGGTTACGGTTGGTACAGTCTCCTGTTCGCTCATCAGCGAATCGTCTTGCAGCAGGTGTTTGCCGACCCGCAGGTCGACACGAATCGAGTAGGAGTTGCAGGCGTATCGACAGGTGGCTTGCTGGCACTGTCGGCTGCGGCGATCGAACCGCGGATCGCTGCCGCATCGGTGCAGGGCATCTTTGGCAGCATGCGAGTATCGTTCGTACAAGACCGCAATCGACATTGTCGTTGCGGTGCCATTGCCGGCCTGCTGCCTCTGTTTGACCTGCCCGAGCTCGCATTGCTGGTCGCGCCACGTCCCTTGCATATTTCAAATGCCGAGCAAGACGGCTTCAGTCCGCAGGAATCGAAGCGGTGTATCAAATTGGTTGATCCCTGGTTCAAAGCGACAGGCGGAACAACTCCCGTATTCTCGCAACCGCCGGGCGGTCACGAGTTCGCTATCGAGCCAGCAATCAGGTTCTTTCACAAGACGCTCGGCGAGGAAGGTGGCGCTGATTGAGCGAGCGTCAGAGCGCATGGCCATCACCAGACAGCATAACCGCGAGCGGAAGTGAGTATTCGCAGCGGCCACAGTACGCACCTCATGCGAGCAGATTGTGACAACACTGGCTCCGTTCGCGGGGTTAGAGATCCTGCGAGCTCGTCCGGCTGGCCTGCGTTTGCGATGATTCCCGCTCACTCAATCAGTGCCACTCATGTGCCAGCCTTCTGTCACTCTTTCACTTCTGACGTTCAGTTCGTCGAGCAGCGTAACGAGAACATGGTCCGTCGATGTGCGCTCGGATCGACTCGATGGCTGATCATTGTGACGATGCCGGTTCGAGATTGGACAAGGCACGGCCAGTAAGATGTTTATCGAACCAATCTGCAAACCGAATGATATCGAAGACCATCGTGGGCCATCCGTGCTTTTTGCCGGAACGCACCTCTAGCCGCACGTCGCGACCGACCGCCTTGGCTTGTTTCACAAATCGCTCAGACTGATCCAATGGAACCAGCGTGTCAGCGTCGCCGTGGATGATCAATATCGGTGGCAGGTCCTCCGTCACGTGGTAGATCGGCGACAGTTGACGACCCAGTGTTTTCCAATCCGCGGCCGTCTCCGCGCGAGGGCCAAAGCCTTGCTTGTAGTGGATCGGTGGACCGCCATCGCCGGGGTTCTCGGTCGAAGCGCCGAGATTCAGCAGGTCAGTGACCGGATAGAAACACGCAACACATTGCACGGCACTCGACTCACGGTCCACCAGGTCTGCGGCATCGGGTGAGCCGGGGCCACCCACGGTGGCCAACATCAGCGACAAGTGCCCGCCCGAGCTGCCTCCCACAACTCCGATTCGTTCGCTATTGATACCATACGTATTTGCATGGTGCCGAACGAAACGGACGGCGCGCTGCACATCATCGGTAATATCTCCGATGAGGCATTCGGGCTGCGAAATGTGGCGCACCGCAAACAGCGTGTACCCGCGTCGCAGGAGGGGCGCGAACAGGAACGGTCGTACTGAATCGCCACTTGACTTCCAGCTGCCGCTGATCATCACCACCACGGCCGCGCCATTCTGCCGCGGCGGCCGAAAAACATCGAGCAACAGTTTCGCTTCAGCTCGACGGCCATATTCAACATTGGCGATGCGTTCGTACGGTGCCTGGAACCACCACCAGTAGAAAACGCCCACGACGATCAGCAACGCCCCGACACTCACGCCAACAGCGAACAGCAAGCTCTTCATCCACCGACTCCTGACGCAGTGTGGTACGGCATTGCGTGCCGTAAATATTAAATATTAAATACTAAGTGGTACGGCATTGCGTGCCGTAATTGTTGAATCGTACGGCACGTCGTGCCACCGTCGCGAACGGACCGCAATCAAGCCCACTTCTTCGTCACGCGCAGCGTCTCGTTCCATGGTCCTGCTCGCGCTGTCTCAACAGCACATCACCCATCGTTCATGGCAATATCGGCTTGAGCGGCGTCGTGCCGTTTTTCTCCTCGACCGGATAAAGTGCGTCGTGTTGCTCCATGCTGGCGATCAGCCCCCGCATCATCCGACGAAGCTGATCGGGTTTCGTATTGGCAAGATTATTCGATTCGAACGGATCGTCGGCCAGATTGTACAGTTGGTAGTGTGACCCTTCCGAAGCCTTGGAAGGAAAGTAATGGTAAATGACTTTCCAATCACCATCGCGGTAGCAAGTAAAGTAGTTGCTGCGATGCGGCGAATGCGGGTAGTGCATGATGAACGTTTCGTCGCGTGACGGATCGGGCTTGCCAGTCAACAGTGTATCGAGACGCCGGCCGTCGACAACGTGATCCGCTGGACATTCGGTTTCAGTAAACGCCAGGATGGTCGGAAACAGGTCTTGAACGGCAGCCACTTGGCTCTGCAGCGCGTTGACCGCGATGGGAAGGCGTTTCTGATAGGGATTCTCTGCGTTCGCCTTAGCCCAGGCCGCGATGAATGGCACGCGCATGCCACCTTCATAATGAGCCCCTTTCTTACCACGCAACGGAGCGGCACAAGCGACGACGTGTGGTCCACCGAGTGGTGCATCCGAGCCATTGTCACCAAGGAAAAACACCAACGTGTTCTCGGCGACACCAAGCGAGTCGAGATGGTCAAGGATATCGCCCAACGACTTGTCCATACCTTCAATCAAGGTCGCAAACGCCTGCGCGTTCGCGGGTTTGCCGGAGTCCTTGTAGTGATCGGCGAAACGAGGGTCGGAGTTGAAAGGTGCATGCACGGCATAGTGCGCGAAGTAAAGGTAGAATGGTTTATCAGCCTTGACCGCATCGGTCACGCGTGCCTTGGCCTCGACGGTCAGCGCCTCTGACAAGAACGTCTCGGTACCATGGTATTTCTCGAGTCCTGGCACTGCATGCGACGCTCGTTTCTGGCCATTGCCGTAGTTCTTCATACCGTAGTAACTGGCGGGCGCCCCAATCGAACAGCCAGCCACGTTGACATCGAAACCAAGGTTCTTCGGCTCGGCCCCTTCAAATTTGCGGGGTCCGAAGTGAGCTTTGCCAACATGGATCGTGCGGTAGCCAGCGTCTTCGAGCAGACGGGGAAGCGTCACGTCACTCCGGTCCAATCCTTGCCAGTCCCAGTGTGGCGGGCCGAATGGTCCTCGATTGTTGCGGTCCGGATTGATCCAGTTGGTCGCATGATGCCGCACCGC
>JAJRVM010000053.1 GCA_024277285.1 Planctomycetota bacterium
CAGTGCCCAATCGATTGGGATGGGGAACGCGTTCGCGCATGCAGTGGCACACACGAACGCCGCGCGCCGCATTTCGTTTGGCGCCAGTGCGCGGCCCAAACTCGCTGGTGGCCGAAGTGTCCGCGCATCGCGGTTTTGAAACCGGAAAAGGGAATCGTGTAGGCTGCTGGAAACTTGCTGATCTGCAGTGGTTCGGTTTCTGCGGTTCTTGTCCCGAGAACGAGTGGTCGATTTGGGGCGCGCAGGCAAACAACTAGCAGTCGAAGTCAGGCATCGCACTTCTTCTCTTGCTCGTCATTTTCCTTGCCCTTCAAGGAGAACCGGCAAAACGGCATCCACGAGCATGAACTCAGCAAAGGGGGTTTGACGCCTGCCTCCGTTTTGGAACGCTACGTAACTTTCAGGGTTGCCCACCCTGCCAAAACGGAGGCAGGCGTCAATGGCCTTAAGCTTTGGGAAGAGCGTGGATTGTACAAAACGGGGCGATGCATTGGTGGTGGAACTCGCACCCTCCGGTGCAAGTGGCTCAGTGATCACTCTCATCGTATCAAAAACTGATACTTCATGCGCGCACTGGAAGATCCGTTGTTGCTGCGCGCGGAATTCGATAGCCTGGGAATCTTTAGCCGTTCACGGGAATGAGGGCGCGAACATCACATCGAGGAAAGGAACCGCTAATGAATGCTAATAAAAACGCACTCGGGGTCGGTGCCCCAAGCCACGTGTCTGCTCCTTACGGCCCTTCCAGCAATTCCAGCGTGATATCATCCAACCACAGTCGCACGCGAGTTTTGGCTTGGCCCATTCCGCGTTCCACGGCAAACTGGCCGCGCACGGCGTTCAATGGCGTTTCGGCGGTGGCGGTAAGCCGTTGCCATTGACCAATCTTGCGCAGATCGTATTTGTTCGTCCCAATGTTCGCGACCCATTTTCCGTCCGCGTCGTGGATCCCCAGTTTGAGGTAGGGCGGCAGCGATTCTGGTTCCAGTTCGTCCACTTTGATCCAGCAGGTCAATCGATATTTGCTGCCGGGGAAGATCGGTACCTCCTGCGGGCCTGCCGCATGGTTCCAGCCCTCTGTCTGAGTCCCTTCAATATGCAGGCTGGAGCTGCCCGAATGCCGTTCGTGTCGATCAACGGTCATTGCGATTCCTGGCCTGGCCTTCCACGAGGTCTTTGCCGTTTCGAACCCTTCCTTCCACGTATCGAGAGCCGCGTTTGGTATCGACACGGCAGGGAGTTCGCACAACGGATAGCGACCCTCGGTGTCGGCACCGGCGATGCCGAGTTGGATCGGGCGGTAGTGTTGTTCAGGTAGGATCATTGCGACCTTCAACTGGTAAGTGCCTGCCGGCATGTCCGCAGGGATCTTGATGACCGATTGCAGATCGATCGTCGAGTCGGGCTCCCATCGCGTTGTTGGCACACGTGGAAAGTAGAGTTCGCTGGCAACCACACTGCCCTTTTTGTCATGCAGAGTGAACTCGAGTGCGTAGCTTTCGTAGCATGGCGCGATGCCCGTGTTCTGCCAACGGTGTGTCATGATCAGACGGCTTGGCCGGTCGTGGCGAACGCGGATTTGCTGCTGCACATTGGCTTGCACGAGGACGAAGCGGAAGCCGATCTTGCGCGCGGCGGCGATAAACGTGTTCTTGACCTCTTGTGGAGCCTGCTCCCATTGGGGCATGCCAAGCACATTGGTGTTCATGTAGGAGATGGGATCGCTCAGGCCTTTGTCGACGGTTGTCTTCAGGTCCCAGCCCTTTCGTCGCATGCTGCTCAATCCACTATGGAACTCGTAGTTGCAAACGACGCCGCGTGGAGCGTAGGGGCGAAAGAACAGGTTTCCGACATTGGCACTGGGCCCTGCCGGTGTCAAACCATCTTGCCGGAAGTGCATGCCACGCGTGGCGGCAAAGTCGTTGACTTGGGGATAGTCACCGACATTCAGGAACACTCGCGTATTCGGAAAAGCGTTGGCGTGGGCATCGATAACCCGTCGATAGGCGGCGATATATTTGGAACGCGTGAATCCGGTTTCCTCCAACTGCTCGGCGGTCCAGCGTCCTGGGATGTGCAAGCCCAAGTGCATCTCGCCCCATTCACCAATGCCGCCAATGTCGAGGTATTCCAGTCCCGCGCGGCCGTTCAAGTACTTGCCCAGTCGAGCGGTAAATTGGCAATACAGATCCAGGTACTTTGCGTTCCAGAAGACCGGGTCACGTTGCTTCTTGGCACGCAGTCCCACGTGCTGGACACTTGGCACGCCCGCATCGAAAACCCATTTAGGGGTAGCGTATTCCCGGCCAGAATGCATGCTTTCGGACATCACGCGAAAGGCAACTCGCTTACCCAACTTCTTGACCCAGAAATCAAAGATCGGCTGGAAGTATTCGTCGAAACCGCTGCCTGGTCCCGTTTCTTCCAGGTCTCCCCAGACGGGACGAAAGTAGACGATATCGGCCATTTCGAAGATCCAGGCATCTTGCGGTGGCTCGTAGCCCATCCCGCTGCCACCGGCCAGGTAGAGTCCCATGCCCGGATTGAAAAGGGGCACATCGGTGGCCCTTGGCCGGATTGTGCGCATTGCGAGCGCTGTGGCGGTGTCGCTGTCGGGCGGTGCGGCAAACAGTAAGGTGACGGAACCGAAAAACATCAACATCGCCACGGAAACTCTGCGAGTCTGTTTCATCGTCAAATCGTCCTATGCAGGAACAAAGCTTGGAAGTGTAGGCGTGGGGCGTGTTCAGTTCGGCACAAAACGGTCGCCTGGCGATTGGTTCACCAGCACTTATCCGTGTCCCGTCCACAGGATTGCCACGCCACGGGTGGGATAGAATCCAAAGTGTGGACCGCGGATTGGGATCACCATGCATGCTCCTTCCGCGGTCTTTGGGTAACCGTTTACGAGCCTCAAGGAGGCGAACCGATCGCTAATCGACGCTAATGATCGAAGGAAAGGGATGACTCGCCCAATCGTTTTTCGTGCTAAGTGCGTTTGCCAAAAACAAACTTACTGCCGGCGTATCCGCAGCGCCGCGTCGACGGTGAACTTGAGTGTATTCAACTTCTTCACCCCGCCGTTATGTTCAAATGTCTCTGATTTGTCGATCGCGCCGGTCTTCGTGTTAATCCACTGAGCCAGGTACTGTCCGGCCGGCAGTTTCAAACCGATGTTGGTATGGACTGTTCTGTCGAGCTTGTCCGATTTCGGGTTCTTGGGAAACGTCACATGCAGATAGATGGCGTAGGCTTTGCCTTTTTGTGCCAGTGCCCGCGCACTAAAGCCTTTGGGTACGTTCTTGAGTACGGCCTTATTCGGGTGCATGTGAACGAAGTCAAACGAATAGACAAAGTCCCGCAAGATCCTCAGTTGCTTCCTCAGCTTGGGGCTGCCACCACCGGGCGAACGATACTTGGCAAACGTTCCGTCCGGATGTTTCGCCGTGAACGAGTAATCGAGGTTATTGTAGATCGCGCCGCCGGCCAGGATGAAGTCCCATCCTTCCGTGCGGTAAATGAAGTCCTCCTTGCCACGAAAGCCGGTCTCATTTTCACCCATCACTTTGTTCAGGCCGTAGTTCATCGCCACGGTGTCGGGCGGCACGCAATAGTGGAAGTTGAAGATCGAGACGGCTTCGTGCGGAGCCACGACTTTCTTGCGTCCGTTGGCGATGTTCAACGCAATCAGGTGCTGGTGCCGGTAGCTTTTTTCCGTGGCCACGATTTCGTCGACAATCCGGTGTTGCCATGGCATGGTCACGCCACCGAAGTAGGGTTCATTGCAAATCTCGTAGTAGAGATTGTCAAAATCTTTCAGTTTGGCCACGATCTTGCGAGTTAGCGCGAGTTGCACTTTGAGCAGTTTGGGGTGTTTGAGTGTGTAGACCTCGGTGCGTGAACATGCAGGGACATCGTTCACATTATTCGCCCCGTTCATCGGACTGGCGGCCCACATGGAATCCTTGTACATCGGGCAAAAAAGATTCAACTCGACCACAATG
This sequence comes from Planctomycetota bacterium, assembly GCA_024277285.1. The sequence continues at coordinate 4,005 of JAJRVM010000053.1, forward strand.
CCACGTTTCTGAGCTTGAGTCATGAAATCGCGGAGTCGGCGGAAATAGTTGACATCCCATTTGTTGAGGTCAAACTTGTTGCCGGCATCGAAATAGCCTGACGTGTCGCTTCGTGCCCAAGGACAGATAAATCGATTTGGTTTGGGAGCCAACGTATTGTCGGTGATGCCGAACGAGTCGACTCGCTCACGGTACGAACCGCTGAACGTACGTGTATGATTCAGCTTGTCGGCGGCGAGTGCGTCAAAGTACTTCACATAATCGAAATCGAGATTCATCAGCGCGCCGTAGTGCTCGGCAGACGTGATCAATACCGTTGGCTTGCCGTGCCGTGCCACACAAAGTAATGGGGATTACCCTTGTGTAATGCGATCGGCCGCTCAGCGGCTTCGATCAACTTCGGCAGTAACAAAATGATGATGCCGATCGTTAGGAGCCATGAATTGACGTGGCATGTGTGGGGATATGAGTTCTCACGTCGCGTGTTCATGAGGTACGATTCCTTTGGAAATGCAAGGGATGGGCATAGGTTGGGGGTAGTGTTCTGTCATGATGGTCGATGCGGGGTGTCGCGTCAAATGGAGCCTGGGGGAAGTCCTGGTTTTGGGTTTTGCGGGGCGTGCGGTCGTCATGAGGGGGCGTTTCCACTCACCTTCGATTGCTACCGTCGACCCAAAGCCTCCATCAAGCTGGCTTGAGCCGTAGCACGATGCCCCACGCCCGCCAAATAATGCACTGCAGCGTTGAGCGGGCCGGCGAATCGAGGTTGTTCGTAACCGTTCACGCGATTTTGACTGCGACACGCGCGAAGAACCGCAAGAACTCGGCGGAAGACGTGAACGTGTATGACGCTTCTACAAGCATCGCTCCGGGTGGTGATACAAGCTTCGGAATTGGCGAACCGTATCTTTCACTCGATTATTCCCCTGTCTTTCATTCCCCTGCCAATGGCTGACGCGATGGAATAGGGCAGGGGAATGCATAGCAGGGGAATAAAGGCAGAACATGAGATCGAGCACATACAGTGCCGCACGAAGGACGGGTGTTGTGGACTGAATCCCGTGAACGGTTACGGTTGTTCGAACCAGGCGTTTGACAATCCGTCTTCGGCCACACATGCTGGCTGATGGGAGAGTGCCCACCGGTTGTCTTGGTGTTCGTGGCCGAGAGCGTCACGAGACCCATGGTGGCCGGTTGCGATCGCGAAGTGGTGCGCGCCGGGCAAGATGTGACAATATACAACAACGACTTACAACAATGACGAGCCAACAATGACAATGAAACGCGTGAAGCGATCGGTTCCGTTTCAAGGTGCATGTTGCCTGGTGTTCTTGATGTCCAGCCTTTTGGGGCCGCCCATGGCCCAAGCGAGTGACGCGGAGGCACATGCGGCGAAACTGACGCTCGACCGAATCTTCAAGGGCGAAGTATTTCAACCTGCGAGTGTTGCGGTGCGTTGGCTGCCCGAAGGCGATGCCTACACCGTGTTGGAGCCATCCGCACAAGGGCAACGCCAGGTTGTGCGGTACGACCGCGACAGTGCCACCGGTACGGTCCTCGTGCCGGCAGAGCGTCTGGTTCCACCAGGAGCGAGTCGGCCGTTGCGCGTGGAGGACTATCGATTCTCGGCCGGAGATGCGTACTTGTTGATCTTCACCAATTCGCGACGTGTCTGGCGGCGGAACACGCGTGGTGACTATTGGGTCCTGGATCGGGCGAGTCACGAGTTGCGCCAATTGGGCGGCGATGTCCCGCCATCAACACTTATGTTTGCCAAGTTTTCGCCAACGGCACCACAAGTCGCCTATGTGCGTGATCGCAATATCCATGTCGAGAATCTGCTTGATCACTCGATTCGGCAAGTGACACGCACGCCAACGACGCATATTATCAACGGGACCTTTGATTGGGTCTATGAAGAGGAGCTGTCGTTGCGGGACGGATTTCGCTGGAGCCCCGATGGCCGTTCGATTGCCTATTGGCAGCTTGACACAGCAGGCGTGCCGGAGTTTTCCTTGGTGAACAATACGGACAGCCTCTATCCGGCCGTCAAGCGGTTCGCCTACCCGAAAGTTGGGCAACAAAATTCGGCCTGTCGTGTGGGCGTGCTGGACATCGTCACCGGTGCCACTCGCTGGCTGGACGTTCCGGGGGATCCACGGAACCACTACATTGCCCGCATCGAATGGATCGACCGCGAAACGATCCTGCTGCAGCAACTGAACCGGCGTCAAAACACCAACCGTGTGATGGAGTGCAATGCGCGGACGGGCAAGACGACAATCCTGTTTGCGGAACACGACGAGGCCTGGGTCGATATTCACGACGAGCTGTTCTGGTCAAAGGACAAGACAAGGTTTACCTGGATCAGCGAACGTGATGGCTGGCGCCACGTCTATATGATCAATCGCCAGGGCGATCAGACGGCGCGCGGCCAGGCGACACTCATTACCCCGGGCAACTACGATGTCATCAAGTTGTTGCATCTGGACGAAACGCGACAGTGCATCTACTTCTTGGCGTCGCCCGACAAGGCCAGTCAACAGTATTTGTACCGCATTCAGTTGGACGGCACCGGCCTGACGCGTGTAACGCCCGCCGGCGAGACCGGCACATTTCAGTACCGCATTGCGTCCGATGGCAGCGCGGCGGTTGTGACCTCCTCGGCGGCCGATCGCCCCCCACGTGTTGACTTGGTCAGTTTGCCGGAGCACAAGAGAACGCGGACGCTGGAGGAAAACGTCGTGCTACGGCGCAACTTCCAGAAGCTCGATCGCGTCGATACCGAGTTCTTTCGAGTTGACATCGGTGGTGGAGTGCAGTTGGACGCCTGGTGCATTCGGCCGCCGAAGATGGAAGCCAATAGAAAGTACCCGTTGCTGGTCCACGTCTATGGCGAGCCTGCGGGGCAAACCGTACTGGACCGTTGGGGTGGCAACAACTATCTCTGGCATCTCATGCTTGCGCAACGTGGCTATGTCGTCATGAGCTTCGATAATCGTGGAACTCCCGCGCCGCGTGGACGGGCCTGGCGCAAGTCTGTTTACAAGAAGGTCGGTATCCTGGCTCCTCAAGAGCAGGCTGCCGCCGTGAAGGCCGTTTTGCGGCAGCGCCCGTATCTGGATCCCGAGCGAGTCGGCGTCTGGGGTTGGAGTGGTGGCGGTTCAATGACGTTAAACGCCATGTTCAAATTCCCGGCGCTCTACAAGACCGGGATCTCGGTCGCTCCAGTGCCCAACCAACGCTACTACGACACGATCTACCAAGAGCGGTACATGGGTTTGCCCGAGGATAATGTGGATGGGTTCTTGCAGGGGTCGCCGATCAATTTCGCCAATCGACTGGAAGGTAACCTCCTGCTGGTTCATGGCACCGGTGATGACAATTGCCACTACCAGACGACCGAGATGTTGATCAACGAACTGATTCGATGTAACAAACGGTTCTCGATGATGAGCTACCCCAATCGCACGCACGCGATACGTGAAGGGACCAACACAACGCGGCATCTGCGCCAGTTGATGACCGATTACCTGATCGACAAACTACCGCCGGGACCACGATAGCGAGAGAAAGGCCCCCATCGGCCTCGTGCCGGTGGAGCCATGACTGGCCAGCTACGCCCCCCCCCCTATGGAAAACGTTGGTCGAGCGTCAGGGGCGATCGATCTCAAGAAGCTGTGAACAACACATCCAGAAAAGGAACCGCTAATGACCGCTAATAGACGCTAATCACGAAAGGCTCTCCGTTGGGGCGCACGTGTGGTGGGCGCCGCAAGTGCATTGTGTGACATATCTATGTCACTTCTGTGCCGAAGAATGCCGGCCCGCCACGCGTCGGCCAATCAGAGCGTATTGGACAGCACGCGGCAGTATCTCCAATCCATGCCACCAGCGAAAAACCTTGCCGTGGAGAAAAACCAGAAATATGGCGACACTTGATTGACTTTGTCGATTGGCGCGGTAAAACGCAGTTCAGTTGCGGTGCGATAGGCTCAGTGGGCACTGAGCGTTCGCTGGCGCACGCTTCTCTTGCGTTTCATTCAGAGAACCAGTTTCTTTGAGACAGGTTCTTGCAAAGACAAAAGGTAACCGTTCACGGCCTCTGCGCGGAGGAACATCCATCCGTCTCCGTCTGTGGCGCACGACGAATCCCCCCGGCTTGTCCGGCGGGATCGTTAGGTTGCTTACTACACACCGAGCGCCCCAATAAACCTCTTCGGGCGAGCGCACCGCGTGAAATCAGCCGGCCCGTTGCCGAGCCCGAAATCCGGCCGCGTTCTGATTCAGCCTCGGCAGCGCGGCGGCTTGTTGGAAAACGTTCTGCTCGGCTGCGGTTAGCCGTGCGGTGGCCTTTGTAGTAAGCAGCGTGAAGCTCCGGCCGTACAAGACGGCGGCATCTTAACTTCAGGGCCCGTGAACGGTTACAACAAGCCAAGGTACCACATTGTTGGATAACGACTGGGATCCTGAAGGGAGCACGTTGAGCGCAACGCTCGTTACCGCGCCGAGCAACGGGGCGGTCAGCGGTTTCGCCGCGGATGGGACGTTTACCTATACCCCAAATTCCGGCTTCACGGGATTCGACTCGTTCTCCTACCGAGTGAGTGACGGTACGGACAACAGCAACGTGGTCGAGGCGGCGATCGCCGTGGGCGGCTACCTGGGGCCACGCACCGACCAAGACGGTTCACCTCAGCTTTTGACACTCGAAGCGGGTAGCTTGCAGCAGACCCAGCCGATCACGCCGAGTGCGGGCCTGGTCTATCAGTCCGATACGCAGGCCAACGCAATCGCCGTGGTCGAAACTTCGTTGCTTCCTGGGGCTGGTGTCCAGGACCAGATCACGGCCCAACTGACGTTCAATGGCACAGCAGGCAGCACCTACTCGTACAATACCTATAGCCTCGTGCCGGGCGATTCGCTCCGTTTCGCACTCGAGGCCAATACGTCGGCGCTGGCTACCGGGCGTTACAACTGGTCGATCGATATCACGACGACCTATTACGGCATGCCTACCGTGCATACGTTCTCGGGCAGTCAGGATGTGGTCAATCGCAACAGTTCCTCGGCCCCTTATGGCCGTGGCTGGCAATTGGCCGGTCTCGACGCATTGACCGTGCAGAC
>JAJRVM010000054.1 GCA_024277285.1 Planctomycetota bacterium
AAGGGCACACTTGGTGGATCTCCAATGTCGCAAAACTGACAACACGGGAATGGACGGAAGAGGAATTCCTCAAATCCGCCGGTGCCCGGAAAACGACGCCTCGGAAAACGACGCCTGCCTCCGTTTTGGAAAACTACGCAGCTTTAAGGGTTGCCCACGCTGCCAAAACGGAGGCAGGCGTCGATTTCACCCAAGACTTGCTGACTGTGGTGATTCTGTTTATCCCGTTATTGTTCCGCGCGCGAGTGGTCGATGCTGAGCGCGCAGGCAAGCAGCTAGCAGGCGAAGTCAGACATTCCCCAGGGCGCAGAAAACACGGGCAGAGAAAGGGCTGGCATCACACTGTTTTTTCTTTGCCCGCCATTTTCTTTGCCCTTAGAGGAGAGCAACCAGAACGCCAGCCACTTCGCGGTACGAGAAGAGGGCAAAAAAGATTAGGGGCAAAGAATAGCGCTTGATCGATGAGCGGTGCAACAAGACGTTCCAACACCTTATTGCGTCCCGTATATCCCTGCTATTACCGAGATGTTGGCTGTCGTGCCAGGCTACCTTGAAAGTTGGCGGATGCAATAGTCGTGTTGGACGACCCGTTTTGGAAGACCGGCCAAGCTCGCTGCTTCCGCGACGCAGCCGCTCCGTCCAAGAGACTTTTTTCAACGGCCGAGCGTTGAAAAAAGTCTTGTCTCTTGTCTCTTGTCCCATTACCATCACAACAGGCCGCTCTTCCTTCTGCACTCCTTGCTCGATATTCGATATTCCGAGGTTTTCTTCTCGCTGTGGCAAGGTCGCGTGAACGGCTACAAGACATGAGCCCTTCCTTGGCATCAAATCGGTTCACACCCCTGCCACGGAAGGTCTCAATGGTCAAGATGATAAACTGAGGAAGGTTTCGACCCAAGATCACTTTTTCAGCGACGTGTTCGCGAAGAATTCTCGTGAACGCCAATGCTCAAGGTGTGCGCCAACGGCAAAACGCCGATTGACGTAACTCCTTACACTGAAAGCAACAGGGCCATTCGAGGCAAGCGTCGTGTTCCACATTTCGGAACATCCAAGCAGGCGAGGAATCATGATATCTCGGTACGTCTATTACTTCACAATGCGGCTTTCATCACGATGATTGAGATACCTGATGACGACTACATCGCGCCCAACGACGTTTGGGATGCGGGCGAGCTGGAGTGCGGCGAACTGCTGCTTCCTCTGCGCGATCGTGTTGCCGCGCTTCCAGAAGATGGCGTGCTCAAGTTGACGACCCAAGCCTCAGCCGCGTCGCTGGACTTGCTGGCGTGGTGTCGCTCGACGGGGCATCGCATGCTGAAGGCGGCACCGCCGGATTTTTACATTCAACGGAACGATCGTAGAGGTTCGTAAGTTTTTTCCGTCAGCCGAAAAGCACGGAGGTTACGCGTACTTTTCTCGAAGCACGTGCGCGGCCTGCGCGATGCGCTCGATTTTCTTGACTGCCATTTCCTCGTCATTGACGCAACGGTTGGCAAAGCAGCCAAATCCGCAGTCCGGATTCAAGAACACCTGTTCTGGCCGGTAGTATTGGAGTGCTAATTCGGCCTTTGCCACAATCTCCTCGACGTTCTCTGGCTCCGCCGTGCGAGGGTTTACCACGCCCAATCCAATCTCACGGTCCGACAGCGCGCTCCCCACCAAGTGCACATCTCCGGCGCGGGGCGTCGCGTATTCAAGCACGAACTGCTTGACCTTCATCTGCGTGAATGCGGGCACGAGCCGCTCGTAGTCCCCGGTCAGCAGCACTTCTTCCTTGCGACTCCAGTTACCTCGGCAGACGTGCACCCCAATGCGCACGCCGTCAACGCTGTCAATTACGCGATTCAGCAACTCGGCCGCGTAAGCCAGTTCGGCACCCGCATCACGGCGGGTCGCTAAAGTTGCTCACATGAAAGTGCGACGCTCGCAATCCTCGGAGAACACAACTTCGGTCAGCACCGGCTCATCGAATTGCACGAACGCCGCGCCCGCGTCCTTCAGGTCGATCAGTTCCTCGCGCAGGATTCTCACCACGTCGTCGCCCATCTCGACCTTGTCCGCATAACCTTCGCCAGAGAAAGCGCCCACCCACATGGAACGAGTCAGCAGATACGGCCCGGGCAACGTCACTTTGACCGGCTTGTCAGTCAGTTGCTGTACGAAGCGAAGCTCGTCGACCGCCAGCGGCCCTCGTCTCGATAGCCGACCCACGCACGTAGGATTCTTGATCGCGGACGCGGGGACATCGAGTGTGTCGAGCATCTCCTCGAATCCCGATTTGTCCTCGACGGTATCGAGCATCTCGGCCAGAGACATCAGTTTGGTACCGTCGAGCTTGTCGGTAACGAACGAGTAGAAGCTATCTCTTCGCTGCTCGCCGTCCACCACGACATCAACGCCCGCCTCAACTTGATGCTGAACGCAACGGCGGACCTCCCCGTCGGCCACGCGTTGGAACTCGTCGGCGGTCATGCGACCTTTCTGTTTGTCTCGCAACGCCCGGAGCAAGGCCTTGGAACGCGGCCAGCTGCCAACTTGGGTAACGGTAAACATGTTCTTTCCGATCAGACGATGGCTAGTTTACTTTCGAGCCGCACGGCTTTTATCATTGTCTGCGCCAGAGGTGAACGGCCCACGGTACGCTGCCACGCTGCCCGTACCTTTTTCGCGTCGTCCAGCGTCGAAGCAAAGCACTTCAGTTCGATCGATCGAATAGACGGATCGCCCTGCTCGATGCCGAGGTGAGCGAGCACATTTTCGAGCTTTCCCTTGACGGCAATCTCGATGTCATCAACTTCCAACCCGTCTTTCGCACATTCCGTGGCAAACGCCGTGCTCAGCGAACCGGCTAAAGCGGCCAGCAGATATTCCACAGCCGACGGATGCTCGTCCTTCTCTTCGAAGCTCGCCGGCTGGCCAACGTCGACGGAAAAATTGCGGAAGTAGACGGTGCTCTTGAGGTGACCGGTGGAGCGAGCCCGAACACGCCACTCGTAGTCCCTGGCACGCTCCTTGTCATCCTGAAGGGCCTTCGCTTCATCGACGGTCGGCTGCCCACGCTGCACGAAGTAACGTACGCAGTCAGCCGCCGGAAGCGAACCGAGGTACTCGTGTCCGGTCATGCGACACCAGGGCGGTAGATCATCGGCCACGGTAGGTTCGCGGCTGCGCATTTCCAAAACGCCACCCACTGGTAGCTGCGATATTTGCTCGCGCAACAGCAACACCAACCCCGACCCGCAGTCGAGGTCGCCGCCATCGAACGTGTGGTCCGGGTTGATTCGATCCAGGTCCATCGATCCACCTCGTCAATAGCATACGCACGGCGAACCTTCGGAAAGCCACTCCACCAACGTGGCCCCTCCCGCCGGTGTAGCGCCGTCAATGAGCATATCTTCAGAAATACGGCGTTTCTTCAGGCATGGCGCACACACCAGGAGTTTGCCTCCGCCAGCGACGAACTTGTCAATTAGCTCCTTCAACGGAGCGAACGGTGCACCCTCGTTGATTTTCTCCGCTTCGCCCTTCACTGCGGCCCACACGCCGTCGGTGCTGAGGAATACCAGCGTGTCCTTTTCGCTCCCCAACGCCGCATTGGCGACCACGAAACCGACGGTTGCTTTGTCCGCGTCCGCGCGGCAGTGGGTAATGGATACGCAGAAAGTCTTGGCCACGTTTCACTCCTTCCGATGAGTGCATTGATCATGAATGAGACGGTCCGTTGATGGCGACAGGATAATTGTACACCAAGACGCGCCCACAATGTGTTCACTTTTCACGAGAATCGCACTGGGCTTCGTTTTCTGGCGGTCTCGCTCTGGCTGTACTGGCGCGTTCTGAGATCAGGCAACGCATCCTCCGAATCGTGGAGAAGGAAACTCTCTGGCGGGAGCATTGCCGCCGCGTATCTCGCAATCGACGAAATCAAGAACGCTCAGATCCGTTGACGCATCAGCGAAAGAAACCGGCGCTGCATCCCAGTTGCCTGCGCCACCGATCGGCACACCGTCCTTCATTTTTCGGGAGCATAACAGGAATACATCTGCCATCAACGCAGAGTCGCGAGCCGGGCAACGCGACGCCAGGGAAACTGCTCCAAAAATCAGTGCGACGGCGCCCAGCGATCGACGACACGACCTGGATGCGCTGCGAGCGGTCGCCATGTTGCTGGGTATCGTTTTGCATGCAGCACTTTCATTTGCTCCGATTCCATGGACGGTGCGGGACTCGCAGCAAAACGAATTCTACTACGTCCTGTTCGCCTGCATTCACGGATTTCGCATGCCGCTGTTCTTTATGCTCAGCGGATTCTTCACAGCGATGCTCTGGCGGAAACGAGGACTCGCCAGCTCGGTCTGTTCGGGCAAGCGCGATGACGCGTTAGTGGTCCTCCTTCAGCTGACGCGTAAGGAACTCCTGCATATCGGCGCTGCCGGTCTTGCCATCACCTCGATAGCGAAGTTCGGACGTTACCCCCAAGGACTGTAACTTTCGTTGAAGCATGAGGCCGGACACCGCTGAGTGT
>JAJRVM010000055.1 GCA_024277285.1 Planctomycetota bacterium
ACACCATCAAAAACACCCGCGTGCACTGCTAGCACTTACCCGAAAGCCATGCCGGTCCGTTGTGGCAGCAGGCCCTGCACAAGGCAGCAACTCGGCATGCAACAAACATCCTTGCTGAAACAAGCAAAATGCCCGTATTTCGACGACGCCATGCATGCCATGTAGCGGTTTAGATGCGCTGGGCAGTAAGTTCCTTCACGGCCCGTGGGCAAATCTCTTCATTTTTCGCAAAAAGATGTGCGAATAAACCAACTCGCCCCCGTCGCACTTGGCCACGAACCGGTCTCAGACGGCCGTATCCTTTTCGCCCGTACGGATCTTCACCGTTTCGTCGACCGCGATTACGAAGATTCGGCCGTCACCCGGGTTACCGGTATGAGCGTGTTGCTGGATCATGGCCACCACCGAATCGGCCATTTCGTCAACCACCATGATTTCCAACTTCGTCTTGGTTTGCGAGCTAAACTCGGGATGAATAACGCTGAACCCACGAACATCGGATACCGTGGCTGCCGGCAGGCCATCAATACTGCGCAACCCCTCAAGCACGGCACTCAACATAAAAGGCTGAAACACCGCTTTGATCTCTTTCATGACGCCGCTCCTGACACGCAACGCTCCTCGAAAGCAATTCGTCGGATGCGCGTGTCTAAATGAACTCGATTGAGGTTCGTAACACAATCCAAGGAAACTGGTATCTGTTTAGCCGATTGCAGCGTTCGATTAAGCCTTTCCTAGGGTTGCGCGAGGTCTGGCTCTTTACCGCGAAGCGGTTGTACTCCAGAGCCCAAAGGTCGCGACGCGGCGCAGCTGCGGAGCGCACCCTGGGAGCACCCCACGGAAGACGTACGCCGAAGGCGTTCCACAGGAAAGAACCGACCGCCGAATGCCCTTGGGGAACGCGCTGACGCGTACGTCATCTCTTCCAACCGTCACCTAGGGTGGCGCTCGGCCGCTACGCGGCTGCGCTTACCCCAGGCTTTGGAGTACAACGCCTCCGGCGTAAGGAATCGCCGGCAGGCCATCAATACTGCTGCGAAAATGCTGCACAGCGTTGCCTATCAGGGCTTATCGCGCTGCCTGTTACTTGTGGTCATGCCCTTCGTGGTCTTCACCTTCGTGGTCTTCACCCTCGTGATCGTGACCTTCGTGATCGTGACCTTCGTGGGCGATCGTGCCGGTATAAGGCTTGCCATTGATCGTCACTTGCAGGCGTCCCTTTGTGCCATCCTCAGCGCAGAGTGCATCACACAGAGCATCATCCACCAATTCAAATTGCGACGCGTTACCACCTGAAGCATCGACCGCTTTCAAGGCGTACTTCACAAACTTGCCGTCCTGGAACAGCTGCACACTAATCTCCGCGGCGGGTATGGCAACGGCCTTTTTGCCGGCTGCATCGAGCACATGGATTGCCACCTTATGCGTATCCTCGTCGTGCATCAACTCGGCATGGTACTCTTCATCTCCCAACTCAATCAGTTGGCCGCCGTGCGGACCTTCGGTCGGATGTGCGTCTTCCGCATGATCATGCCCATCTCCTTCCGAGTGATCGTGCCCGTCGCCTTCGCTGTGCTCGCCCTCAGACGAAGCGGCACCGCCATCATCTGACGATTTCGAGGAATCGGCTCCGCACCCTGCCAGCGAAAAGCTCAGCACGGCCACAGCAGTCAAACAGACGGAAGTAAATGAAAATCGCATCGAACACAACTCCTTCTCAACAGCAAAGATTCAAAACCTACAAAACGACATTATCAAAACGGATTCGGCAGTATTTGGTCATTGGGTATTTCGTCATCATTGGCTAAGCGGCTCTACATGACGTTGGCAGATCTAGTGTGCCATCGCAACGTCACTCTCCTCCTCTTCCAACTCAACATCATCTTTGTGTTCCTCAACGACGCGTTGCGCCGCGCGCATTCCGAACTTCCAGAACAAAGCGGGACGGACCAGAAATTCCAGCAGCGTGCTGCTCATCAAGCCACCGATAATTACCGTCGCAACCGGATAGAGGATCTCCTTGCCCGGCTCGCCGGCCGCCATGGCCAACGGCACCAGCCCGATCCCGGAGGTCAGCGCGGTCATCAACACCGGGGCAAGCCGTTCCTTGCCAGCACGCACAATCATCTCGCGCGACCAGGTTTCGCCTTCATGTTCAACCAGGTGCAGGTAGTGATTGATCAACAAGATACCGTTGCGCGACGCAATTCCGCACAGCGAGATGAAGCCGACCATCGCGGCCACCGTCAGTGTTTGATCGGTCGCGTACAAAGCGGCCACACTGCCGATAAAGGCCATGGGCAATGCAATCATGACCTGCAGCGCCAGGTTACCCGAGCGGAACATCGTATAGAGCACCAGGAAGACACCAATCAACGAGAGAGCAAAGAGCACGGCGATCGCTCGGGACGCCGATTGCTGGCTCTCGAACTGACCTTCAAACGAGACAAAATACCCGGTCGGCAGCGAAGCCTCGATCGGCTTGACACGTCTCTGGATATCTTGCACGACGTCGACCAGCCCACGACCGGTCGTATTGCACTGGATAACGATGCGACGTTGCACGTTCTCGCGATTGATCGTATTCGGGCCCTTGCCTTCCGTAATCTCGGCCACCGATTCAAGCATGGTCGTACCGCCGCCCGGCAAGTCGATCGAGAGCCGCTTGACGGCTTCGATATTTTCGCGAAACGGCTCGTCCAATCGCACCAGCAAATCGAAGGTGCGTGTTCCCAGCAACACTTCAGAAACAACGTCTCCATTCATCGCCGTCTCGACGAATTCATTGATATCTTCGCGCACTAAGCCAAACGTCTTCAGTTTTTCGCCATCCACTCGAATGCGCAATTGCGGAATATCGATCTGCGGTTCGACCTGAAGATCGGTAACACCCGGAACGCTGGCAATCGCCTTTTCAATTTCCTTGGCTTTGCTGCGCAAGACGCTCAGATCCTGGCCGTACAGCTTGATTCCGACTTGCGCCTTGACGCCGGAGAGCATATGTGAAATCAAGTGGGCCAGTGGTTGCTCCACACTGGTTGCAATACCGGGAATATCCGCCAACGCCTCACGCAAGTCCTCGAGAATCTCCTCACGACTGCGTTTCGTATGGGGATCAAAACTGGCAATGATCTCCGAGATATTGACCGTGACGGCATGTTCATCCAATTCGGCCCGCCCCGTCTTGCGCACAAACGCCTCCAGATCCTCGACTTTCTTTAAACGATCTTCGACCTTGCGCGCGATGGCCTGTGAGGTTTCCAGCGAAGTGCCAGGCGGCAAGACGACATTGATCTGCACCGCGCCTTCATTGAAGGGAGGCAGGAAGTCGTTTTCCTTCTGGACGATCGCGATGGCGGCAACGGCGATCGCCACGATTGCCAGCGCGAGCATCGTCGTCGGAATGCGCAAGCTGGTCCCAATCGCCAAACCGGCAATCTTCTTAAGTCCGGCAAGGATGAAGCTATCTTTCTCGCGACCCATGAACTTGGCGTTGGGTAACAGCCAATACGACAACACCGGCGTCACCGTCAGTGAAACTAAGAGAGATGACAGGATTGAAACAATGTAAGCGACTCCGACCGGCGTGAAGAGTCGTCCTTCCATGCCACTCAAGGCAAAAACCGGCAGGAACACCAGCACAACGATCATCGTTCCAAAAACGATCGAGTTGCGCACCTCCACGCTCGCGCGAAACACGACTACAAGAGGATGTTGCGGATGCTCGGCAAAACGGTTTTCGCGCAAACGACGATAGATATTCTCGACATCCACGATCGCGTCATCGACCAGTTCCCCGATCGCTACCGCGAGTCCTCCCAACGTCATCGTGTTAATCGACAATCCGAACCAATGAAAGACCAACCCGGTGACCACGATCGACAGCGGAATCGCCGTCAGAGTAATGAAGGTTGTGCGGAAGTTCAGCAGGAACAGAAACAGAATGACGACGACCAGAATACCACCGTCTCGCAACGCCTCTTTCACATTCTCGATCGCCAAGTCAATGAACACTTTTTGCTGATATAACTTGGGATAGATATGTACATCGGGAGGCAACGAGCCGGAGAGTTCCTTCAAAGCCTTGGTGATCTCATCGGTAACATGCCGCGTATCGGCATCCGGCTGCTTGTTGATCGTCAATACGACGGCCGGTCCGCCCGCCCACATATCGGCACCGTCTTGGTCGTTCGATGCGTCTTCGCCTTTCGATGCACTTGGCGCGTCACCCCCAAGCTTGTCCAGACGCACGAAAGCGGCACTGTTGCCCCGTTTGACTTGAGCCCCTTCGGTAACCCGAGCGACCTGGCTCAGCAAGATCGAACGGCCGTCGCGCATCTTCACGACGACGTCCATGAGGTCCTGGACCGTCTGAATGCGTCCCAGACTGCGCACCAACAACTCGCTGGGGCCTTGTTCGTCCAAGTAGCCACCCGTCGCGTTGCGATTACTCCGCTCGACAGCAGCCTTCACCTCGTGCAAGGCGATGCCATATTTGAGCAATTTGCCGGGATCGACGAGCACTTGAAACTGCTTCCGGTCGCCTCCCATCACGAACACTTGCGAGACGCCGGGGATCGTCAGCAGACGCTGGCGAACAACCCAATCCGCCAAGGTGCGTAATTCCATGTTGGACGTGGTGCCGTCATCGCTCCACATCCCCATAATCATGATTTGCCCCATCACCGACGAGATGGGCGCCAATTGTGGTGTGGCAATGTCCGGCAACCGGTCGGCAACCAGCGCAATTCGCTCCGCAACGATCTGGCGATCGTTGTAAATGTCGGTACCCCAGTCAAACTCGACCCACACGACCGACAGCCCCACGCCCGAGGCGGTGCGCACCGCCTGCACGCCGGTCGCTCCGTTGAGTGTCGTCTCCAATGGAAACGTAATTAACGTCTCCACTTCTTCAGGAGCCATCCCCTGCGCCTCGGTCATGACCGTCACACGCGGCCGATTGAGGTTGGGAAAGACGTCAATCGGCAGTTGAGTGATTTGCCAACCGCCGTAAAGCACCAAGAACACAGCGATCGAAATAACCAACAACCGCTGCCGTAAAGCAAAACGAATAACCGCATTTAACATGGCAGTGAGTCCAGAGCTAAGAGTTGAGAGTCCAGAGCTGAGAGCTGGGAGTCCAGAGTCCAGAGCGTATTGCTAAGGACGCTATGCCCCCAAGAATGGGCCGTCGCGCAACAACCCGCGAGACAACTGCCATGAGCGAGCGGTAGGCGATCTCGACGAAGTGAGCGAAGTCTCTGGCTGACGTTCGCCCATTCCTTCAGCGATGTTGGACGAAACCGAAACAATTGCTCGGCGCATCTGGCTAGGCAAGCCGAATCGCTCATCAACAGGAAGCGGTCGTGTCACCGCGTACACATTGTCGGCGACATTCACGACCTTCTGCCACACGCTCAGTTCCTCAAATCGAAACATTTCAAAGTCCTCTTGTTTTGCACTAGGTTCCCCAGGGTTGCGCGGCCGTCCCTTCGGGACTACCATTCGCTTCTATTCGCATTCCGTCTCTAGACTCTCAGCTCTAGTCTCTGGACTCTCAGCTCTAGTCTCTGGACTCTCAGCTCTAGTCTCTGGACTCTCAGCTCTAGTCTCTGGACTCTCAGCTCTAGTCTCTGGACTCT
>JAJRVM010000056.1 GCA_024277285.1 Planctomycetota bacterium
AACTCAGCCGCCAGATTTGCAGGTTTTGACGCATTCGCAAGGCTGAAACACCGTACAATACTTGCACGAATCGGACCTTCTGTATATTAATTCAATGGCTGATCGGCTGGCACAATAGTCCTTACACTGGGCCTTAGCGTGACATTTTCGCGTGTGCCAAATGCGTTTTTTTGCTCCGTGTCAACGGCCAACGCCACCGAACGAGCCCAGTCGCGTTGCTGCCGCTCGGTGGTTGAGAACCGCAGGCACGGCAAAACACTAACGACTTCATCGCCGTAGTCGCAGGGCCGTCACAGGCCAACCAAGTCAGAGGGTTTCCAGCCCTCACTAGAAAAGGGCAAGAAACCTGATTGGAATGGCGCCGTTACCCAGACGTGAGGCGACCTAGTTAATCGAAAGAGAAGACCCATGAAGCGTTCACTGTACACCCTTCGTAGCGTCACTTTGATACTGTTGTCGGCAGGCATGGCACTGCTCGCCGCACCCGCCCACGGACAGATCGGCGGCCGAGACATTACCGATGCGAATTTGAACGATGCCGAACGGCGCGAGACAACCCTGTTGTGGCTCAATACGTTCCTGTCCGAGTCGGAATTGCTGCGTCAAGAGGATATGGCGAAAATCCGGCAAGCGGTTGCGCAGATGTCGCCCAGCCAGCTCGCGCAATGGCTTGAGCAGACCAAGCAACTGCGGCAGTACGTCGAAGGTGAAAAATGGCAGGAAACTAAACGCTGGTTGCGCGAATTCATGCGGGTGCAGGCGATTTATAGTGACAAAGAGCTGCAGAAGCTGCGCGACCAAATCGTGCAGGCAAATGCCAACCAGATGCTGGCCATTCTCAAACGCATCCAGGCCAAACACGACTCGCTAGTGTGGATGCATCAAGCGGCTGAACGCAATCGGCAAGTCGAAGTGGACGAGCGCGACGCCTACGTTGCACAACAGGCCGCTGCCGCACAGGCAGCCCGCGGCGTGCCGGTCCCCAGTGCACCGCTCTACGGTGCCGGGATGGCCGGTGGATCTGGTCAGAAGCCGGGTAAGGGATACATGGTCCCCAGCCCCCTGATCAACTCGCGTGAGATGGCACGTGCCGCCGTTTGGTCGGAGCTTTGGGGCCCCGGCTGGTTGATCGGCTTCTAAATGGACCGGATGGCACGTCACCTCCAACAGGGAACCGACCGGTCCGCATCTCCTGGTCGCGTCTCCCGCTCGGCTGAACTCGACGATGACCGCGAGCCGACTGTGATGTAGAGCGTTGGCTGCGAAGTGAAAACGGTGCGATTCGGGCCGACGACGCCTTGCGGCCCATTCGCCTGCGTGGCGAGCAACGGCACCGCCAGTGGCCAACCAGCGGCGGCAACATCCTACCGGCACCGCGTTGCGGGGCTGCGGGCGGGCATTTCACCATCTTCGGGGGACCAAGCGGCACTTGCAGGCCAATTGCATCGAGCGGGAAACCGTGCTAAGTTGGTGCGGAGGCACCCGTCAGCAGGGGGTCATTCACGTTCCCGACCGACTGTTCTCTTGCCCGCTACAAGGGACTTATTCTATGGCATCGCTACGAACTCAAGAAACGGATGGCGTACTTGTCGTCTATTTTACCGAGACGAAAATCTTAGATGAATCCAAGATCCAGAAGATCGGTACCGAATTGATCGCTGCCGCTGATAAGGCTGCTGCTGACAAACGTTTGCTGTTGAATTTCACTGGCGTTGGTTTCATGTCGTCGGCAATGATCGGGAAGTTAGTGCTATTGAACAAGAAGTGCAAGACGGACGACATCGCGCTGAAGTTGTGCGGAATTGCGGGGAACGTCTCCGAAGTCTTCAAGATCATGAAGCTGAATAAGATTTTTCAGATATACAAGACGGAAGAGAAAGCATTAAAGTCCTTCGACAAAAAGGGCTGGTTCGGCTAGAGACCGTAGGCAGGTTACCTCCCCCAGCTAGACGCCAGCGTGGGGCACGTGCTAGCCAACTTTGCCGTCCCCTGTTTTGCCGACCCCTGTATGGCATGATTTTGGGCCCGGTTAAGTAGAGAGGTAACAGCGGAGTTAGAGGGGCTGCGAGGCATCACATCCGCATTGCGGCAGATACGCCGCGACACACCACATTCACAGAACATTTCCCGCAAAGCTGGTTGCCGTATTGGAGCAGGCCCTTCGGCGTAATGAGGGGTTCGTAATACGGCTTGGCCAGCGCGCGTATCGGGCACGTAAGGAACAGGTGGTCGTGCCGTGAATCCCGGAGGCCACGTTATGTCAGAGCACAGTTGCACCGCTGTGCCGGGCGATGCCAGCTGGTTGAACTTGGTCCACGACGCGATACCTGGGCTGGTTTGGTCAACTGACACTGCGTTGCGCATTGCGACCTGCCAGGGGATGGAGGCGCAACGCATCTGTGCGCAGGGCAAGAAGCTGTGCGGCACGAGTCTCTTTGAGCTGTTTTCCACCGAGAACGTGGACTACGGTCCGATTGCCGCGCATCGTCGCGCATTGCGTGGCGAACGAGGCCCGATCGCTTTCTCGCTGGCCGACACTCCCTATCGCGGACTCGTCGCGCCGCTGCAAGTCGACGGCAAGATTGTCGGCAGCGTTACGACCGCCTTTGTCCTCCCATCGTTCGAGTCACGTTGCGAGGCGATCGCCGCCACGACGGCCGACCTGATCCTGTTCTTACGTCCCGACGGAACGATTGAAGACGTCAATCGAACGGCAACCGGTTCGCCACGAGAACGCGTGATCACCAAGACCATTTTTGAATTCACACCGCGGCGCGACCACGATCGCCTGCGTGAGACAATCGACTCGGTCGTGCAAACGGGAAAAATGGCCACGCTCGATATTTGCTTCCCGAGGCGATTCGAGACCCCTGCTTGGCAAACGATGCGCATCGGACCTATCCGAAAGGCGGGCGAGATCGTCGGCTTGGTCCTACTTGCCACCGATATTAGCCAACATAAACATGCCGTTGAAAAGCTGGAAGCCGAAGAAGTACTGCTGCGCGACCTGCTTGAACTGCAAGATCGCGAACGGCGTTTGGTAGCCTACGAAATCCACGACGGCTTCATTCAAGATGTCGTCGGTGCAAGGATGATCATTCAAGGGCTCCGCCAGACACTGCTCGACGTCGCTCCAGACCTCGATCAACGACTCGATACGACCGTCACGCTGATGGCTCGAGCGATCAATGAAGGGCGCCGTCTGATCAGTGAACTGCGACCAATGATCATCGATGAGATGGGACTAGTCGATGCCATCGATTACCTGATCAGCGAAGAAGAAGCGCGCAGCGATCTCGACATCCACTTCACGCACCGCATGGAAATCGACCGCTTGTCGCCTCTTCTTCAAGCCACGATCTTTCGAATCATTCGTGAAGCCGTCACCAACTCGCGCCGCCATGGCCAAGCAACGAGAATCGACATCCGCTTGACACAAATCGGTTCCCAATATCTGCTCATCGAAGTCCAGGACGACGGCAAAGGATTTGATCCGGATGAGGTCCCCGCAGATCGCTATGGGCTATCCGGCATCCGCGAACGAGCTCGGCTCTTTGGCGGAGGATCGTCGATCGAGAGTTCTTCCGAATCGGGTACCCGCATCACCGTGAAAGTGGCCATCGCAGCGCCAAACGATCGCACTCAAAAGGATCAGCCCAACTGGACGTGGACTGTCTGAGCGTATCCGGGTCTGAGCGTATCCGGGTTTGAGTGCATCCGGGTTTGAGTGCATCCGGGGTTTCGGGGCCGGGCGTACCGTTTTGGTAGCCGTTCACGCGATCTTGCCACAGCGAGAAGAAAACCTCGGAATATCGAATATCGAGCAAGGAGTGCAGAAGGAAGAGCTGCCTGTTGTGATGGTAGTGGGACAAATTGCCGTTGACGGGTCAACGCCATGTCGCAGCTTCCGTGATTTAGCTCACATCCAGGTTGGTATTGGCTTGTTTCCTTCGGCCTTCTGCGGTTCGTTTTCTTCGTGACGTGTGAATTCTCGTGAACGGTTACCCGTTTTGCAACCGGCACGATCCACTCGATCACAGGAACGCCAGCGACTTTCAGCGTAACCGCTGCCACTCACCCTCCCAGTTCGTACATGGGACGTTCCGGACGGAGGAAATCGGGTGAGTCGATCCCGTGCCCCGTCTTCTTGGCCCCGACACACGCCTTGACCCACTGCGCCACCTCCTGGTCACTGGCGCATCCGCGCAGCAGATTGCGCACGTCCCACTCTTCGGTCGAAAACAGGCAATTCCGCAGTTGGCCTTCGGCCGTGATTCGCAATCGATTGCAGTCCTTGCAAAACGGCTCGGTCACAGGATTGATAAAACCGATACGGCCGACGCCGTCTGCAAATTGGTAGTCGACCGCCGGCTGGCTGCGGTCAGGCCGAGCGGCCGGTACCAGCGGCCCGAATTCGCGCTGCAGCACAGCACGAATCTCCTCACCCGACAACACCTGGTCGGATTGCCATTTTCGGTCGGCATCCAACGGCATGAACTCAATGAACCGCAACTCCAACAAACTCGCGCGCGCGAACCGGCCAAGTGGAATGATCTCCGGCTCCGTGATTCCGCGAATGGCAACTGCGTTGAGACGAATCTTCTCGAAACCAACTTGCTGCGCGGCCGCGATCCCGGCTAACACTCGATCGACACCCTGGCGGCGAGTCACGCGCGCAAACGTCTCTTCGCTCAAGCCGTCCAAGCTAATATTTACGCGACTCAATCCGGCGCGCCGCAATTCGACCGCCTGGTCGGCCAACAACAACCCGTTCGTCGTCATGGCCAAGTCGTCAATCCCGGGCACCTGCTTCAGCAACCGAACCAAGTCGGCCAAATCCGCGCGCACCAGAGGCTCGCCCCCGGTGATACGCACTCGGTTCACACCTAATTGAGCAACCACACCCACAAACCGTTCGATCTCTTCAAACGAGAGAATTTCATGTCGCGGTTTAAACTGCACGTGCTCGTTCGGCATGCAGTAAAAACAACGAATATTACAGCGATCGGTCACGCTCACGCGCAGGTTTGAATGCACACGTCCGAAACGATCGATCAGTGGCCCACGAATACTCATATTATTTTGCACCCCTTCATCCACACGCTCCCTCACCATCCGGCAGTCCTGGATGCACCCACTGACTGGTCCCGTCCGTCCAATTCTCTTTCTTCCAAATGGGAACCGCTTCTTTGATCGTATCGATCAACCACTTGCCAGCTGCAAATGCGGCTTGCCTATGTGCCGAACTGACTGCGATCGCGATGCTCGCCTCCCCTAGCGGGAGATGGCCGACCCGGTGGATCATGCAGACTCTTTCTAGCTCCCAACGCTGCTTTGACTCACGTTCTAACGCGGCCAACTTCGCGTGCGCCATTTCCGGATAGCACTCGTAATCTAACGACGCTGTCTCGCGTCCTTCGGTGAATTGCCGCGTTGTACCAAGAAACAACACCACCGCACCCGCCCGTGGTGTTTGCACCTGGCTCAGCACGTGCTGAACATCGATTGCCTTTTCGGTTAACTCGATCATTCCCCTCCCCCATCGTTCCTCGCTACGCTGGCCACCGGTTGTCCAGCAACACGCCCCTTGCCGCCGGATCCCCGCAATGGCTGGCGCTCGAACGATCCAAGTCTCACGGCACCCGGCCACGCGCAATGCAGACGCGGCCGATCGCATTGTTCCCCCCACAACAGATGGGATAAGAAAACCGAATCCGCCATGCGATACCCAAATTGCAACATGAGCCACCTAACCGCCACTGACCGGTGGAAAACAGGCGATTTCCGCTTTCCCTGCCAACGGCAGATCGTCGTCGGCAAACTGCTGATCGACGGCGAACAGCAGATAGGGGCCCAAGGGAGCGAGTGCGGGCCATTGATCGACCAACTGGCGACGGAGGTCCCCTACGCTTGCAGCATCCGCCAACGGCACCTCAGCCGTTTCCTGGCCAACCGCTTGGCGTGCGGCGGCAAACAATTTCACTTGCACTATCATGTTACCACGAGTTCCTCGCCACGCGCCGTCAAAAGTGCCGCCACCTCGGGCATGAGCCCGTACGAGAGCGCTAGGAGCTTGAGCGGATGGATGGTTGGTTTGGTGGTACCTTGCTCCATTTGGATTTTGCACGAACTGCATTCGGTGGTACCGATTTGGATGGTGGGAGCGCGGAGCGCGGAGATGAGTCCCCAGCCGGCGCGCAAGCTGCTTCGATAGCTCGATCGCTTCAAACCGAACGTGCCGGCCATGCCGGAACAGGCATGTGAGACTTGCTGGACGGTCATTCCGGGAACGAGTCGCAGCAAGTTAAACCCAGGCATCCCGACATCGAGCGCGCGTAGGTGGCAGGGGAGATGATAGCCAACCGAAGCATTCACCGGGTTGAGGTCGAGTTCGAGTTGCCCTTCCTGATGCAACTTCCATAGGTAGGAGCATGCTTCGCTCGTGTTTTCCGCGACGAGCCGCGTATCATCGTCATCGAACAGATTCAGGTACTCGTGCGTCAAGCAGAGTGCCGCTGCCGGCTCAGCCGTCACCACGTGGTATCCTTGTCGGACGGCTTCGGCCATCAGTTGGACATTGGTCGTCGCCATTTTGCGTGCAACATCAAGGGCCCCCATCGAGATCGCCCCCATGCCGGATTGCGTTTGCCCGGGCGGTACGTAGACGGCGATCCCGTTGTGCTCCAAGACCGCCACACAAGCCTCCGCCAATTGCACATCGCTCCAATTCGGATAGATGTCGACAAAGAACAAGACCTTTCGTCCAGTGCGGCGAGTTGGTCGCGTCAGCCTGCGTCGATGCGCTTTGCGCAAGAAATTCCGGGGCGCGAATCGTGGCAGCTTACGTCCTTGCGCAATCCCAAGCGTCCGCTCGATCAACCACCGCATGGTTCGGTTGGCGATCGCCCAATTGGCAAATGGATGAAAAAAAGACCCCCACGCACAAAGCAAATCAAGGCGGGCCAAAAACCAATCGGTCGGGCGCAAGCCGTTCGTCAGAACATACTGCGATTTGCATTCGATCATGAGTTTGGGAATGTCAACATGCGCCGGACATTCGAGCCGGCATTGGTGGCAGTTGACACACAAATCGGCCAAACTCTTGAGCTCGTCCCCCTGCAACTCAATCGCTGCAAGTTTGCCGGTCAAGATAGCGCGCATCAAGTTCGCTTTCGCGCGCGGCGACGCCTCCTCGCGCGGTCCATAACGAAAGATCGGGCACATCCGCTCGCTGGCCAGCTGGCTACGGCAGTCACCGCAGCCATTGCACATCCGCGCCGCCAATTCCACCGGCGCGTCGTGCCATGCCAGCTGTAATTGCACGGGGTAGCTTTCCGACGGCGCGGCTTCGCTCGGCGGTGGCACCGCAACGCTGCGCAGGTTCGCTGTCAGCGGTTGCGGGGCATCGGCAACCACTTTTCCAGGGTTAAGAATATTGTGTGGATCGAACAGTTGTTTGATCTGGGTAAAGACATCGTAGAGTGGCCCGAATTGGCGTCGAAGGTACCACGTGCGACTCAGCCCGTCACCGTGTTCACCGCTGATCGTGCCCCCGACGTCCATGACTTTTTCGTATAAGTCGGCCGCGACATCTTGCATTTTCTGTACGCATTCCGCCGACGCGAGATCGAGGAACGGTCGCACATGCAATTGCCCGTGCGCCGCATGAGCGAACAAGGACGCCGTCACTTGATGCGACTTCAAGACGTTCTGCATTTGCACCAGAAACTCGGGCAGTTCCGTTGGCGGCACGGCGATGTCCTCCACAAACGGCAGTGGTCTTCCGACTCCTTTGAGACCATATAAACAGGGCACCACGCGCCGTACCAGACGCCAAAACAACTCAACTTCCTCACTCTCCAGCGCCAATCGCGACTCGAATGCTAATCGCTTGCGACGTTGGATTCGCACCACCAGATTCTGCAAACGCTGCCGCACTTCATCTTGACTGTCCGCCTGCACCTCGACCAACAACATTGCCTCGGCATCGCGCGGGATCAAGAGATCGTAACGCACGTCGGCGTCGCGCGCGATACTCAGTAGGCGACGGTCCATCATGTCGCACGCCGACGTGTTCATCCCAGCAATTTCCAACGCGCCGCGTGCCGCCGACTCCAACCGATCGAAGAACAACAAAGCGACACCTTTGTGGACCGGCAGCGGCTGAGTCCGCACCGTCACCTCGGTGATCAGTGCCAGCGTCCCTTCCGAGCCGGCAACCAGGCGAGTCAAATCCAAGTGGCCGTCGCGCAAAATGCCTCGCAAGCGATAACCAGACCGATCAACGCGCGTCTTCGGCGTGTATTGGTCGATCACCGCACATTCGCGATTCACCACATTCGCGACGTCACGCACCAACGCCTGGCGTCGCGCCGTCGCCGCATCGTCGCTCACCGGATCATCCACGGCATGCTTGCCCACCTCGATCACCGATCCGTCCGCCAACACCAACTGCATCGCGACAATCGCGTCACCGGCCGAGCCATATTGGAGCCAGTGGCTACCCGAGCCGTCCAAGGCGATGACTCCCCCCATCGTCGATACGCTGCTCGTTGCCGGATCGGGACCAAAGATCCGACCCCGATTCGCAAGATACCGGTTCAACTGAGACAGCACGACGCCCGGTTGGACGCGCACGGTATCGTGGTCAAATGCCAAGATGCGGCGCATGGAATGAGAAAAATCGAGAATCAATCCTGGGCCAAGCGATTCGCCGGCCAAACCGGTCCCCGCCCCTCGCGGGTGCAGCGGGATCTCATTCTCGAAAGCGTATTGGACCGATGCCACCACATCCGCCACGCTTCGTGGCCGAACGACCCCGAGAGGACGTATCTCGTAGATGCTCGCGTCCGTCGCGTACATCTGCACGAATACGTCGTCACAGCGGACATCACCGTCGAGCAACCCCCGCAAGTCGGCCTGGATCCGTTCTCGCTCTTGGTCCATGGGCGGCTATGTTCACAAAAAAGTAGCAACGATGAATATCCAGGCCGATATCAAATCGTCACGGGGCTATGACACTGGGCTATGACACTGGGCTATGACGTCACTTTTGCACTGCCAGGGGCGTCGTGGGCACCAACCTCATCATAAGCGATAGCAAGGGGGGCAGGACAGTAGCAAGGGAAGGATTCGCTCGGCTTTTGCACACATTTCCGTCCGCTCGGACAGCCGCTTTCCCCAATTGCCGATTCCATGCCCAAGCGGCACGTCGGCCGTCTAATGGCGTGCACCATAAATCAACTGCAAGACTTCGGCACGTGTCGAAAGATTCGACCGAAAAATCCCTTTCAACGCGGACGTCACACAAAGGCTCCCCGGCTTGCGCACACCGCGCACCGTCATACAGGTGTGTGTAGCTTCAATCACCACCGCCACGCCGCGCGCATCCAATTCGGATACCAACAGCTCGGCAATATCTTCAGTCATCCGCTCCTGGACCTGCGGACGCCGCGCCACGGCCTCGACCACGCGTGCAAGCTTACTTAATCCGATTACTTTTCCGGCTGGCATGTATCCGATATGCGCCTTCCCCATGAAGGGCATCAAATGGTGCTCACACACACTGCTGAACTCGATGTCACGCACCAAGACCACTTCGTCGTATTTTTCCGTGAAGAACTTTTCAAGATACACCCGGGGATCCGTATGCAAACCACTGAAAAGCTCACCGTACATGCGTGCAACGCGCGCAGGAGTCTCGAGCAACCCCTCGCGGTCCGGGTCGTCGCCTACTGCCGCCAAAATCTCACGCACAGCACGCTCGATCCGCGGCATGTCGACACCCACCCCGTGGCCGCCGGCGCGCTGGCTATCGGGCGCCTGGCTATCGGGCGCCTGGCTGTCGGGATGCTGGCTATCGGGCTGCTGGCTGTCGGGCTCGCCTTGGGATCCCATCGGTCCTCTCCGTGCAATGCTTGATTGAAATCGTTCGTCTTAGAACGTGCTTTAAGCCAATTCCGTGCCGCACGTTTCCGCGAAATGAATGCGCGGCAGAAGCGTGCGGTCAAGTTGGGCTGCAGGCGTTTGCTCATCACTGGCAACCACTTCCGCCAGACAACGTTGTAGATCGTCGCGCAATCGAGCCAGATCGATCCCCATAAACCAGGGTCCGTAATTGCCCAGATAACGTCCCGAGCTGTGAAACAATTTACGCGCCCCGCGTGTGTTGCCGTTGCCAAAATGATGCAGGCAGACGGCCACCTGGATCAAGCCCTGATAAAACAGTCTCGGTTCACCGTCGCATTGCATCCACACTTCTTCCCAGACTTCGTGCGCTTCAAAAAATTCGCCATCGTTAAAGTGACTTATTCCACGCAAATAGCGACCGTCATATGCGTCGGACATGGTGAGAGCCTCCATTGCGGAAGAATTGGGGCGAGATGAATGGAGCCATCGGGTATGCAGAAAACGAGACGCTCGGCCACGGAGAACTGCCGCAACCGAACTGGGCATCGGGCTGCGTCCCGACGCCCAACGGCCTAAACTCAACCCGAATCGCACTCGTTACGGGCGTCGTGACTTGCCATGAAGCCAGGCTCACCGGCGGTTCATCACCAGGATGAGAATGTACCAGAAGAGCAGTGCCACGGAGGCAAACAGGGCAAGCGATGCTGCCACATACTGATCAAGTCGGTAGTGGTGCAGGATATTGCTCGTGTAGTACAGGATATACGCAGCCGCCAGTGCCACCAGCGCGCCTGCGAACCAGTTGCCGACGTCCATTTTGAACAGCACCGAGCAAACGATGAACCCGAACGCCACGATCATGGCCAACCCCAGGTAACGCCCTAACCAGGAGAAGTCGGCGCGGGTGGCGAAAACCAAAATAGTCAACCCACCAAAAACGACCGCCGTCATCACGCCAGCCGTGGCGATCAGATTCTCACCCAATGCCTGCCCTTTGATTTGTGCCAGAAGTAGCAAGGGAATAAAGATAACCGCCTCGCAAACCACATACAGTGCCAAGCCTGCATATTGCGTGCTCAGCGCAGTGGAAGAACGAGCCCACCGGTCCGCAATGACACTCACGCCCATGAATCCACCAATCACCAACAGCCAGTGCCAACCGCTGAACATCCACTGCGTCATGGCAGCCAAAGTCGATTGCGGCACCACGCTAAAAATAACCAATTCGAGCGCGATAAAGGCGAATACCGCACCGCCAAGGTGCAAATAGGTGCGTCGAATAAACGTCGTCCGTTCGGATTCCCCGGCTGTCGCCGCAAAACGGCTCACACCATAGTTCGTTTGATACGGGTTTTGATCTGCAAAACTCATCGGTTTGCCCTTACAATAGCTTGGAATTTCGCTAGTTTTGAAAGCGCGCGCCGCCACATAAAGCACGCTGTGGGCGCTGCTTAAGTCTAGGCCTGTCCTGTTGGATCGTCAACCTACTGCGAGCTTGCTCAGACCGACGCACTCCTGATCCGCATGCTTGACACAACCGATTTATTGCGTCCACAATTGGGGGCGATTTGGCGTACGCTAGCTCGAACTACAAATATCGCCCAGCCGATTTTTGAAGAATCGAATTCGGCCCGCACGCTGCACAACCGCCCCAAATTTACCTGAAATACGGAAACGAATGGCTTCCTCAACTCCTGAGAAACGGCATGCCGCCAAGGTCTTGCGTCGATTATCCAAGGCCTATCCGGATGCCACGTGCGCCTTGAATTACGAATCTCCGCTCCAACTGCTCGTCGCGACGATTCTCTCCGCGCAATGTACCGACAAACGAGTTAATCTGGTGACGGCCGACCTGTTCAGAAAATACCCATCTGCGACGGAACTCGCCCGCGTCACTCTCACTAAGCTGGAAAAGGCCATCCAGAGTACCGGCTTCTTTCGTAACAAGGCCAAGAACATCAAAGCATGTTGCCAACAGCTGGTCGATGACTATGATGGCGCAGTACCAGAAGACTTGGCGCGGTTAGTGACCTTACCCGGCGTTGGACGCAAGACAGCCAACGTTGTGATGGGAACTGCGTTTCACGTTCCGACGGGTGTGGTTGTCGATACGCATGTGGGTCGTAACTCCCAGCGTTTGGGCCTGTCATCCGAGTCGAATCCCGAGAAAATCGAACGCGATCTCATGCGTTTGCTGCCCAAGAGAGAGTGGATCGATTTCTCCCATCGGATGATCCTGCACGGGCGACAAGTCTGTAAGGCTCGCAAACCGGCATGCGAGAGTTGTTCACTTAGCGACATTTGCCCACGAATCGGTGTTAAAGCCTAGGCTTTGTCCCAAAACGTCTTTTCGCGCGGCAAAGCCATGCCCTTTTCAGCAGATTACGCGAAACGCAAGGTGGTAAATACGAGTTTTGAGACGAAGCCTAGAATCATCTGCAAGAACGTGGCTGCGGATTGCACACTTTGGTCGTAAGTGGTTGCCGTTTTTCTGGAAACCTGTGCATTGTGGAGTTACCATGAAACCACGCCGAGTGGCAGGCGACGTGTCGCAATACGAGCATCACGCGATTCCAATTGCGAGCGGGTTTTGTGGTGCACGGCATCTGCTGGTGCAATTAGGGTGCGGTGACGCCGCAGTACAACCAGAACAATTAGCGGTCCATGACGGGAGCGACAGGCCATGATCCTCTCTGGCGAAATGATCCGTGAACGGATTGGCGACGACATCGTCATCGATCCATTTGACCCGCGCCACGTGAATCCCAACAGCTATAATCTGACGCTGCACGACGAGCTATTGATCTACGAAGAAGTCGTACTCGACATGCGCAAGAGTAACCGCGTGCGGCGCATGACGATTCCCGATGGTGGTCTGGTCCTTAACCCCAACCAACTCTACTTGGGACGCACGATCGAGCGGACCGAAACGCACAATCTGGTGCCGATGATCGAGGGGCGATCTTCGATCGGCCGCCTGGGGCTGTTCGTTCACGTCACGGCGGGATTCGGCGATGTTGGCTTCAGTGGCTACTGGACGCTCGAGATGTTTGCCGTCCAGCCCGTTCGAATCTACGCCGGCGTCCCGATCTGCCAAATCTTCTACCACCAGATTATTGGCGATATCCAGGAATACGCCAGCGACAAGTACCAGCACAATCGAGATATCCAGCCGAGCCTACTGTTCAAAGAACTGAACCCGGACGCCCAGCAGGACGACCCTCAGCTGACATTGGACTTCGGCACGGAACGATTTGAATGACATGCACATGCTGCCACGCGTGGCTTGGGATTCCATCCCAGGCGTAGGCGGCCCAGGCGTAGGGCGGCCCAGGCGTAGGGCGGCCGCTGGGAATCCTATTGCGAACCCTTCCAACGCCGCGCACGTTCCGCAGCGGGGTGCTTGCGAACGGCTACATCACGGCAAAATAGCTCTCCACCGCGAAATCGAGCGCCTCGATCGAGAGTTCCGGATCCCGTTTTTCGTAACGACAACGGTTCCGCACTTGCAGCAACAGGTCACGTGGTTGGCAGCAACGAAAGGGACGATCGATCGGTCGATAGTGCGTATCGATCAAGTGATCGATCGCCTGCTCGTCATATTCCATGTTGAGCGACGGGCACATCAATTGGAACAATTGGCGGAATTCATTCTCGTTCGGGTCCGTCACTTCGATCTTGTACGGAATACGGCGAAGAAATGCGTCGTCGACCAAATCGCGCGGTTCCAAGTTCGTCGAAAAGATAATGAGCTGATCGAAAGGCACCTGGATTTTCTTGCCATTTGCCATATTGAGGAAGTCGTAGCGTTTTTCCAGCGGTACAATCCAACGATTCAACAGTTCGTCGGTGCTCATGCTCTGCCGGCCAAAGTCGTCGATTACCAACGTCCCACAGTTGCTCTTCAACTGCAGTGGCGCTTCGCTCGTTCCGGTCGAACGGTTCTGAGTCACTTCCAGATTGTCCATTGTCAATTCACCGCCGACCACGATCGTCGGACGCCGAATTTGCACCCAACGTCGGTCAATGCCGGTACTATCGAGCAGTCCTTCTGATTTACTGGCCTCGAGCTCTTCGTGATTCATGGGATCAAACAAGCGCATGATTTCGCCATCCACGCCGATCGCGCGAGGGATCCAGATCGACTGGCCGAATGCGTCGGTCACGCGTTCAGCAATGCTCGTCTTGCCATTGCCGGGGGCGCCGAACAAGAATAAGCCACGCCCCGAGTTGATCGCGGGGCCCAGCCGCGCGAGCATCTTTGGGTTGATGAGCAGGTCGTCGAAAGCACGGCACAGGTCATCTTCGGTCGGGCGTTGTTTTTCGAGTGACTGTGCCTTGACGGCAGTGATATAGGACGCCAGCGTAACCGGCGCGGCACCGAAATAGCTACAATGCTCCGCTTGCCGCCGAGCGCGCTCACGCCCCAAGTCGGTCAGCTGATACAAGTAGTCGTTCATGGCCGCCGAACTGCGGTAGACCACCAGTTGGTCGTGTTTCAGTTGCCGCAAGACCTCGTCAACCAGTACAAACGGCAAGCGAATATGGTCCGCAATATCGCGTCCTACCAAGTCGCCACGCGATAACATCAGCTTGAGCACCAGTGCTTCAACTTCACTTGCCGACAACCCAACCTCTTGAAGCGACTGCGGTTCGCGCGGGATGAACTCCACCTGTTGTTCACCCAACGCGCGCCCCTCGTGCAACTGGCTTGAGTCGCTTCCATTGGGCTGATCACTGCCGCCAGCCAGGCTATGAATCCGCTGGAGTAGGCCGTTGAGCTTGGAATCGTCGGACTCACCGTCATTGGCTTCGTGAGCTGGTCTGGTGGCCGCCAACGATTCCCACGCGTCCCCTCCCGCCGATTGCGCGCCGTCTTTGCCGACCAGCCGTGAGAGAATATCTGAGTCTGAAGACATGACAAGCTTCTCTTTTTGAATGCGAACCGAGAATGGTGCCAGAAGAACGTACGAGCCGGGGAGACCTGCCCCTAGTTACAGCAAACCTAGGTCACCACCATTGGGTGGTCAAACAAAGGTACACCGCCCATGCGGTTTGGCGCGATCGTAGGGCCACAATTGCGGTCCGGCGGCGCACATTCGCCCCAAACCTCAACACGTTCCCGTCCCGCAGACACCCCCACACCAACCTGGCCAGCGCCCACCTAGCCGCCCAACGGCCGCCAATCAATGACGAATGACGAAATACCCAACGACCTGGAAAAGGCGAATTCCGAAGCACGGTATCGGTTTAGCCGATTGCAGCGTTTGACTAAGTCAGGGCCCCCTACGGGCTTGCCCCGTAGGTGAACGAGTTTTGCCAGCTAAGTTTCTAGCCCAATAAACTTCTTCACCCACCGCACAAGGCGGTGGGGGTCGATCCCCAGCAATTGGGGCCCTTTGGCGTCCCTCTCCACCGACAGCGTCGGCCCGTGAACTATACTTGCGTGTGACTCGTCGCCGGCAAATGAGCGGAAGGCGAGACTGCGCATGCAAACAACGGATGCCGGCGTGGGAGTCGTTATCGCCTGTCGCAACTGACGGTTACGTTTCGTGGCGTTCACGTCGCATTGCCCCAATCTGGACTGGGCCAATCTGGACTGGGCCAATCTGGACTGGGCCAATCTGGACGGGGCCAATTGGACGGGGCCTAGCATGGGTCGAAACTGGACTGCGGCAGCGCACCCGGGCGAGGGTCGAAAAACGGCCATATCGTCCGACAAACCGCGCCACACACGTCGGCACTTGTGTGTCACGAAAGGTCGTTCAACAATGCCATCTGCTCCGCGCAGCCTCAATACGCTGTTGAATCGCCCGATGGGCCGAGGCGCGGCACTGAAGCGACTGTTCGCGCGCATTGGCGACATGTCGAACCTGGCGATCGGCGCTCAACAAATGGTACGTCTGACGCGTGAGTCGGCGAGTATCGAAGAACTACAGCAGCTAATCCAGACCGACCCATCACTCGTCGCTCAGATTCTGCGTCGCGTCAACTCGCCCTACTATCACCTCGACGCGGAGGTCCACGAACTGACGGTTGCCGCGCGACTGTTGGGGTTTCGCGAGTTCAGTAACGTCGCATTCACTGTCTATCTTTCACGCATGTTCTCGCCACCGATGGACTTTGGCACGTTCAGCATGGCGGGGCTATGGAGCCACAGCGTGGCCGTAGCGGTGGCCGCGCAGCTGGTCTCGCGTGTCTGCGGTTGCGCAACGCCTGCCGATGCGTTCACTGCCGGCTTGCTGCACGACATCGGCCTGTTGCTGACATGCCGGCAAATGCGGCGCCGGTTCATTCAAGTCGTGGAACGCATTCAGAACCGCGCGCCGACACCGGGCGTCGAGCGTCAGATCTACTCATTCGATCACGCTCAACTGGGCGCTCACATCGCCCGCACCTGGGAATTCCGCGACAACATCACCGATGCCATCGCGCACCACCACCAGGTGGAAAGCTACAGTGGTCCGCATAAACCACTGGTCTTCGTCGTTGCGACAGCCAACTACCTTTGCAGCCGTGCCGGTTGGACCTCACTGGGAG
Source organism: Planctomycetota bacterium (assembly GCA_024277285.1). Next base: position 16,450 of record JAJRVM010000056.1, read on the forward strand.
TACACAACGTCGAGCTCCCTCCGAACAACACCTACCGTGTTCTAGGGCTTGATCAGATCGCGTTGAGCGTCATCTGGGATGAATTGGCCGACACGCTCGAAAACGCCACGTCACTGGCCGACGTATGAGAGCGGTTGACCGTTCACGAGAATGAGGGCGCGAACAGCACACCCGAAAAGGCTCCGCTTATCAACGTTGCTAGTGCCGAATTATTCACGAGTGTTTCCGATATCCGTGTAACGATGGAATCTGTAGTGGCTTACGCGGATATCACCCAAGACACCGCGAGTTGGGCCGTGAATCATTCGCGTCTCGTTGCCCCATTCCGAATTCCGCATCCCCTATTGCGCATTCCCTATTTCCGATCCTCATTGTCACTCGCTTCGACTTGGAAACTACGCCGGACTATTTCAATTTTGGAAACGGTACGTAGTCGTCTGTTCGGCATCATCGTCGAGTATGAAGATCAGCATGATCATGCGGGCTTGTCCCTCTGCGGAGGCACGACGGGTCAGCTGCCCGCAACACGTCCTTATTCTTTCGTCGGTCGGACGTAAGGTTTTCCCATGTTCGCCGGATTGTTGAGGCCGAACTGCGCACGTTCCGTGCCGGCCTCCAAAAACCTCCTCGGGTCTGGTCAGCGCGCCCGCCGATGCGTTACAATTCCGTTCGCAGTCCCGGCAGATCGCCGGGCCCTGGCAGGCGCGCACATGGGTGCGCGTGATTCTGCACCCGTACCAAACGAGAGGTTCAAGGCATCTTCAATGCCAAACCACGGGGCGCAGGCAGAATCGTCTTGTCCATCACGATCGCACCGGCACCGTAGCACTAGAAAACAGGAATCGGATGACCCCTTCGACACCATCAACCGACCTATTTGGCATTCGAGCGACCATCAACACGGCGCAAGGAAGCGTTGGCATCTATCGACTCGATGCGCTCGAGCGTCAGGGGATCGGCACGATCTCGACGCTTCCCTATTCCATCCGCATCTTGCTGGAAGCGGTCGTACGTAACTGTGACGGCAAGGTCGTTCAGCGTCAGGATGTCGAGAATCTGGCGCGCTGGCAGGCCGACGCCCCGGCCAGTGTCGAAATCCCGTTTCGGCCAGCGCGCGTTATCCTGCAGGATTTTACCGGCGTCCCGGCGGTTGTCGATCTGGGCGCCATGCGCAGTGCCATGCAACGACTCGGCGGCGATCCCCAGAAAATCAACCCGCTGATCCCCGTCGACCTGGTAATTGACCACAGCGTGCAAGTAGATCGGTTCGGAACCGATGATGCGTTGCAGGTCAACATCGACCTGGAATTCCAACGCAACCGCGAACGTTATGAGTTCCTGCGGTGGGGCCAAAGGGCATTTGATAATTTCCGAGTGGTACCACCAGGGGTCGGCATCGTCCATCAAGTCAACTTGGAAATGCTGGCGAAATGCGTCTTCTTGCGCAGCGATGCTGCCGGGCCGGTCGCGGTACCGGATACGCTGGTTGGCACCGACAGCCACACCACCATGATCAACGGACTGGGAGTCGTTGGCTGGGGCGTCGGCGGAATCGAAGCGGAAGCCGTCATGTTGGGGCAACCGATCTATATGTTGATGCCCGAAGTCGTCGGATTTGAATTGACTGGTGCGCTCTGCCCAGGCGTTACCGCCACCGATGCCGTGCTGACCGTGACCCAAATGCTGCGCAGCGAAGGCGTGGTCGGAAAATTCGTCGAGTTTTTTGGTGAGGGTGCGCAACGGATGACGTTGGCTGACCGCGCGACGGTCGCCAATATGGCCCCTGAATATGGTGCCACCATGGGGTTCTTCCCCATCGATGAAGAAACGCTGCGATTCTTGCGGCGTACCGGGCGTAGCGACCAGGAGATCGATTTGGTTGAGCGGTATACCAAGGAACAGCAACTGTTCCTGACCGCCGATCTTCCGGTCCCCAACTACACCAAGACCGTCGCGTTGGATCTGAGCACCGTCGAACCATCGTTAGCCGGCCCCAAACGCCCGCAGGACCGCATTCCGCTGGTGGCCATGAAACGTTCCTTCCAAGACGCGTTGCAAGCGCCGATTACCGAACGTGGCTTTGCACTCTCGGACCAGCAAAAACAGACGACCGCACGGTATCAGAACGATGGCAATTCGTGTCAAGTCGGGCATGGAACCGTCGTCATTGCCGCCATCACAAGCTGTACAAACACCAGCAATCCCTCGGTGATGCTTGCCGCCGGGCTGGTCGCCCAGAAGGCCGTCGCCAAGGGGCTGACCACGAAACCGTATGTCAAAACCAGCCTGGCACCCGGCTCGCGCGTGGTGACCGATTACCTCGATAAAGCCGGATTGATCGAACCACTCAAGCAACTCGGTTTCAATGTGGTCGGCTACGGCTGCACAACCTGTATCGGCAATAGCGGGCCGCTGCCCGAAGCCGTTGCCGCCGCCGTAACCGAAGGTGATTTAGTCGCAGCGTCCGTGCTAAGCGGTAACCGCAACTTTGAAGGCCGAGTCAACCCGTTGGTGAAAGCCAACTACCTGGCAAGCCCGCCACTGGTCGTCGCCTACGCGCTGGCCGGATCTGTCGATGTCAATCTTACCACCGATCCGCTCGGGCAGGACAGCGACGGCAACGACGTGTTTCTCAAGGATATTTGGCCGACCAACGAAGAGATCACCAAAGCCATCGAAGCGTCCGTTGTACCCGAGCTGTTCGTCAAGCAATATGGCGAAGCGCTCGATTCAAACGCAATGTGGAATGCGATCAACGTGACCGAAGCCGATCTCTATCAGTGGGATCCCCAAAGCACTTACATTCAAGAACCACCGTTCCTGATCGATTTGACCGCCGAAGTGAGTCCGATCGAGCCAATCGCCGGAGCGCGTGTGCTGGCATTGCTGGGCGATTCGGTCACCACCGACCACATTTCCCCGGCCGGCGCAATTGCTCAGGACAGCCCCGCAGGCCGCTATCTGATCGACCACGGTGTCGAACCAAATCATTTCAACAGCTACGGTTCGCGCCGCGGAAATGACCGCGTCATGGTGCGCGGGACCTTCGCCAATATCCGCATTCGCAACCAACTGGCACCCGGAACCGAAGGGGGCTGGACGCGACATCTACCCGATGGCGAACAAATGGCCATCTATGACGCTGCACAGAAATATCGTGAAGAGGGCGTCAGCCTGATCGTGGTCGCCGGCGCCGAGTACGGTACCGGCAGCAGCCGTGACTGGGCCGCCAAAGGAACGTTTCTACTCGGCGTAAAAGCGGTCATCGCGGCTAGCTACGAAAGGATCCACCGCAGCAACCTGGTTGGCATGGGAGTGCTGCCGCTGGAATTCGCCGCCGGCGATACCTGGCAGTCGCTGGGGATCACCGGCGAGGAGGTCTTCGATATTTCCGTACTTAGCGACGCTCTAGCTCCGCGCAGCGTCGTCGAAGTACGCGCAACCGCTGCCGATGGTAAGGTAACCACATTCAATGCAACGGTCCGCATCGACACCCCGGTCGAAATGGACTATTACCGCAACGGTGGCATCCTGCAAACCGTCCTCCGAAACCTGCTGTAGCACTCGGTGGAAGACCGGTCGTGGCTCGAACGGCATGCCACGTCCGCGGCGGTGTTTCCGCTGGGGCCTAGCCCCAGTGGGTAACGCTGTGCAGCATTTCTTCCCGCGCGTTACGAGTGCCATTCACGCCTGCCTCCGTTTTGGATAGATCACGCCTGGCTGCAGTCGCGTTGTCGCGTTCCAGTTGGGCCAGCGATTGCTGGTACGTGTCATACCAGAACGGAGGCAGGCGTCGTTCTTTCCCGGCCCAGGACAATTCCAAATGGGCCCTATTCCTTCTGGGGCCCCCCTTGGGTCCACGGAGTGAACATACGTTGTTCGAGCCGGCGGCGTCGAGTAGACTTCCAAGATCGGCTGCACCGGTCCGAATACCCCTTTGGTGTATGAGGCTGAAACTCGCATCGTTCACGCCGTGGCGGAGCAAATAGACAAAGATGCCTATCGAAACAATTTGCCAAGGATGTGCTCGTAAACTGCGTGTCCCGGATGAACATGCGGGCAAGAAAGCTCGCTGTCCTCAATGCGGCATGATTTACGTCGTTCCCGGTTCGCCGGTCGCAGCGCCAACGAACGTCCCTGTCGATACGGCTGCGAAATCGCCCCCTCCAGAGCAGTCGAGCTCGGCACCTCGGCCAGCGTCTGATGGCGTGGGCGAACGCTGGCAGATGCGTACCACGGACGGGAGGGTGTGGGGCCCCGTTTCAAAACAAGAGTTTGATCAGTGGTATGCGGAAGGCCGAATTCCAAGCAATGCTACGCTACTGCGCGAAGGCGACTCGCAGTGGCGTTCAGCCACCGAGGTCTATCCGCAATTGGCCGGCAAGCGGCAGAAGCTCAACGAGCAGCATAATCCGTTTACCGAATCGCCCGGTGCCACGCCGTTTCATTCCGCATCGCGACCGCTTTACGATCAAAACGTTCACCGCGTACAGACCTCACACCGCGGCGGCCTGCTACTCACCTTGGCCATTCTTGGCTGGGTCATTTGCCCCGTCTTTGCGCCATTCGCCTGGGCCATGGGAAGTAGTGATTTGCAAGCGATGCGTCGCGGTCAAATGGACACTTCAGGGCAGTCGCTAACCCAGGCCGCCATGGTTCTGGGTGCGATCGAGACGGTGCTGACTGGCATCGCCATGTTCTTCATGTGTTTGGGTGGTGCGGTTGGGTAATACGCCAAAGAAAACCAGCCTCGTTGCCCCTTCAACCGGCCCCCTTTAACCAACGTTGTTCTGACGATGCGAAAATGCCCAAAGTGAAACCGATTCTTGGCGCTCACATGTCGATGGCGGGTGGCTTTGACAAAGCCATCGAACGTGGCCATGAAGTCGGCTGCCACTGCGTTCAGGTGTTCACCAAAAACAACAATCAGTGGCAAGCCAAAGAGCTGACCGACTCGATGGTCACCGCGTTGGATGAAGCTCGGGCACAGTATCAGATCGAACATGTGATCGCCCACAGCTCGTATTTGATTAACTTGGCGAGCCCGGATCGAGAGCTCTGGAAAAAGTCCATCGACGCGTTTGTGGTCGAACTGCAGCGCGCGGAACGACTGCGAATACCGTATGTCGTTCTGCACCCGGGAGCTTACACGACCAGTACCGAGAAATCCGGACTGCGCCGAGTCGTCCGAGCCCTGAACGAAGTACATCGGCAGACACGCGACACCACGGCCCAATGCCTGCTCGAAAACACGGCAGGGCAGGGCACTTGCCTCGGTTGCCGGTTCGAGCATCTTGCCACCGTCCTCGACGGTGTCAAGGATCCAGAGCGGCTCGGCATCTGTTTCGATACCTGCCATGCATTCGCGGCAGGTTACCCACTGCAAACCAAGCAGGAATATCTCGCCACGATGCGCTCATTGCAGCAACTCGTGGGCCTCGATCGAGTCAAAGCGTTTCACTTAAACGACAGTAAACGGGAACTTGGCGCGCGGGTCGACCGGCACGAACACATTGGCAAAGGCCATTTGGGGCCACAACCGTTCTCGCACCTGCTGAACGACCGCCGCTTTCGCAACGTTCCGATGTATCTCGAAACCCCCAAAGGCGAAGATCCCAAGACGAAAAAGCCGTGGGATGTAGTCAATCTGCGACGCTTGCGGCGGCTGATCAAGCGATCGTGACGCGCGGGCCCGGTTCGATTATGCTAGAGGTTAACCGTTCACGAGAAGGGAGTAGGAAGCAATGGATGATTTCTGCGGAAAACGGGCACAAGATGTACCTTTCGTGGTGCCGTTTGTCCACCGCCTGCGTTTCACCACGGATGTATTTGGCCAGGACGCGCCGGTGTTGCTCGACCTGCTCGAATCATCGGAAAACGGACCGCCGCGCGTGCAATTCTGGGTGGACGAAAATGTCGCTCGGGAAGAAACCGCCACCGCCGCCCGCATTGATGCATTTTGTCAACAGTATCGCGACCATATCCAGCAGATCGGCACGATCCAACGTGTCCCTGGCGGCGAGCTTATCAAGAATGACATCCACATCCTCGAACGGATGTTGAAAGTCATGCACGCCGGCAATCTTGATCGCCGCAGCTACGTCGTGGTCATGGGTGGCGGCGCGGTGCTAGACGCCGTTGGATTTGCCGCCGCCATCGCACATCGTGGCATTCGACTCGTGCGGCTTCCAACCACCACTCTGGCGCAAGCCGACTCGGGAATCGGCGTGAAGAACAGCGTCAATTTGTTTCAAAAGAAGAACTGGCTCGGCTCGTTTGCCGTCCCGTGGGGCGTTGTGAATGACACGAACTTGCTCGCTTCGCTGAGTGATCGCGATTTCATTTGCGGCTTCTCGGAAGCCGTAAAGGTTTCATTGCTGAAGAGTCCTGCGATGTTCGCGCAATTGGAAGCGACCGCAACGGCGATCCGCCAGCGCGACCCGGCGGCCGCGAGTGAGATGATCCGCTGGTCGGCGCAATTGCATTTGGACCATATCACCAAAGGTGGCGACCCGTTTGAAGCCTTGGAAGCTCGGCCACTCGATTTCGGACACTGGTCAGCACATCGCCTCGAATCGCTTTCCGATTTCGAATTACGGCACGGTGAGGCGGTCGCGATTGGCGTTGCCATTGACACCGTTTACGCTTCCCTAACACATGGATTGGACACCACGTGCGTTGATCGAGTCCTGCGATGTTTGCGTCAACTGGGCTTCACACTCTACCACGCCGTGTTGGAAGACATTGACGCGATCTTCGCTGGACTGGAGGAGTTTCGGCAGCATCTGGGTGGACGCCTTACGTTGACCATGATTGCCGACATTGGTCGGTCGTTTGAAGTACACGAGGTTGACCGGGAACAAATGTGCGTCGCCATCGGCAAAGTGGTCGAATTCGCCACGGAATCCGAAAACGTCTCTCGTGTCCAGCGCCCGTAACTCGCCCTTCGCTGGAACACGAGTAGACCGCTGCCTCGTCGCACAGCGATCGCACGGCAACATGGGACGACGCACGAAAGGGCGAACCGCATTCTGCGGCGCGCGGTGTGCGCAGTGCGCCACTGCATGCTCGGACGGATTTCCCATTCCAACTGATCCGGCACTTCCAACCGCTCAACCATTACACCGCCGCACACTGCACGCAGTGCGAACCGGCTAGTCGGTTTCCAATGGCGGCTCGATTGAAGGTTTCCAATAGATGCTCGATTGACGCTTCACACTGCTCAACTTGGCGTTTGCGTTTACGCGTCGATTTATCGCTTTGTTGGGGGGTTGCAGTTAGAACACGTACGGAATGAGCAGTGGCACGGACGCTCGTACGAGTCTTACACTTCAATCGACTTATCACTACCAACACACCGCCGCACACTGCACGCAGTGCGAACCGGCTAGCCGGTTTCCAATGGTAGCTCGATTGACGCTTCGCACGCTGGGAATCATAAACAGAAAACAGAGTCTGACCCCGCGCAGCTTGCGAGCCCTTACGCCGCCCCCCCCTCGTGCGATCGTCGGACGGTTTATGACGATTATTCTCGTCGGCCAAAATTGACGCTTCCCAGCGAGTTCAACGGCCGATGGTACTTGAACGCTGTTGCGGGTCGGATCTAGTGCATCGAGGCGCAGGACACTGGCGCAACGCCTTCCACACGCCTCACAAGTTGCAAGACACCATCGTTATCTATTACCATAGTGATGAACGGCCCTGTTAATTGGCGTTTCCGAACCCTGTTGGGAAGCAGCTCTCGAGTTTCGAGTTGCCAGACCGTTAGCTAACGCGTGATTATCGTGAAACGCTGGTATGCGCGGTCCCGGCGAGTGACCATTTCGGTAACATGTAGTTTTGCCGGTACCACGGTAGAAGCGTCACGGCGAGCTTTTCGGCTCGTCGTGCGGATAATTGAATGACCTGTTGACGTTGACGGGTCACACGTACAAAGCGATCGTTACCGCACATGAGGCGTTATGGGTCTCACGTATTTCAAGCGTTACCGGCTGGAGATTCCTCTACAGGAGGCTCGTTTCGAGTTCCCAGCCCCCCCCGCTGGATATTCATTGCTCGCTTGGCACCCCTCGCTCTTGGACGCGCACGCCGAGACGAAGCACCGGAGCTTTTGCTACGAGATTGATGCCGATGTTTTTCCTTGTCTCGGCGACCGCGACGGCTGCCGTCGCCTGATGGGAGAAATCACGCGTCGCGACGATTTCGTAAAGGAGGCGACTTGGCTACTCGCTTACCAAGCTCCCGGGCAAACGAGCCCCGAATACTGTGGCACGATCCAGGGCCTGCGCAGCCGCGAAGGCTATGGCGCCGTGCAGAACTTGGGCGTCACCCCCTTACATCGCTCGCGTGGCTTAGGTACGACACTCCTATGCCAAGCCTTGAATGGGTTTCGCAGAGCCGGTCTGCCTCGCGCCTACCTGGAAGTCACCGCCCAGAATACCGGGGCCATTCGGCTCTATCTGGCGTTCGGCTTCCGCCGCGTAAAGACGGTTTATAAGGCGGTCGAGGTTGCATACGCGTGAATTGGGCAGTAATCTCTACGATTTGCTGTCGACGCCTTTTGTCACAGCAGGTGGTGCTCCTTGATGGGACGTTTTGCTGCTCCAGATCGGCTCGGCGCTATCCTGCGAGCCCTTCACAAGAGTTGATTAGCGGATGAAATTGGCTGCGACGGGCTTTGCGTACCGATCATGGTGTGCCAAGTTTTTAAGATACGACCTCATTGGAAGCGAATCCCTTTGACGATGAAGGATGACGTGTGACGAAGTCCATTCAAATACACCAATACGAAAACGGCTTGGTGCTCGTCACAGAGCGCATGGAGTGGCTTGAATCGGCCGCCTTCTCGCTGCTCGTTCCCGCCGGCTGTGCGCATGACGAGTCATCGAAGTTGGGGTTAAGCAACTTCACGTGCGAGATGATCCAACGTGGTTGTGGCGAGCGAGACAGCCGGCAGTTCATCAACGACTTGGAGAATCTGGGGGTTGATCACAGCGCGTCAGTGGCCAACGCTCACACGAGCTTCGGTGGCGCAATGCCGGCCGACAAACTAGCACTCGCCATCCCGATCTACGCAGATCTGGTCCAGCGTCCCCACCTGCCTGCCGAACAGGTCGAAGACGCACGACTGGCCTGCATCCAGGAGATCCGGGCACTCGATGACGACCTGGCGCAGCGCGCCATGCAGGAGTTACGACTGCGGCAATACGGTGACCCGCGAGGGCGCAACAGCCAGGGTACCCTCGAGTCGATCGATCGCATCGGCTGGGACGATCTCCAGCAACATCATCAGAACCACTATCGCCCCAACGGCGCCATTCTGAGTGCGGCTGGGAAGATCGATTTCGAGCGGCTACGCGATCAAATCGGCGCGCAGTTCGGAGCTTGGCAGCCACGCAATGCCCCTGATCTAATCGAATCGCCAGGCGATCGATCGTACGTCCATATTCCACACGAATCGAGCCAAACGCATATCGCAGTGGCGTTTCCGAGTGTTCCGTATGGCGATCCCGACTACTATCAAGCGCGTGGGGCGGTCGGCGTACTGAGCGACGGCATGAGTTCACGTTTGTTCACCGAAGTGCGTGAAAACCGCGGGTTATGCTATGCCGTTTATGCCGTCTGCCACACGGTCAAAGATTGCGGGTGCGTGATCTGTTACGCGGGCACGACGACCGACCGCGCTCAGGAAACACTAAACGTTTTGCTCAGCGAATTGACGAAGCTACGCGAGGGCGTGCAACCGGACGAGCTGCAACGACTCAAGGCGCGGCTCAAGAGTGCCCTGATCATGCAGCAAGAATCGAGTGCCTCGCGCAGCGGCTCGCTTGCCGCCGACTGGTACTATCTGAACCGCGTCCAGACACTCGAACAAGTCGGGCGCATCGTCGACGACCTGACGTGTGCCAGCATCAATCGATACCTTACAGAGCACCCACCGGCCGATTTCCTCGTCGTCACCTTGGGCCAACAACCACTGGAGATGCCCTTTTGAAATTCCAAGAACATCGCCTCGACAACGGCTTGGAAATCATTGCCGAGTGTAATCCGGCGGCCTACTCTTCGGCCATCGCTTTTTTCGTGCAATCGGGTGCGCGCGACGAGACCGACGAGGTCTCTGGCGTAAGCCATTTCCTGGAGCATATGGCATTCAAGGGAACGCCGACACGCAGTGCCGCCGACGTGAATCGCGAGTTGGACGAAATGGGCGCCCACTCGAACGCGTTTACCAGTGAAGAACAGACCGTCTATTACATCACCGTCCTGCCCGAATACCAGGACCGAGCGCTTGAATTACTCTGCGACATCATGCGTCCCTCATTGCGTGCGGACGACTTTGAGATGGAAAAAAAGGTCATCCTCGAAGAAATCGCGAAGTACGAAGACCAACCTCCCTTCGGTGCTCACGAGAAAAGCATGGCAGTCCATTTTCGCGGCCACCCGTTGGCGCGCAGTGTATTGGGGTCGATCGACAGCGTCACAGCACTCACACCCCAACAGATGCGATCGTACTTCGAGCGTCGCTATGCCCCCAACAACATGACACTCGCCGCCGCCGGAAACATCGATTTCCAACAACTTGTCAAAGTCGCTCTGGACCTATGTGGAAGTTGGGAGCAGCAGCAGGTCGAGCGTCTGACTCCACCAGCTCAACCCAATGCCGACTTTCAAGTAATTCCCAACGATATCGCCTCCTTGCAGTACGTGATCCAAATCGCCAATGGCCCGTCCGCAACCGATCCGTGTCGCTTCGCAGCGCGCGTGCTAGGCACCGTCGTCGGCGACGACAGCGGTAGCCGCCTGTTCTGGAAACTAATCGATACCGGCCGCGCGGAATGCGCCGCAATGGGCTCCTACGAGTATCAGGGAACGGGTCTCTTCATGTCGATGCTGTGCGGAGCCCCAGAAGAGACGAGCGATAATCTGCAGATGATCTTTGACACGTTGCGCGAAGTGGAAACCGACGGCATTACGGCAGATGAACTGTCCCAAGCCCAAAACAAAATCTGCTCGCAAGTCGTTTTGCAAAGCGAGCGGCCCGCCAATCGGCTTTTTTCCGTCGGTGATAATTGGCTCCAACGCCGCACCTACACTTCGGTGCGTGAGATGATTCAACACTACCAAGACGTAACTTGCCAAGGCGTTCGCGCGGTACTCCAGCAATACCCACTAACAACGCACAGCACCGTTGCCGTGGGACCGCTCCGCGAACTGAAACGGCCAACTTGAGCGACCTTTACCATCCTCACAATTGCGCCAACACGGCATTCGCACTCGTGACTGGCCTCGTCGGCCCGGTCCGCTCGATGATAGTGAAGAGGTGGCGCCGGGTCGCCAGTCGGCCGATGCGCCACCCACACAGTCCACCTGCCAAGCAATTCCCCCCCACTCCAGCACACTCCCCCCCTCGCCGATCTGTTATTGGAGAAGTCAACCATGTTACGGATGATCTGTAGCACCGCTGTCGCCATCACTGTCATGCTGTTGATCGCCACTTCCACTGCCCAAGCCAAACATCGGTACTTTGGCAATCTGCTGCCAGGCTCGAATTACCTGAATCGGTGCCTCGGAATCGGCTGGAGCGACGGCTATCATGCCCACGGTGGTTGGACAACCAAACACGTACAGCACCCCCGTGCCCCCTATGCCACGCCGGCCTACACGTACCCAATCGACAACGCCACCACCGCAACACCGACGCCGCAGCTCAACACGACTTTTGGCAATGTACGCCATGCCGTACCGCACGCCGTACCGCACGCCGTACCCGGCGCCATCGAATATGGCCAACCGACGCCCGTACTGACACCGCGGGGCCGCCCGCACGTCGCACCGCACGCCGTGCGGTAAAAGAGAGAGGCTTCCGTTCTTGTGCTGCGTTTCCGCATTGCGTTTGAAGTCGGGAAGACGACACCTAACCGCAAATCAGCAAGTCTTTGGCATCCCAGGACGCGTCTCTCCAAGGCTATGGCTTGGGCGTAACACGTAGGACACCGTCATGTCCTATCGTCAGCCAGACGCCGCGGAGCGGCATGCCACATTGCGTCTCCTTCACGCCGCGGAGAGAGCGTGGCACACTGCGTCCTCTTCACGTTGCCTGCCGCTTCTTCTACAATCCGCTCCATTGGTTTTTTGGTTTGATGTGGAAAGAATAATCGGGAGTCGACCGACCATGCAACGCACGCTTATCTTGCTCAAACCGGATTGTGTCCAGCGCCGTTTGATGGGCAAAATTATCGCACGATTCGAGAACAAGGGATTCAATATTGTCGCCATGAAGATGCTACGTGTCACGCCCGAGCTGGCGCGTCAACACTACGCCGAGCATGTCGACAAACCCTTCTATCCAGGGCTTGAAGCGTTCATTACGGGCGCCCCGGTGGTTGCCATGGTGCTGCAAGGTCTGGAGGTTATTCGGGTGGTACGCGAGATGATCGGCGCCACCAGTGGTTTGAAGGCCTCGGCTGGCACCATTCGTGGCGACTACAGCAGCAGCCGGCAGATGAACCTGGTCCATGCCTCGGACGGCGAAGAGGCCGCAGTCCGCGAAATCAACCTTTATTTCGCAAAAGAAGAAGTTTGCGATTTCGAGCTTACTCTTTTGCCATGGCTCAAGGCCGGAGACGAGTAACCCCGTATCAGGGCGACGCTTGCCCCAGACGGCCAGCCGGCGTCTCGGTGCGCAGCTGTTGGATCATATCGCACGTAGCCGCTTCCACGGCCTCTTGCCAGCGAGCGTCGCCGAGCGACTCACGGTACTCGGGACGGCGGTGCGCAAAGATGATGCCGCGCGAACTGTTGACGATCGCACCTAATCCTTGGTCCGCGAATGCATCTTTTACATCGCGCGCACCCGCCCCTTGCGCTCCGAACCCTGGCACGAGAAACCAAGTGTTGGGCATCGCGCCACGCAGTGCCGCCAGCTGTTCGGGGTAGGTAGCGCCAACCACCGCGCCAACCGCCCCATAACGGCTCGCTCCCGCAGTTCGCTCTGCCCACTGCTGAACGAACGCCGCAACGTGTTCGTACAGTGGCTTTTGGTCGCATACCAAGTCCTGAAACAAGCCGCCACCTGGATTGGAAGTCTTGACCAAAACAAAGATCCCGGCACCACGCTCGGTCGCCGTTTCCATAAACGGCGCCAGACTATCGTCGCCCAGATACGGACTGACCGTTAAGGCATCCCCGCCCCAAGCGCTCTGGGACGCATCACCGAGATACGCTTGCGCGTAGGCGGTCGCCGTCGACCCAATATCGTTCCGTTTGCCGTCGACAATCACCAACAGGCCCTTCTGGCGCGCATACTGAATTACATCGTATAGCGACTGCATACCCGCCGGCCCCAGTTGCTCGAAAAACGCCGCTTGCGGTTTGACCACCGCCACCAGCGGCGCGACCACGTCAATCACGCCCCGACAGAATACCGTGTATGCCTCGGCCGCCGCCTGGTGATCGCGCGCAGCCAGCCCGTCGCGCAAGCCTGAAGGGAGGCTCTCCAGACGTGGATCGAGTCCCACCAGTACCGGGTTTCCACAACGTTGGATCGCCGCCGCCAATCGATCGGCAAAATGTTTCACCTTCATCTCCCAATTCGAACTTCGCCCGCAGACGAAAAAGCCCGTGTGTGGCTGGACCGAACCTATTACGCTTCACACCTCACTCGGGCAAAACGCGCGGCGCAAGAGCAAATGACGATCACGCCCCACCGCGTGCTCCCTCACTCCTGCGGTTTGACCACGACGACGATCGATTTCTCAGGCGAATAAAAGCGACGGAACGTCTCATGCACTCGTTTCGCGGTGATCGCTTGATACGCTCCGGCAATCGCGGCAATATCGTCCAGATTCCGATCGTAGAAAGTCATTTCGGACAACCGACTAAGCCAAAAAACAGGGCTGCGCATCTGCTGCTCGATCGTCACCGCCACCTGTTTCTTGGCCACGGTCAGTTCTTCCTCGGTAACTCCGTCCGCGGCCATTTGGGCATACATCGCGGCGATCTTTTTGACCAGCTTACCGGCCTCGGCCGGTTTAGTCGGCGCTGCGGCAGAGACCATACCGAAACCAGGATAGGTGGTCGCGGGCCGCGAACCAGCCTGAATGCTGTAGACCAACTGTTCCTTTTCGCGGATCTCCTTATTCATCCGTGTCGAGAGGGCAATGGCCGCGAGTGACAGTGTGCGCTTGTCCAGGACACTCGATTCGTCCGCACCATAGAAGCCGGAAAAGACAAATGCTTTCGGTGTTTCCGTTTTGATCGACTGCTCCACACGGCGTGGTCCCGCTGGACGTTTGAGTGTTCTTAGCTCACGGTAAAGTGACTTTGAAACTCGCGGCCGCTTGGAAAGCGATCCGATGTACTGCGCGACCAGTTCCAAAGCGCGGTCTTTGGGCAAGTCACCCACAATCGCGACCTCGATGGGCGATTCGGCAATCAACTTGTCCAACCACGCCTGAACCGCAGCGGCATCGCCGACTCCATCGACTTGCGAAATCGTCAATGGTTGCGTGCGCACCGCCTCGGGCGGAAAAGCAACGCCTTGGGCCAACTGCATCCCGGTCATCATCGGGTCGGTCTGGGCCTGTTCGAGCATCAGACGCAGCATCGTCGTCAGCTGATTCAGCGCCACCGACTCAACTTTTGGCTCGGTCAGCAGTAGATGTGCCAATTGCATGCCAGCTTCCAAATCGTCAGGGCTCCCAGACACGCTCAACATGATCGAATCGGTGTTACCGTGCCCACCACCAGCGCCACGACCGCCACCCATGCCCGAGCCCACGTTGACGTTCTTGCCCGTCATTAGAGCCCGAACGTCCGCCGACGTAAGCCGTTTGGTCGCAGGTTACATCCAAGCAATCATTGCTGCCTGAGTAATGCCGCGATTCTCCGCTGTTTCAAATAGCTCGCCACCCAACAACGAAATGCTGATCGTAACTTGGTTCTTATGCGTGTCCATGAACCGATAGTGAATACGTGCGTTGTTGGACATCCACCCAGACCATACGCCGGTCGACGTGTGCTCCGTCAGATCAAGCACCTTCCCCGATTCAGGCAGTTGTTCCATCAGCTGAGTCGCATGTTTCACGACCGCTTCGCGCGTCGGTTTCACCGCCAGTGCTTTGCGCGCGATCTCCAGAAGTTGCGATTCGGAAGGTACGTCATCGGCCGCCGGTAATACGGCAGTTACCGAAAAAACGTCGGGATTAAATTCTTTGGAAAATCGCTGCGATACTTCTTCCAACGTAATCTCGGGAAGCAATTTCTCGGTCAGATCAAGACGCTGCTGCGCTGACATGATCGGCTCGCCGGCCGCGATCGACCGGTTCATACGCGAAAGCAACGTGCGTGCTTCGCTTGTCGGCTCGCGTTGCACCGATCGTTTTGCACCGGCCAGGAACCCCTTTCGAGCGTCAGACACCTCTTGCTCGGCAAACCCGAACTTCCTCGCTCGTTGCAACTCCAACGCCAACTCTTGCAAAGCCGCTTTCCATTGCCCCGGCTTGGCCCGACCGCTTATCTCCGCCGTGTAGATCGTCCCGACCTGGTTGCCGGCCGATACATTGGCACTCAAATAACTGGTCCCACCTGCCGAAACCTTGTCGGAAAGGCGACGATTCAAGGCCCTGGTCCCCAACCGAACGACCAGATCGTCGCGTAATTGCGCCGCGGTGGTAGTCGGCGGGCGCACAGGTTCAAGTCGAGTAATCGTAATCTGCTCGGTCTTCACTTCGGGATCACTGGCCACAATGGCAAAGCTCTCACTGTACGGCTTGACGCCGGCGTCTTGGGGCTCTTGACGTGGTTTCTTGGGAGCATCACCGAAGTTCTTTTGGATCAGCTCGATCACTTGCTGCGGGTCGGTATCCGCTACCACCAGCAGCGTGACGTTCGACGCCACGTACCACTTCGTGTAATAGTCCACGAAATCAGGTCGCTGCACACTGTTGATCGTCTCCTTGGTTCCGATCGGAATGCGCGTGCCCAACAGCGAGCCCGGGGCCAGATGTTCGAGCACGTAGTACATCGTACGCTGGTCGCCCGAAAGGCTGCGAACCCGCTCCTGTTCAATGATCTGCCGCTCGTCTTCAATCTCCTTGGGAGGTAACGAAAGTCGGTACAAGATGTCGGCAAAAAAAGTCATTCCTTTGGTAATGGTCTCGGGCTTGACGTCCGGAAGCGAGAGTTGATAGGTCGTCTGATTAAAACTGGTAAAAGCGTTCTGGTCTCGGCCAAACGTCATGCCCAGACTTTGAAAGAAAGGCACCACTGCTCCTGGTGGATAATTCTCCGAGCCATTAAATGCCATGTGCTCCAAGTAATGAGCCAGCCCACGCTGTCGATCGGTTTCGTTCAGCGAACCGGTATCGAGATGCATCCAGAGCGTCGCGCGGCCCGGCGGTAGCGCGTGCCGTCGGATCACATATTTCAGCCCATTGCCCAACTGGCCCGTCACGAGCGCCGGATCGGTCGGTAAGGCCTGCGCCAAAGTCGAGGTCGCGTAGAAGCATGAGGCAACCAACGTCACCATCATCACGGTCGTCGCCCAATTCAGCCGCGCCACCAACGCGCCCCAATGGCCCCGCGAATCCAAGTGACTCGCAGCCTTGAGGGCCCGATCCTCGTGAAAAAAACAACAATACGACATGACGGTAGCGACACGCATTCTTTGAGCTCCCATGAAACACTCTTGCTTGCAACGAACGGCAAGGGACTTGGCCAATGAATCGGCAAGTGAACCAATCCTTCAGTGTGATGCATCAATGCAGTTGCTCAGTGTAGTACACCCAGCGCGCTTTGTGCAGCGCCCGTGAAGGGATGGCTGCCGGTCCCGACAATCGCCCGACCGGTCGTCGCCCGCATACCTACGAAGCGGCCTGCGAGAGGATTCTGACGAGCCTTGCACATCTCGGCTGCCTTGGTTTCAGTCCAATCGCGCCAGCGCTGAAATCAACGGGAAGAAAGGCGACAACGACGTCGCGCCAATGAGTACGTTGCGCGCACGGTGATCGCGCGTCACGAGGGTACAGCGACGCCGGTCAACGACAAAAATCAATTTTGAGGCCCCCCTTGCATGGTGGATACGCCTCAGAACCCTTAGAATGGAGTTGGGGAGGAGAATTGAAACCACCCCACCGGTGGCCTACTGAAGTACTTGGAACGAGCGTGAGCAGGCATCTTTGCCCCGGACACGCCACGTGTGGCTAAGTGGGCCGAGGAACTGCGGTCGACCTACGCGGCGAAGAAACACCAAAACCTGGCTGTGTCACGCAGCGATTTAGAGTCGAGTCTTCAGAACCGAACTTGATAGTCTGAGGCTCCGGCCGCGATCCGTATCGTGCAATCGGTTCGTACAATCGGTGGTACTGGCCAGTGAACCGAGCGGCCGAATCGGGTCGGATGTGGCGTCGCGCCCCGCTCGACTTGACACTCGGAAACTTTGTTGACCGGCAACGCGTAGAAATGCAACGCGTACAAATGCATTGTGCGTGGTGGCGTCGCCAAGCGGATGCCACCGATTGAATAATTCGAGGACGTTCGAGATCGCTCTGGCATGGACCGCAAGACTGACTACAAGAGCGAACCCTGAAAGGAAAACCTTTGCCCAAGACACATCCATCCAAGATTATTGATTTAGCCGCGTTAGACCTCGACCGAGTTGTGGCTGATCAAGATGCGATTCGCAAATACAACCCACAACGTTTCGATATGGAGCAGATCAACGCGGTTGTGCGCGAGGACATCGAAAAGAAGATCTGCGTCGGCTACAAGGATGTGCGGGAAGACGAATTCTGGGTCGCGGGGCACATGCCCGACATGCCTTTAATGCCAGGTGTTCTGATCTGTGAAGCGGCCGCGCAATTGGCCAGCTATTTTACGCTCAAGCACGACCTTCTGGGGGCCGAATTGATCGGCCTCGGTGGCATTGAAGACGTACGCGTCCGCGGCCGAGTCGTGCCGGGTGATCGGCTGGTGATCATCTTACAGCAGATCCGTGTGCGTCGCGGCGCGCTGATCCTCTGCCAATTCGAGGGATTTGTCAAGGAAACGCTCGTCGTCGAGGGCAAGATCATGGGCGTGCGACTCAAGTAGTGGCACTCGTCCAACCGTGTCCCGCCCCAGAGCGCAGACACTTCGCAAGAAAAAACGCGACATTTCGCCCGACGTCGCCAACACAACAACCCATGAGGAGACAACCATGTTCTCACCCTCCGAGAAAGATGTGCTGGCCGTTTTTCGCAGCTACAAAGTGACGCCCGGCGAATTGCTCTGCTTTAGCGAAGCCAACCTGCAGAAGCACAAGACGGGACTTCGAAAACTGGCCGCCCGAAAGATGCTGATCAAAGAACGATTCAAGAGCGCTTACTCGCTGACACCTTCCGGCTATGCGGCGATGGCCAATCCCGACCGCAAGAAATAACTCGCCGTCAAACGACGTCCTACCGCGGCCAGTTGAGAAGAGCAAAGAAAATGACGGGCAAAAAACAGCGCGCGGTGGAACGTCTTCCGATCAGGTGGCCGTTTGCCATGCTTCGAGCTCATCGAGCGAAAACTCGGGCCAAAAAGCGTCACGTCCGCGATGAACCGTTACCGGCTGTTGAACAGCCGGCGCCCCCTCGTGCCCAATCGACAGAAGGTATTCTGCAACAGCGGTTCGCCCAGGGAGGCCGACTCTCTGGTGTTCCCAAACGGCGTCAAGCCTGCAGATTAGCCAAATTGTCAGACACCTAATCCGGGACAAACTCGGTCAGATAAGTCGGGACCTAGCAGCCCGGCCAGGGCAAGCCCGGCGGAGCGTCTATTCACCAGCGTCTATTCACCAGCGTCTATGCGCGTTTATTGGCGGTCCCTTCCTAAATATGCCAATCACGCCCTCGTTTCCGTTAGTGGTTACAAAAAAAATGCTCTCAATTTGCCACTTCTCCCAAAGGGAGTAGCAAACCAAGAGCACTTTGCAAACCTGAATTGAGTTACAAACTGCGGCTGGGCGACACGCTCATGGCGTCTCAGCCTCAACACGTCAACTATCGCTGCTTTCGCCGTCGATAGCAAACCGCCCCTAATCCCATCATGCCCGCGAACAACAGCAACGAACCTGGTTCCGGTACCGTTGATGCATTCACATATGACACATACGAGTCACTACCCGCCAACGTTGAAATGTCGCCGAAACGGAACGTGTTGGCTCGATTGCCCGCAGTGTACTCGGCACCAAGCTTCAGCGTCAAAAGGGGATTCAAGCCGAAGTCAGCATCGTCCGCCCCGGCAGTGAACAACTTGAATTCACTGTTCTGCGCGACGAGCTTGAATCTGTTGGGCGCCATCGGTGAAATCGTGTCTTCAAAGGAACTGCTTTCCGCATCTGCCCAATTGACGTTGTTCGTCGTCATGCGCACGCCATCGCTGCTGATACCGAGAATGATATGGCGATTGTTCATATCAGTCATTGCGAGCGTATAGCCAGCGCGCCAAACGCCCGATTCGGTATCATAATCCGATCCGTTGGTCGGATCGATCTGAAGCCCGGCTTCAAAGACCACCGCCTGCGAGCTAGTGAAATCGAAACCATTCATGGCTTCCGCTTTCCAACTCGCGATCGTATTAACATTCGCGATCGATACTTGATGCAGCGCTCGCGCATCACCTTCACCAATCACTTCTATTGTCGCTGCGGTGTTCGCAGTTTCCTTTTCCCAACCTTGGACATCAGGCGTTGTTCCGTCCGCAGCACGATAGGTAAAGATCTCGGCCTGGGCAACGCTTGCTGATAAAACAGCAAACACCCCCACCAGCGTCAGTGTCAGTACAAGTTTTGTTCTCGAAACATTCATGTTGGCGTTCCCTGTAGTGGCGTTCCCTGTAGTGGCGTTCCCTGAAAGTACATCTATTAAAATACACCAGTACTAATACCTATAACGGTCAGTTATACCCTCCCATCAGGTAAATGCAAGAGAGTGACACCGGATAAACAGCCCGCAACTATCCATTTTACGCAAAACTACTAATGCAAGTGGTTTACCAACAACACGTATTCCACGCAATTAGCCGTCTAAAACACCCTAACCCGGATTATTCACGAGCGATCTACTGCGACGAACTTCATGAATAATCCGGGTTGAAGCTCAACTGCCCAGTTCGACAGAACGTCATGAAGATTCAGGTTGAATGCCAATGGCGTGACAGCGCATAACAAAAGCCCAAGTCATAACCGCAATAGCAGTAACCACTTAGGCTTAGTCGGGGTGAGAGGATTCGAACCTCCGACCTTTTGACCCCCAGTCAAACGCGCTAACCAGGCTGCGCTACACCCCGCCAGAGTTAGATGCTGAGCCGCCAAGGCAGCCACCACACCGGCCTCTGGACACAGAATATCGCAGATCGGTTCGATTTAATCAACGGGGATGGTACAGATACCTCAAATTGCGGGGCACAGCGCCGATTCGTTAGATCGGACATGCTGGGCGGCAAGAAAGTCGATCATTTTGGACCATCTTGCTGTTGGTAGTCGCGTCCGTTTTTGTTCCGCGTCCCCGCATTGCGTTCAAAGTCGGGAAAAGGACGCCTGACCGCAGATCGCGTCTGGGGTGGTCCATTTCCGAAGTCGTTGTTGCTGCTTTTGTTGCGCTGCTTTTCTTTCACGACTTTTCTTTCACTGGCTTCGGCCTGAAGGGCCGGCGCTATGATAGCCTGGGCCGGAACCCGCCCCAAGAAAAACACTCCTGCGGCCTGAAGGGCGCGTTAGACGTTTCCCGTAGCGCGGCCTTTCAGGCCTCCGAGGGTGTGCGGGGTGCCTGTCCTAGGGTTCCGCGAAGTCCGCCGCATTCGCGGCGACCTTGCTCCACCCTAGACTGTCATAGCGCGCCCTTGTCGGGGCTTTTCTTGCAGATACTTCCTTGATTCTGACGCAACAAACCAACCAGCATCTGGCAGCCCCCGTCCCCCCATTGTTCGGCTTTCTGATCAGCCCAGCCCACGGGCAGGCCCCCTTTTCCAATGTGGGGAGTTCGGGTTGAGTGCCACGTTTCGTCAATGTTTCAAGATACCGTCCTGTTAGCACAGGGCGTGCCGATCGCAGGCTGATGGACCCACCGTACTCACGGCCATTCCGTTCTAGCGCGAGGCCTTACACCACCGGGGTTTTTCTGTGTAAGATGCGCGCATTGTGCTGCGAGGGCACAACTTGACGGCAATACATGCGAGCGGACATGGCAATCACCGACTCTAGCGATTTACTGAGATTCGACCGCCAACACGTCTGGCATCCGTACACATCGATGACAGATCCCACCGGTGTCCATTGCGCGGTCGGTGCGAAAGGAGTCCATATCGAGTTGGCGGACGGTCGCCGCCTGCTTGACGGCATGGCCAGCTGGTGGAGTGCCATTCATGGCTACAATCACCCGGTGCTGAACGAAGTCGCACGCGTGCAACTTGACAATATGGCGCATGTCATGTTCGGCGGCCTGACGCATGCTCCGGCGGTCGAGTTGGCAAAACGCCTACTGGATCTGGCGCCCGACGACATCGATTGTGTATTCCTTTGCGATTCTGGCTCAGTCGCGGTGGAAGTGGCGATGAAGATGGCCTTGCAGTATTGGTCCGCCAACGGCGTGTCAGGCCGCCAGCGCTTCCTTACCGTGCGAAACGGGTACCATGGCGATACATTACACGCCATGAGCGTATGTGACCCAACGACCGGCATGCACCGGCTATTTGGCGGTGCACTGCCACAACAGTTGTTCGCCGACGCGCCGCCATTGGGTTATGACCGCCCCCTGGACGAAACAGACCTCAACTCGTTTGCCAGCCTATTGCACGACAACGTCGACGCGATAGCCGGTGTGATCCTCGAACCGATCGTGCAAGGCGCGGGCGGCATGCGGTTTTACTCACCGCAATACTTACGGCGCGTCCGAGAACTGACCGCGGCGAGCGGGACCCTGTTGATTCTGGACGAGATCGCGACCGGGCTGGGTCGCACTGGCCGGATGTTTGCTGCGGAACACGCTGGCATTTGCCCCGACATCATGTGCGTGGGCAAGGCACTCACCGGCGGCTACATGACACTCGGCGCTGCCATGACGACTCGCGACGTGGCTCAACGAGTCAGCGGCAATGGTCACGTGCTGATGCACGGTCCAACATTCATGGGAAACCCACTCGCATGTGCGGTCGCAAACGCCAGCATCGATCTACTGCTCGCATCGCCCTGGCAGCAGAACGTCCAGCGCATCGAACACGCATTATCCAAGGGACTCGCACCGTGCCGCGACCTTCCACACGTGGTCGATGTCCGCACACTCGGCGCAATCGGTGTGATCGAATTGGACCAACAGGTCGATGTGGCCGCCTATCAACAAGCCTTCGTTGCGCGGGGCGTATGGGTCCGACCTTTTGGCAACCTGGTCTACGTCATGCCGCCCTATGTGATGCAGTCCCCCGACCTACAAGTGCTTAGCGATGTCATTGTCGAAGTCGTAACAGAACACCCGTTGTAACGCCGTACGCACACCGCACCGGCTCCATCGTTCTTTCATCCCAGGCGTTTTCATGACCGACCCGACTCCCTCTTGGCTTGCGGAAATAGCCAGCGACCTTGAGCGTTTGGAAACGCGCGGTCGCCAGCGGCAACTGCGGACGGTGTCGCCGCACCCGGCGCATCGCATCCAGGTCGACAATCGCAGCTACTTGAACCTGGCGTCCAACGACTACCTCGGTTTCGGCAGTAACTTGGCACTTCACCAGGAATTCGCCGAGGCATTGGCTGGCGAACAGTTGCTCGAACGCGTTTCGTTCACCGCATCGGCCTCGCGTCTCTTGGGCGGCGAGCATCCCGCCTTGGCGGCACTGGAAACACTGCTCGCCGAATCATATGGTGCCAACCGCCGCGCGTTGGTGTTCAACAGCGGCTACCATGCCAACATCGGCATCTTGCCCGCGTTAACCGGCCGCGACGACTGGATCTTGTCCGACCGACTCGTTCACGCCAGCCTGATCGACGGGATCAGGCTAAGCCGCGCGCAGTGGTCACGCTATCGCCACAATGACATGGACCATTTGAGGGAATTGCTTGTCAAACGTTCCAAGAACGCGCGGCGTATTTTCATTGTCACAGAGTCGTTGTTTAGCATGGACGGCGACGCTGCCAACCTGGCAACGCTGGTGGATCTAAAACGCCAGTACGGAGCGATTCTGTACGTGGACGAGGCACATGCAGTCGGTGTGCGTGGTGCACAGGGCCTGGGATTGGCCGAAGAGCTGAAACTGGACAACGAAGTCGATATCCTGGTCGGCACGTTCGGCAAAGCGTTGGCGTCCGCCGGAGCGTTTGCCATCGTCGCCCCGACGGTGCGAGAGTACCTCATAAACACCGTCCGCTCGTTGATCTTCACGACCGCCCTGCCGCCCGTCACCGTGTGGTGGACCGTTTTCGTTTTGCGACGAGCTCTCGACGCCAGCGACCGACGCGCACAGCTGCGCGACTCGGTGCATATCTTCCGTGAAGCGTTGGGGGCCGCCGGACCGGGCTCACACATCGTTCCGTTGGTCGTCGGCGAGGACCACGCGGCGGTCCTCCTTTCACAACGTCTGCGCGAACGGGGATATTGGGTCCCACCCATCCGCCCGCCAACGGTACCCGAAGGGACCGCGCGGCTACGCTTCTCGTTGGGAGCGATGATGAACTCGCGCGAGTTGGTCGAGTTGGCCACCGACACCTTGAAGCTGAAGGAAAGCATGTGAAGACCGTCTGGTTACAGCGCGACGATCGGCCGCAAGCACTCGTTTTTTTTGCCGGCTGGGGCATGGACATCCAGCCCTTCCAGCGTCTGACGAGCTCGGCATATGACGTGTGTGTCTGTTACGACTATCGGGTCAGCCAACCCCAGCCCCATGGAAACGCGCATCCCGACTCGATGTTGCCCGCGGATACGGCGAAGGAGACACTGACCACATTGGGAGCGTACCGCGATATAACGGTCGTCGCATGGTCTTTCGGCTGCGCCATAGCCAATCAGATCATGGCGCGCAGCCATTGGCCACTACGCGACGCGGTCGCGATCAATGGCACCGTGACTCCCGAAGATGAACACATGGGCATCCCGAAACGCTGGCTCGACGCCACCGCCGCGAACCTGCACGAAGATGGGTGGACGAAATTCGTGCGTCGCATGTGCCTTGGCAAAGCCGCTCGTCAGGACTTCTTCGACCACTCGCCCAAACGCGACTTGGCCAGTATCGTGGAAGAACTTGACGACTTGCGACAACTGGCCACGCCACGCGAATGCCACTTTCGGCGGGCACTCATTGGCAGCAAAGACAGGATCATTCTGCCCGAAAACCAACAGCGTTGCTGGGAGCACTTTGGAATTCCCTTCCAGACAATCGCCGCATCACACTACCCCTTCCACGTGTGGAACTCGTGGGACGAGTTGCTGGCGACCGAACCGCAGTGAAAAAGGATGAGGTAGAAACGACACCTTCCCCCGTCTTAGCTGGCAAAACTCGTTCCCCTACGGGGCAAGCCCGTAGGGGTCCCTGACTTAGTCAAACGCTGCAATCGACTAAACAGATACAAGAAGCCTACTTACGCTGTTTGTGCCATGCACCGCAACGAACCGTTTCAAGGCAATGCACGATTACGACTGGAAACGCTGGGCATCTAACAGCCGACTGCGATGGACCAACCTTTGAGCGACAAGACACTGGTGGCAAGGCGATTCGCGCGCAGCACTGCGACGTATCATCGCGCGGCGATTGTCCAGCGTGAAATGGCCCAGCGTTTGGTGCAGTACGTCGCCGACGCGGCAACAACGCAGGCCTTTGACAACGTCCTGGAGTTGGGCTGTGGCACGGGCCTGCTGACAGACTTGCTGGTCCGTCAATTTGCCATCCGCCGGCTGGTCCTCAACGATATCGTACCCGACCTCGACGCGCTCGCAGCGCGTTGCGCCGGTGCCCAGCCAGAGCTGCAGATTGCTCGGCTCCCGGGTGATATGGAATCGGTCACCTTACCGGCCAATCAACACCTGGTCATCTCGAACGCGGTATTACAATGGGCCGCCGATGCCGACACGATGCTCCGACGCATGATCGCTGCCGTTCGACCGGGCGGGCTTTTGGCGATCGCAACTTTCGGTCCAAGCAACTTGAGCGAGACACGGCAGCTCACCGGTACCGCACTACACTATCTTTCACTGAGTGAAATCGAAGCACAACTGGCAGCAGACACCAGCATTCTCGTGCGTGACGAGCGCATCCGCACAGTCTCTTTCAAAACCGCTTACGCCGTGCTACAACACTTGAAACGGACCGGTGTCAACGGTCTGCGACGTGGCTCTTGGTCACCGCGCGCGTTCCGCGAGTTTTGCGACCTCTATGAGTCTCGGTTTCGCGACGGCAACCGCGTTCCATTGACTTACCACCCCATCACTATCGTCGCGCGCCGACACAGAACGTGAGCTGGGCACCGGGAGCGAACCTCGCAATGCTGTATTTTGTGACCGGAATCGATACCGAGATCGGCAAGACCGTCACTACTGGAATGTTGGCCGCCTGGTTCCAAGAGCAAGGCTGTCGCACCATCACGCAAAAATTGGTTCAAACCGGCTGCGTAGGTGACAGTGACGATATTCGCGTTCATCGCCGCCTGATTGGATCGGAACTGCTGCCAGAAGATCTACAACAAACAACCTGTGGAGCGACGTACCCCTTTCCGGCATCCCCACACCTTGCCGCCTCACTCGCAGGCGAATCTGTCGACATTGACCAT
>JAJRVM010000057.1 GCA_024277285.1 Planctomycetota bacterium
CATACTTTGACCACATACTTTGACCACATACTTTGACCACGTGCTTTGACAGGGAATCTCGATGAAAAACTTCGCGATCATCGGCGCCGGTTTTTGGGCCAAGTACCAATTGGCCGCCTGGGGCGAGATCAAGGACGCGAAGTGCGTTGCGATCTGCGACGTGGACCTCGCCAAGGCGCGCCAACTAGCGCGTACCTACGACATTGAGTCGGTTCACGATGATCCGGCGAAGTTGCTTGCGGCCGAACAGCTTGATTTCGTCGACATCATTACGAGTCCGCAGACGCATAAGTCGGTTGTTGAAATAGTGGCGGCCAACGAAATAGACGCCATTTGCCAAAAGCCTCTCGCTGCAAACCTTGCGGACGCGGAAAGCATGCAGCGCACGTGTGGCTTGGCTGGCACTCGCCTGCTCGTTCACGAAAACTTTCGCTGGCAGAGACCGCTTCGGGAGCTAAAACGAATCGTCGATGAGGGCCAGATCGGTAAGCCGTTTCGTGCGCGTGTGCAGTTCTGCAGTTCGTTCCCCGTCTTCGAAAAGCAGCCGTATTTGGCAGACCTTGATCGGTTCATGCTAACGGATGTCGGCACGCATATCCTGGATGTTGCACGATTTCTTTTCGGAGACGCCCTGTCGCTCTTCTGTTCGATTCAGCGCGTCAACCCGGACATTCGAGGCGAAGACGTGGCGACGGTCGTCCTTCAGATGAACAGTGGCGTGTTGGTTGTCAATGAAATGAGTTACGCGACGCGCATGAAGGACGAGAGCTTTCCGCAAACCTTCGTGACGGTCGAAGGCAACGAGGGCTCGGCAGAGTTGGTCAAGGACTACTGGATTCACGTTACGACGGAGCAAGGGACGGTGTCGAACCAGTATGCTCCGCCGATCTATCCCTGGGCCGAACGAACGCATGACGTGGTTCATTCCAGTATGGTTTCATGCAATCGAAACCTTCTGAGCGGTCTGACAGGGCAAGGAGTTGCCGAGACCACGGTTGACGACAACTTGAACACGCTACGACTTGTCTACGGTAGTTACGAATCAGCGAAGGAAAACAAGGTCGTACGGTTGTCATGAACACAAGAGTAATTGCCGAATATCTATTGGAGACACCCATTCCGCTGCCCGATGCGGCGGCGTGCATGGCGGGTGAACAGTCGACAGGCACGTTTACACGCGTTCCGGGTGAGACGGATGAACTTCGTGAGAGATTTGCGGCACGTGTGGAGTCGGTCGAGCTGATCGAAACACGGGCCGAACCGTCGCTCCCTGGAGCGGCTAAGCCGGCTGACGTGGGGCACGGCTATCAAGTGGGCCGTGCACGAATCAGTTTTTCGTTCGAGAGCATGGGGCCGAATCTTCCCACCCTCATTTCCACGGTCGCCGGCAATCTATTCGAGTTGCGGCAGATTTCCGGTTTGCGACTGCTTGATGTTGAGTTTCCAGAGGCGTTGGCGGCGAGCTTTCCCGGTCCCCAATTCGGCGTCATGGGAACTCGTAAGCTGATCGACGTCCTCGATCGCCCTCTGATCGGGACGATCGTCAAGCCGAGCGTGGGGCTCACTCCGGAGGCGACCGCCAGTCTGGTCACCACCCTGGGCCAGGCCGGATTGGACTTTATCAAGGACGACGAGCTGACGGCCAATCCGCCTCACGCTCCGTTGGCAAAGCGAGTCACGGCAGTCATGAACGCTATCAACCGACTGGCGGATCGAACGGGCCGCAAGGTGATGTTCGCTTTCAATATTAGTGACCAGCTAGACAAGATGATTGAGCATCACGACACGGTGCTCAAGGCGGGTGGGACGTGTGTCATGGTGAGTCTGAATAGCGTTGGGCACGTCGGCGTCGATCATCTGCGCCGTCACTGTCAACTTCCGATTCACGGTCATCGCAACGGTTGGGGAATGTACAGCCGACATCCGGCCTTGGGGATGGAGTTTACGGCCTACCAAAAGTTTTGGCGACTTGCCGGCGTCGACCACTTGCACGTGAACGGACTGAAGAACAAGTTCTGTGAGTCGGATGAGTCGGTGGTGCGGTCGATCAAGGCTTGTCTCACACCAATGTTCGGAGGTTATCTTGCCATGCCCGTCGTCTCGTCCGGGCAGTGGGGTGGGCAAGCGCCCGAGACCTATCGCCAGACCGGTACGATGGATCTGATGTACCTTGCGGGCGGCGGAATTATTGGTCATCCGAGCGGGCCGGTCTCGGGAGTGTTGGCGATTCAGCAAGCGTGGGAGGCGGCCGCGCAGGGAGTTGATTTGCACGACTACGCGCAGACGCATCAGGAGCTGCGCGAGTCGATCGCGTTCTACGGGCGACTTGCTCACACAAAATAGCGTCAAGTTAGGGAGCCAACGATCAGCATGCTACTTGCGTTCTACGGAGACGATTTCACGGGGTCGACGGACGTCATGGAGTCTCTGGCCTATGGCGGGATCGAAACCGTGTTGTTCGTCAAGCCGCCGACCGACACGTTGCTTCGCCGATACGCGCACGTGCAAGCCGTCGGGATTGCTGGGAACAGCCGTGCGATGACGCCGGATCAGATGGACGACAAGCTGCCGGTCGCCTTCGAGACGCTTGGTCGACTCGAGCCGGCAATCGTCCACTATAAAGTCTGCTCGACGTTCGACTCAAGCCCGAACGTCGGTAGCATCGGTCGCGCGATCGAACTCGGGCAACGCGTCTTCCGAAACCGATGTTGCCCACTTGTCGTTGGAGCGCCCGTCTTACAGCGGTTTTGCGTGTTCGGAAATCTCTTCGCGCGATCCGGCCTGGATAGCGCACCCTATCGCCTCGATCGTCACCCGACCATGAAGTGTCATCCTGTGACACCGATGGACGAGTCCGATCTGCGTGTCCATTTGTCGCGACAGACCGACCGACCCGTTCGCTTAATCGACGTGCTAAGTCTCAATTCGGAGGCGTCGGACTGGCAGCAACTCGGCGCGGACGAACAAGATGGTATCGTGCTGTTTGACACGCTGACCGACGACCACCTCGTGACGATTGGCGGCATTCTGTGGAAGATGAGGCAGCAGGAATCGGGTCCAATGTTCGTGGCCGGCTCGTCAGGAGTTGAATATGCGTTGACCGCCCACTGGAAGGCATCGGGCCTCGTCCCTACGGAGTTTCATTGGACCGCAGTCGGAGAGCCGCGTCCTCAGACGCTCGTCCTATCCGGTAGCTGTTCTCCGGTCACGGATCGGCAGATCGAATGGGCGATTCGGAACGGATTTGCGGAAGTCGCGGTAGATACGACGCAGGCTCACGACACGAACGCACGTCAAAGAGAAATCGACCGGGTCGTCGATGCGACGGTGCCGTTACTTCAACAGGGGCGTTCGGTCGTCGTTCACACCTGCCGAGGCCCGTCGGACGTCCGAATCGAGCGAACGCGTGCTTCCGCTGCCGAGCTGGGGACGATGCTTGGGCGCGCGTTACATGGTACGCTAAGTCGACACCGGTTAGCTCGGGTTGCCGTGACAGGCGGCGATACGTCGGGTCACGTCGCGCGGCATGTCGATATTGAAGCATTGGAGGTCGTGGGCCCCTTGGCTCCAGGCTCGCCGCTTTGTGTCGCGAGCAGTCGGAACAAAGCGGTCGATGGACTCGAGATTACCTTCAAAGGCGGACAAGTGGGGCACGACGATTTCTTCAAAACCGTCCTCAACGGAAAACCATAGGAGAATACGATGGCAACAAGAGTCGCTCTGCTCGGTGCCGCTGGCGCCATGGGCACACGGGCCAGTAATACGCTATCTCGACATCCCGACGAATTTGAAGTGATGCACGTCGAGGCGTCGGGTGAAGGCGAACAGAAGCTTCGTGACCGGGGCACGACCGCTGTCCCGCTGGACGAAGCGATCCGTCAGGCCGATGCCACGGTCATGGCCATTCCGGATAAAGTGATCGGGAAAGTCGCCGCTCAGATCACAGCAAAGCTCCGCTCAGGTTCGTTGCTCATGTGTCTCGATCCGGCAGCGCCGTACGCCGGCAGAATTCCAGCTCGTGACGACATTGCGGTTTTCGTGGCCCATCCTTCGCACCCGCCCGTGTTCAACGACGAGACAACGAAAGAAGCCCGCAGGGATTATTTTGGCAGTGGGATCGCCAAGCAGGCGATTGTCTGCGCGCTTGCACAAGGAACGGAAGAAGACTATCAGTTGGGCGAGCGGATCGCATCGACGCTGTGGGGACCGATTCTACGATCTCATCGAGTGACCGTTGAACAGATGGCGATGCTTGAACCGGCACTTTCTGAAACGGTTGCCGCGACTTGCTTGACCGTGATTCGCGAAGCGATGGACGAAGCGATCAAACGAGGTGTTCCCGCCGACGCCGCGAAAGATTTTCTGCTGGGGCATATCAATGTCGAGCTGGCCATACTGTTTGACGAGATCGAGTGGGATTTTTCCGCCGGCTGCAAACGTGCGATCGAAGAAGCGAAGAAAGACATCTTCCAGGCGGATTGGCGCAAGGTGTTCGATGCGCCGAACCTAAAGGCCAGTGTGGCCAGTATTACGACGGAATGAAAGGCGAGCAGATGCGCATTACTCGACGGCAGTTTACAACAGGCACGCTGACATCCATCGCCGCCACGGCGCTCGGTGGATGTAACCGCTCAGAGGACGCCGGTAAGAAAACGATTGCCGTGCTATTCGATGGTTTGTACACGCCGTTTTGGATCGCTAGTCACGATGCGATCGTTTCCAAGCTCAAGGCCCGGGACTTCGCGGTGACCGAAGCGATCTCGGGACAGGATGATTCCAAGCAATTGAGCCAGGTCAAGTCGATGATCGCCCGTGGTGTTTCCGGAATCATCTTGGTGCACACCGATTCGAATGCGGTGATTCCCGCGATTCGGGCGGCCAATTCCGCGAACGTTCCTGTGGTTAGCTTCAATCGCGCTCCGGCAGAGAGTGATGCCTTTTCTATCGCGATTCGGGCTGACAATCGGAAGATCACGCGGGCGACAGTGCAGCGCATGGTGGACGTCGCGCGACAGCGAAGCGGTACCTATAAGGCGGCCATCTTGATGGGACACCTTGGCGACGACAACGCGATCGCTCGACGCGATGGGTTCTTTGATGTTGTCGATCAGCACTCGAACTTCATTAAAGTAGTCGCTCGAATTCCAACCGAATGGAACGCCGACAAGGCCTATGCCGGACTGACGAACGCCTTCAATGCGAATCCCGATATTAACTTCCTGTTCACCTCATCTGACTTTATGTTTCCGCAGATCATCCAGGTGCTGAAAGCCAAGAATCGGTACCGCACCGTCGACGACCCCGAACATATTGTCTTCGGTGGGTTCGACGGAGACCAAGTGGCCTATGAGCTATTGCGTGATAAGTACCTGGACGCAGATGGAATTCAGGATTTGGAGTACGAGGCCGAGCTGTGTGTCGATGCCATTGTTGACATGGCAAGTGGCAAGTTGAGTCAGACGGAAGGTGAGACCAATCCCAAGATCATTCAAGACCCCGGATTCGTAATTCATCAGGACAATCTCGACGAGAAGAGAGACCGAATGTGGGGCTACACCATGTGGCTCGCAGGGCAGGGCCATGGCGAGTTGGAGCAGTGAACACGGTTCGGCGAGCGATATTTTCGGAGTATCTCGTATGCTGGCTCTGCGTCGCCTACTTCGTCGTCGTGATTCCCGTCGTGCCCGGTTGGCTGTCGGTATGGAGCTTGAGCAATGTCATCACGACGATGCTCCCATTGGTGGTGGTGGCGGTCGGCCAGATGATCATTCTGATCAGCGCCGGTATTGATCTTTCTCTCACCGCGACCATCGCATTCGCTTCCGTGGTGGGGGCGAGCATTATGAGTGAGACAGGGTTCGTGCCCAATCCCTGGTTAGGCGTTCCGCTGGCGATTCTCGCCATGCTGCTTGTCGGTGTGATGATTGGCGGAATCAACGGACTGAGCGTCGCGACACTTCGGATGCCACCCTTTCTCGTCACCTTGGCAACCGGGATGTTTTTCTCCGGCGCCGCGATTCTTTATACAAGTAACGTGTCGGCGACCACCAGCATCGCCGGCCTACCGCGCGTGTTTAAGCTGCTCACACGTGAATCGATTCCGCTGGTGCCGAACCATTTGTGGCTGACCATTGTGGTTTTGTTCGGCGTGAACATCCTGCTCCATCGCACGGTGTTCGGGGCTTCTTTGTTCGCCGTCGGCATGAATTCGAACACGGCACGCGTGTCGGGCGTTCACGTGCACCGGACGATCTGCCTCGCGTACGTCCTCGGCGGAGCCCTCGCGGCGACGGCAGCCGTCATGTTGACCGCTCAGCAGGAAACGGGTGATCCTAAGCTGGCAACCAATAAGTTACTTGATATTATCGGGGCGACCGTGATCGGTGGAACGAGTCTGTTCGGCGGGAAAGGACGAATCACTTGGACGGTGTTCGGCGTTCTCTTCTTGGTCTTGATCGACACAAGTCTGACGATGCAGGGGCTTCCGGATGAGATCGTCATGATTTGCAAGGGCAGTGTCATTCTCGTCGCCGCGATACTCGATGCACTTCGATTACGCTTTGCCGTGACATAAACGCAGACACAGACACAGTCGAGTTAAACGATGTCCTCGCTCACGTTTCAAGACGTCCACAAGCGATTCAATTCGGTCGAGGTGCTGCGTGGCATTTCGTTCGAGATCAACGCGGGACAAGTCTTGGGACTCATCGGCGAAAATGGGTCGGGAAAATCGACGTGCATGAACATCCTCGGCGGTGTCGTTCCGTCGACAAGTGGAACGATGACGCTCGATGGAGACGTGTACGAGCCAAGTTGTGTGCAAGATGCGGCACAGGCCGGAATCGCATTTGTCCATCAGGAGCTGAATCTGTTTGCGAATCTCACGATCGAGGAGAACCTCTATATCGACGGCTTTCCACGGATGGCTCGTTGGTTGCCCCTGATCGACCGTCGACGTGTGCGGGCCAAGACGCGCGATCTGCTTGATCTGATCGAGTTGCCGCAGCACCCGAAAACGAAGATCAGTCAACTAAGCCAAGGCGAGCGGCAGATGGTGGAGATCGCCAAGGGGCTTCGCGCCGACGCAAAACTGATGATCTTTGATGAGCCGACAACGTCGCTGACGGAGCGAGAATGCGATCGACTGTTTGAGATCATTGAGCGACTGCGGCAGCGAGGTCTGGCCGTCATCTACATCAGCCATATTCTCGAGGACGTCATCCGTCTGGCGGATTCGATCGTCGTGTTACGGGACGGAAGTGTGTCGGCCAAGTGCGGCGCCTCCGAGACTTCGATCGAGCAACTGGTACATCACATGGTCGGCCGAGAGATCAGCCAGCTCTTCCCGACTCGCCAACGGCCGGCGGTGCAGGAGTGCTCACTTAGACGAGCGAGCATACCGTACGATGGACGTCCTCGTCCGTCGCCGTTGGATTCGACGGACGAGGACGTCCATCGTACGGGTATATTATCATCTGCCGCTCGCCTTGGCGTATCACACCTGACGCGACCAGGGTTTGTGGAGGACATCAACCTCCAGATCGGGGAGGGGGAGATCGTTGGGCTCGCGGGATTGATGGGGTCCGGCCGCACGGAGCTGGCTCGCATTCTGTTTGGGCTCGATCCTTTCCAATCAGGCGAAATTGCCATTGCCGGCCGACCACTCCACCGACCGACGCCAAAGACGTGCGCCGATGCGGGAATGGCGTTTGTCACCGAGGACCGGCGAACCGAGGGCCTTTTACTTCCGGCGCGCATCCGTCCTAACGTCGCCGTCGCTTCACTTGCCGATTATTCCACAGCGCCCTTCAGAATGCTCGACCGAAAGCGATTGAGTGCCGATGCGGATGCAAGCGCTCACAAGGCAGGACTCGGTCACGAATCACCCTGGGGCAAGCTGGTGCGAAACCTTAGCGGCGGCAATCAGCAGAAAGTCGTCCTCGCGAAGTGGCTGATGCGACGTCCATCGGTACTGATCTTGGACGAGCCGACGCGCGGTGTCGATATCGGGGCCAAAGAAGAGATTTATCGGTCGATCGTTGAGTTGGCCGAATCGGGATCGGCGATTTTCGTGATCGCGTCGGAAACGGAAGAATTGATAGGCCTGTGCGACCGAATCCTCGTGATGAATCGTGGTGAAATCTCCGCCGAGTTCACTCGTCCGGAATTCGATACCCAACGCATCATGCACGCAGCCTTGTGGAATCGCGAGGTCGCTACGCCGTGAATCGATCTCCCATCAATGCCGGTTCCATCGTTCTGCAGTTTGCACCTGCCGTGGTGTTCTGCGTCCTGCTGGTGGCGATCTGCACGTATCAGCCTCAGTTTCGCGATCCCGCGAATCTGATGGATATCCTGGAACAGTCGGTTCCTGTTGCGATTGTCGGAATAGGAATGACGTTCGTCCTATTGACCGCTGGGATCGACTTGGCCGTGGGGGCGACCATGTACTTGTCCGTGGTCATCGCTGGACTGTTTCTGAAGGACGTTCCGGTTGCCGTGGCGTGCGTCGCCAGCGTTACTACAGGTGTACTGGTCGGCTGGATCCATGCGCTGATCGTCAACGCGTTTCGCGTCGCTCCGTTTATTGTCACTTTGGCATCGATGTTCATACTGCGCGGAGTCGGAAAGCGACTGACGGAGACGAAAGCGATCATCGCGCCCGACACGGTCACTCAGTTGGAGCGCGCAGCACTGTTCGGTATCCCACTTGCAATCTGGGTCCTTGTGGCACTGGTCTCATGTGCGTGGATGTTTCTTCGGCACACGGGAACGGGTCGTCAGGTGTATGCCATCGGCGAGAATCCAGAAGCCGCCACGAAAGCCGGCATCAACGTGGCAAGGGTGACGTTCATCGTGTACATGATCTGCGGAGCCTGCGCGGGACTTGCCGGTTTCCTCGCGTTTAGCCAGCAAGGCGCGGCACAGAACACCTTCGGTACGGGCGTAGAGTTTGCGGCGGTCGCCGCTGCAGTCCTTGGGGGGACGAGTCTGTTCGGTGGACGCGGCAATGTTTGGGGAGCGGTTTTCGGTGCGGTCTTCGTGAGCGTCGTTAGCTCGTCGCTGAACTTCGCCAACGCAGATCCCTACATCTACCCTCTTGCAACCGCGTCACTGATCTTTCTGGCAACCGCCATCGACAGTCTTCGAACGCGATTTCTGGAACTTCGATCAAGGCGGCGAATCCGCCACCTGTGAACCTGATATACGGGAACCCGACCGCGATGTATGGCGAGCCGACACGCGTGAGCGGTCGGTTAGGGTGGCATAAACGGCCCGCCGGCGTCGGGGAGCCGGGGAGGCTGAAGGGACCCGGCCCGCCAACTCAGTCGACACCCCACAAGACGTCTCCGCGCGCTCCGAGCTCGGCGGCAGCGATCGGGTCACCCCTTTTCCACAGGGCATGACACTCGGTTCTTCTTTTTCTCTTGGCAGCTTGCCGAGAACAACTTACGGAAATCTGCTGGCATCAACAAGCTGAGCCGCCGATAATGACGCTCGGTCAACGTAAAGGATATCCCAACGTGAAACCGGGGAGGACACCAACAATGTTGCGCCGACAACATCGTACCAAAACGCGGCTGTTCCATGAGCAATATGAAAGCCGGCTGCTCTTGAGTGCCGTTGCGTTTGTGTCCAACGATATCATCTCAAACTCGACATGGGCCAACGGTGCCCAGTCTGTCTACGCGGCGGATGTGGACGGCGATGGAGACCTGGATGTCCTCTCGGCGTCTGCTTATGACAACAAGATTGCCTGGTACGAGAACACCGGTGCCGGCGCATTTGGGACCCAGCAGGTGATTACGACGCAAGCGGGCGGTGCGCGGTCTGTCTATGCGGCGGATGTGGACGGCGATGGGGACCTGGATGTCCTCTCGGCGTCTGCTTATGACAACAAGATTGCCTGGTACGAGAACACCGGTACCGGCGCATTTGGGCCCCAGCAGGTGATTACGACGCAAGCGGG
>JAJRVM010000005.1 GCA_024277285.1 Planctomycetota bacterium
GAAAACGCCCTCCGACCGGGCTTGTCCCGGCGTGTTAAAAGATTGGGGTTGTGGGCAATATTAGCATTTTTGAATTGGGTAGTTTCTGTACCCCTGCAGACGCCTTTTTCGTCTTGGTTCTTCGCCCCGATAGGGGCAGTCCTATATCAGCCCAGGGCAGAGTTCGCCGGAGGCGGACGCCGCCCTGGGTAAGCGCCCGCGAACGTGTCCCAAGCCCTGAAAGGGCGGCACAAAAGCCGGCTAAAACGCAATCAGCGTCAACCCCAATGTTCTGACAGCCCGGGCTTGTCCCGGTGGAAGGCATGACTGGTCAGCTACCAGCAACGCGCCCTTCGCCCTTCGTCGGTCGAACGTAAGGTTTTCCATGAGTCGTCGCTTTGCTGAGGCCGAATCAAGACGGGGTTTGCTCCAACCTTGGCCGCGCGCCTTTCAAGACCGTGTTCTTTTTACAGCTTCTTTAGCATCTCGGCGGCTTTATCTTCGTACAACTGCTGCCATTCAGGGGCCAGTAAACAATCGCTATCTTCCTGAGCTCCACCGACGTTGCGAAGTTGCCGAGCGGTTGGCGCGTAGTAGATGTAGCCATTCGTATAACCGGCAACGAAAGTGAGTGGGTGAGGTGAGCGTTTCTTGATGTTCAGGCCGATCTGCACGGTCAATTCACCGGGGAACGTCAACAACACGAAGTCGCCGATTCGCACGCCCAACAATTCGACTCGGATCGGTTTGTTCGCCGCAGCCAAATTGTCGGCTTGATGTTTGCGCAACAGCGCGAGGTTCGCTTGCAGCCTCGTCAGTTGTTCCATAACGAGGATATTATCGGTGTAACGCTGCATGTTGCGGCGATTGTCCGCATCCAGTTTCTTCAAGTTTCCTTGCCCAATCGCCTCGTCGCGAAGGTAGCCGTGTGAATAGTAAGATGGAAACGCATCTGACAAGTGGTATTTGACGGCCAATGGGATGAATGTCTTCAGGTTGAGACTTGTCCCCTTCAGCGAACGAAGTAACTGTTCTTGCTCTGCGGCCAACCGGGCAATGTGGGGTGCAAGGTTGGCGCGAGGTAGATCAAGCGTCTCGTTAAGGACTTTCAAACGCGTCTCTTTCTGGCAACGCACTTTTCGTAACGCACGTAGCGTACTGAGGCCCAGCAAGTTTCCCAGTGGTTCCGCGTCGCGGGGGTGATCGACATCTTTGTACCAAGCTGGATTGATATCGCCTGCACACCCTTGCAGGAACAATGCGACCGTCCCCTCGCTCAAGTTCTCTTCAATTGCCTGACTGGCAAACCCGGTGAGGTCCGCAGTGTTTTCTCCACCGGGAACTCCCTGAATCGGATGGCACGCAAAGTTGTAGACGACCGCCAGCGTACGCCCATCCTCCCGGTCAACGCGAAGGACGCCGATCTCCGGGTCGACCGGTCCGATTGCGACAACGGTTTCATCGGGCGGAAGCGCGTAGGCGTGCCGTACGTCTGCTTCCTTACCGCCCTTGAGTTGCAAGCGGCGGTTTTCCATAATTCGGTTCTCGTGTCCCACGCCGGTCCCGATTCGTACGGGAACCATTTTCGCCGCAGCCTCACGCACGGCCTGGATCGTTCGCAGGTCGACGTCCTTGCAGACAACACCGTGACAGTGGCTGGCGTTGACCAGCACATTGGTGGAGTCGATATCGAGTTCTTTCTTGATCGCCGAACGGACTCGATCGAGGTAACCGTTGTCGATATGCCCGATCTCGCCGATCGCTACGGCATCGATCGAGACGATGGCAACGGTGGCAGTCCTATCGGTCAGTACCAAAGCCCGAGCATACAGGCGACCGTTAACCGGCCCGGCTTGCGTATTGGTAATGTCGACTTTTGCGGTTCCAGCTCGAAGTTGGGCGGCCGTCGCCGTTCGAGTTGCAACGGAAGCGATCACGGCCAGTGCCGCCAGGGCGCAGGCCGCGATATCCCGGTTTCGGCGCCGGTGAGGGTGTGTCAGTGTGCGGCTTGTTACGCGGCGGCAAGCAACGATTCGTGTGTCTGTCATGGTCAGTCTTCGGCGATCCAGGCTTCCGCATCGCTCAAACTTGTCTGGTCGAAGTACCGGACCTTGGCGGTCGTGAACGGTTTGCAGAAAATCGCCATTCCTTGCTCCCATTTCGATTCGCCGACCAGCGCCAGACGCTCAATGTCACTCCAGTGTTTGAAGTCGAATTTCATGTCTTCCCACAAGGCACCGGCGGTCCAGCCGTGGAAGTCGTGCATTTCCATTAAAATGCGCAGCTTACCGTGCTCCTGGATCAGGCGTTCCACGGTGGGCACGAAGGTCTCGTAGGCTTCCTTGTTCAGCTTGCCTGAAACTTTGACGTGGAGCCGTTTGCCTTCCGCGACGATTTCCAGGTTTTCGGCCATGATGATTCTCCTTTTAATCGGGCCAATAGAATGCTGCGCAATAACGACTTGCCAGAGTACGTGCACCGTTTTTCGGCAACCGTGGAATCGTGACGACCGTTTGCGGCAATACGGTTGTCTTGCGGTTTCTGAATCGCTTGGTGCGCGTAATCAGGGCCGGTTTCGCCAAGGACGACATCGGTCAACAGCTTACTCGGTATTCCTACCTATACGCATGGAGTCACTTGTAGGTGCGCCCCAATTGTTCGACAATTGCCCGTTTTAATTCCAACGGCTCGATGGCGTTGAGTTTTCGATAGATGACCTTGCCACCCGGCGCGATCAGTATCGTGTAGGGGATCGGCCCTTGCCACTTCGTATCCAAAGCCTCGGCTAACGCGTCGCGGTCTTCCGAGTCGTAAAGGTAGTTGGTGGCTGCGACGTGCTTTCGCTTGAGTGTCTTGAGTGCCTGGTCCATCGAATCGGGCGAATCGATGCTGATCGTGATCAGCTCAAAAGGGCGTTTGCGATACATGCGGTTGATCGTTACGAATTCCGGCAGCTCGTTGATGCAAGGGATACACCAGGTGGCCCAAACGTTGATGAGGCGGTACTTGTCGGTCTTGTTTTGAGCGAGCGCCTGAATGCCCGCAGCGTCAATCTTGCTGAGTGTTACCGGTTCTTGATTCCATTTCTCGATCGATTGCCGCGCGCTTGCTCGCTTGGTAGCCCATTTCGTCG
The DNA here is from genome assembly GCA_024277285.1 of Planctomycetota bacterium. The sequence goes on from JAJRVM010000005.1 coordinate 3,113, forward strand.
AGCAACCGAAGACGCGTGTGGTAGGCCGAGGCACGGGTTTGCCAGCCAAAAGGGCCTCGATCGCGTCGCGCGCGTAATGTGTTTTCGGCGCCGCACGCTCGTTATCATCCACGGCTCCCACATACTGTAATGTGCGCGCTTCGTCGAAAATGAACACGTGGGGCGTTGCCAATACCCCGAAGGCACGTGAAACCTGCTGTTTGTCACCATCGTACAGATAGGGGAATAGGAACTTCTTTTCCTTTGCTCGAAGTTCCATGTCCTCAAGTGAGTCACCAAGATCGGTATACCCGAGCTCGTCCAGCCGAACGGCTTGAGCATCGTTGGGGGAAATGGCAACTACCTTGACACCACGGTCTTTGAAATCGTGAGCTAACTTGATGACCCGATCTTCGTAGGCTTGCGCCGTCGGACAGTGATTACAAGTGAAGATCACGACCAGGACCTTGGCGTCGGCGAATTCGCTGAGCGAGTGGTTCTTGCCATCAACGCCGGGGAGGTCGAAGTCTGGCGCGGTCGCGCCGATCGCCAGCGGGACAACGTCCTTGGCGGATGAAATGGCTACGTTGACCAGCAGCAAGACGAGTAAACACAAAACGCCGCGCGCGGGTAATGGACGATACATGAGCTCGCACCTCAAGGGGTGTGGAGTGAATGAACTTGCGCCGGTCGTGCCAAGTCCATTTCTGGAAGGCCGGCCAGCGTGCCGATCGAGAGACTATCGTCAGTGTAAACAATCGTTGCAGGCGTCGCCAACTGCCATGTGCTACTAACGGCAGAAAGCAGAGAGCTCGTTCTCTTGCGCATCGTTCAGCGACCATCGGTAACGGTTCATGGTGGACGTGACGCTTTTTGGCCCGAGCTTTCGCTCGATTTGCTCGAAGAATGGCAAACGGCCACCTGATCGGAAGACGTTCCACCGAGCGCTGTTTCTTGCCCGTAACCTTCTTTGCCCTTCTCTCCCGTTGCGCTCATGGACGACGTTCTGGCGGTGCTCCTTGGAGGGCAAAGAAAATGATGGGCAAAAAAGAACAGAACGGTCAATATCCTCCTTGCCCGTGGCATTGCTGCCCTCGGCTGCCAGATGCTTGCGCGCGGCACCTCAGCGGCCATCCACGCGCAGAACAAAGACGGGATCAACAACTCCACCAGCGAAGGCGTCGTTTCTAGCCCAATAAACTTCTTCACCCACCGCACAAGGCGGTGGGGGTCGATCCACAACCAACCAAACCTCAATGCACGTTCAACTTCATTTGGGTAAACTGTTACCAAGCTCGCGACGTGGCGGTGTCGAACTCGTGCCCCAGTCTGCCCGGTGTTCGGCTTTCTGGTCAGGCCCGATGTCGGGTCGGAGAACGGCTATGGTGAAGCGTGAGCGCGGTTTGCGGAGACGGCGGTCTGCTTGACAGTCGGTCGGTCTTGCGCGACAGTTGAACGGGTGCCACGGATGTTTTTCTTCGGTGCCTGTTACCCCCAATTGGCGTATAATGGGGGTGTGCACTATTGCGGTAAGCCTGTGTTCACGGTGGTTTCCAGGGCCGATGCGCGGGGCCGATGCGCGGGGCCGATGTGCAGGGCGGCATCTCGTGGGTAACCGCAAAATCGTTTCGGCTGGGCGTTTTTCATCGTTTGTGACGCGCGCCGTGGGCGGGTCGGCGTCGAGTAACACGCCGGTTCGACTCGCATAACTCGTTTGGGTTGGGCGGCTTGACCGCCTTGGAGAGGAGCTGGTTGTGGATTTTGCTGTCATGCTGGGCGTGTTGGCCTTCTGGCTGGTGCTGCAGATGTGGATTCTTCCCAAGTTTGGCGTCTCCACATGAATGAGTGACCAGTGTTCCGTGAGTTCACGGAAACGGCCCGAGCACGACTCCGATCCTTTCCGCGATGCTCCCCAAGATCCCTCCAAGGCCGCCACGACGCGCGCCGACGGCGCGGCGGTTCACGACCCTATCCACCGCGAATGAGTTACGGCTGACCCGCCAAGGAACGCGGCCGGCACAACGTCACCAGCGCGAAGCCGACGGCAGCCGAAAAACGGGCGGTTTGGCCCCCACGCTCGGCGTCCCGTGTGTCCATCTCGTCCACTCAATCCACGCGCACCGCTTGCCGGCTGGGTTGATCCGGTCGAATGAGCCTCCAGGAGGACCTGTTCCATTGTGGGGGCGCGATGAGGAGTTCTCTGGAAAATGTGCACCTAACTTCACAAACTGTTCTTGCGGATTGAACTGCGCGCCGATAGACTAGAGAGAGTGGTTCTGAGATTTAGTCTCATTTGCAATAGAAACGCGACCCTTGATAGACCGAACACACGCCTACGAATTGGTTCCTCTCGATAGCCTCCAACCCGGTCAAACGGCACAGATTGACCAGTTTGTGGGGTGTTGCGAACACGTACGCCGGTTGGAAGAGATGGGCCTGCGCCCGGGAATGACGGTGCAGGTGGTGCGACACGGCAGGCCGTGTATCATCCGAGCTGGTGGCAATCGGCTCTGCTTCCGCTGCAGCGACTTGCTCGGCGTATTGGTACGTGGCGCACCTGTCGCCACATAGCGATTTCGGGAGCACCGCTCTAAGCTGTGGCCTGCCGGTGCGGGGAGCGTTTCCTTGCGCGGCCCCGTGGCCCCGAATTCTCCCATCTCTATGTCTACACCGACTGCCGGAGCGGCGTTGACGGTCGCTCTGCTAGGCAACCCGAATACTGGCAAATCGACGCTCTTCAGTGCGTTGGTTGGTACCGCTCAGCGCATTGGCAACTACCCCGGCGTTACGGTCGAAAAAAAAGTTGGCCAGACGCAGTATCGCGACCAGTTATTCTCGGTCATTGATTTGCCGGGGACCTACAGTCTGGCGCCTCGGTCGCTGGACGAGATGGTCACGGTCGACGCTCTATTGGGGCGTTGCGACGATGTGCCAGTTCCTGACGTGGTCGTCTGCGTTGTCGACGCCAGCAACCTGGAGCGGAATCTGTACGTGGTCAGCCAGGCGTTTGAGATAGGTTGTCCGCTTGTGATTGCCTTGAACAAAATGGACATCATGCGGGAGCGGGGGATCCAGATTGATGTTGCGCTGCTTCGCCAACGCCTGGGGGTTCCGGTCGTCGAGTTGCAGGCGCATCGTCGGATCGGACTTGAGACGCTCAAGCGTGCGTTGATTACGGTGCACGACGCGCCATCTTCTTCGGTGCACCACCCATTGCCGGACGCTCTTTATGCCGAAGTGGTTACCTTGCAGCGCGTGTGGAGCGAGCAGTTGGGAGAGGAGGTGCCTCGCTACCTGGCGGAGCGTCTGTTGTTGGATACGGGCGGATATCTGGAGCATGCTGGTTTTGGTGGCGACGATCCGCATTTGGTTGTCGAGGTGCGCGCGGCGCGCAAGCGACTGGCGGAGCAGGGGCATCCGATTCCGGCTGTGGAGACCGCCAGTCGGTATCGGTGGATCGACGAATTGCTGGATGGTGTACAGGAGCAACCTGACCAGGATTGGACGACGGCGACGGACTGGATTGATCGTGTGGTGACGCACCGCATTGGCGGCGCCATGATTTTTGTTGTCCTCATGGTTCTTGTCTTTCAGGCGATCTTCTCCTGGGCCGCGCCCTTGCAAGGCGCGATTGAAAGTGGGGTCAAGGCGGTAGGCGATGCGATCACCGTGGCACTGGCACCTGGCGTGCTGCAGTCGTTACTTGCTGATGGCGTCGTGGCGGGTGTAGGTGCGGTGTTGACGTTCTTACCGCAGATCGCCATGTTGTTCCTGTTTGTGGCGATACTGGAAGATTGTGGCTACATGTCGCGGGCCGCTTACCTGATGGACGGGATCATGTCGCGTGTTGGTTTGAGTGGCAAGTCATTCATTCCGTTACTGTCGTCGTTTGCATGTGCGGTGCCCGGGATCATGGCAACCCGAGTGATCGAGAATCGGCGCGATCGGTTTGTCACGATCCTGGTCGCTCCATTGATGAGTTGTAGTGCTCGACTGCCGATCTACACATTGCTGATTGCCGCCTTCATCCCCAAGCGTTCGATTCTTGGCGGCTGGCTTGGACTGCAAGGAATCACCATTGTCGCTCTTTACGGGCTAGGTATATTCACGGCCATTTGCGTGGCGAAACTCTTGAAGCGAACGCTGTTGGAAGGCGAGACGCCGCCCTTCGTCATGGAGCTGCCCGACTATCGTGTTCCCTCGCCACGCGTCGTTATGATGCGTGTGGCCGAGCAGTGTTGGACGTTCTTGCGCGGGGCTGGAACACTGATTCTGGCCGTGACCGTGATCGTATGGGCGGCTGCGTACTTTCCGCACTCGCCGGAAGTGGAGTCGCGTGTTCGGGCCGAGTTTGCCGCGGAGTTGACGCTGCTTGACGCGCGCATCGAAACCGCGCGATCTCAAGGGGATGCATCGTCGCGTGAACGTGGACCCTCTGGTGTGCTGCGCGACTTGGAAGAACAACATGACGCGTTGGAGATCGCGATATCCAACCGGGTCGCCGGCGCGTACATGGAGCAGAGTGTCTTGGGGCATCTGGGCAAACAGATCGCGCCGGTGGTTCGCCCCTTGGGTTGGGATTGGCGCATCGGCTGTGCCGTGATTGCCTCGTTTCCCGCACGCGAAGTCGTGATCGGTGCGATGGGTGTCATCTATAATCTGGGTGACGGCCAAGGGGCCGAGTCCACGACGCTCAAACAGAAGTTGGCTGCCGAGAGGTGGCCTGGCACGGATCGGCCGGTTTACACTATCCCGGTGGCACTTTCGATCATGGTTTTCTATGCGCTTTGCGCGCAATGTGCCGCGACGTTATTGGTCATCAAGAAGGAGACGGGCAGCTTCAAATGGCCGCTGCTGACATTCACCTACATGACGGTCCTTGCTTATGTCGGCGCGCTGTTGACGTACCAGATCGCCAGCTGGTTGCTGGGGTGAGGGGGGGCACGGTGCGTCGTGCCGAAATGTGCGGCGGCGGCAAGCTGCTGAGTCCGCGACGCGGCTGGCGCCATTCGCGTTGGCGCATGTGAAAGAACAAGAGGTACCACCATGCAGGAGATCATTGCGGGGCTGATCGTGATTGCGGCGTTCGGCTATGTCGTGCTGCGGTTTTGGGGTTTGGTGCGTGGCGATTCTCGTAATGCGTGTGGCAAGTGCAGCGGATGCTGCGGCGACAACGGGGCATCAAGTGACCTGGAGGATGCGGAGCGTTGTTCTTCGCCTATCTTTCCACGTGAACTCCTCAAGCCAATGGATACTCCTTCGCGTGATTAGCGGTTCCGCAACAGTTTAACCGCATGAAGCTGGGCGAGATATAACCGACATTTGTGGATGAGGGCTTGGAAGCGGCGGTGTACTTTGGGTGAATTTGCTTGTCTGATTCCGACGCAGTGTGGCACGGCACTCCGTGCCGTGAGGCTTCGGCTCGCGGGCCGGATAGATCTGGCTGGTGTGAATGGCAAACAATGCGGCGGCCAGCAGCACGGCTAGCCGCCGAGGGCAGCAATGCCACGGGCAAGAAGGACATGGACCGTTCTGTTCTTTTTTGCCCATCATTTTCATTGCCCTCCAAGGAGCACCACCAGACGCGTCGTCCATGAGCGCAACGGGAGAGAAGGGCAAAGAAGATGACGGGCAAAAAACAGCGCTTGGTGGAACGTCTTCCGATCAGGTGCCGTTTGCCATGCTTCGAGCCAATCAAGCGAAAGCTCGGGCAAAAAAGCGTCACGTCCGCAATGAACAGTTACCGGCTGTTGAACCGCTAGTGCCTCCTCGTGCCCAATCGACAGAGGATATTCTACAACAGCGGTTCGCCCAGGGACGTCGACTAGCCGGCATTCCTAAACGGCGTCAATTCTACCGACCAGCCAAATTGTCAGACACCTAATCCGGGACAAACTTGGTCAGATAAGTCGGGACCTAGCACTTCGGCCTGAAAGGCCGGCGCTAAGATAGCCTAGGTCGGAGCCCGCCGCAAGGCGGGCGGAGGCCTAGGTGAACCCGCCCAGGAAAAGCTGCGGCCTGTAAGGCCGCGCTAGACGCTGTCCGTAGCGCGGCCTTTCAGGCCTTCGGTGCGTGGGTGGGTGTCTTTCCCTGGGTTCCGCAAGGTCCGCCGCATGCGCGACGACCTTGCTCCATGGGTAGGCTATCATAGCGCGCCCCTGTCGGGGCTTTTCTTCCCGACATCTTCTCACGCTAGTACGCAACAAACAACCTGAACCTGGCAGCCCCAGTCCTCTCAATGTTCGGCTTTTTCACCAAGCCAGGGCCAGCCCATTGTGGTCGGAACCCGCGTCCGCGTAGCCACCGTGCTTGTGTGCTACCGGTTGGGAATGGGTATTGAAGAGATTGTTCAGCAGTATCCGGTGTTGAGGCCGCGCTGAGTTCTTTGCTCCATTAGCGTCCATTTGCGTGCATTAGCGGTTCCCCTGTCTTGGCTCTTGGTCGCGCGTAGAGCACGACAACGTACTGATCGCGTTCACTGAGTGTGCGGTTGTCACGATCATGCGTGAAACGGCGCTGTGTGATCGTTTTCATGCCGAGCGGCAAGGGAATCGAACGTCGTTCAAGCGATTTCGACACGAGCCAGATTCGTCGATACGAGCACGCTGGCCAATCCTCGCGGCGAATGAAGTCGCTGTCACTCAACGATGCAACGTGTGTCGTATGGCCCGATAGAAGTGAAGGCAAGCCGATGGCGCGAATCTTCGCGTCTTTGATCCCTGCCTCGTTGGCCAGGCACAATAGCTGGTTCACCTTGCGATAGGAATCGGCGATGATCACGTCTGTTTCGGGATCGTATTGCTCCCGCACCCACTGCATGGCCTGCAAGCCGGGCGCGCGCTGTCGCGAGATTTCGGTCAGACTCAGCGCGCTATTGTAGAGTACGGTCACGATGAGGAACCAGATCATGCCGGCGCGCAGTGGAAGCAGCCGAACTCGCTCGAAAAGCACGCCCCAGAGCCCCAGCCAGAAGACCTGGGCAAAGACCAGGTAACGCTCGTGGAAGATCGACCGGTCGCCAAGCATCGATATTCCAAGCGCGAGCACCCAGGGGACGGCGGCCAGCAGCAGGAAGAACCACATCCCACGATCGCGCAGCGCCACGGTGGCCAGCACCAACAGCGCAACGGCGCCGAGCGATATGTTGATATCAAGTTCGGTCACAAACTGAGCGCCGCCATTGTATGAAATGACCGTCGCACCGCCGGTCCATGAGGCTAGCACGCGTTGCGTGGCTTGCCAGTTTACTTCGGGAATCCAATAGCCTTCGCGAACGTCTTGTACTTGGTGTAGCAAGGCAGGCACCCATGGCGAATAGATTGCGAGGGCGAGCGTTCCGGCCATGACAAAGCCTTGTGCTTGCTGGAATGCA
>JAJRVM010000058.1 GCA_024277285.1 Planctomycetota bacterium
TACTGGTCATCCCCGGCAACGTGTTCAGTCGCCAGGACACCCATTTCCGCATCTCGTATGCGGTCGCGGACGACGTCCTGCAACGGGGCATTGACGTCCTGCGCAAGCTGGCCAAGTAGCGCGGGAGTCAGATACATGTGGCCTGGGATTCCATCCCGGGGGTAGGACGGCCAGCGTCTTGTGCCGACTTCACTGCAATCGCAATGTCTCTGCTGATGGCAGCCTCCCTGCGCTTGGGAAAGATTCCCAAGCCACGCGGTGTGGAACGCCGCGGTGCGTCGTTCACATCGTCGGAACACCGTCCAATTGTGTTGCCGCCAAACGCTGAGGAACGGCCACCCACGGCACGGAGTGCCGTGCCACACTTCTTGGGAAAGATTCCCAAGCCACGACGGAGAAGGCAAAAGAAGACGCGACTCAGGAAACGCCTGCCGAAAAACTGAAAGCACTCGAGCAAGAGTACATCAAAGCAAGGCGGCAATGGCAAACGGAAGCGAGTAAGGCGTGGTTTCTATCAGCCGCGAACGGTTGCATAAGAAAAAGCCCGGTGCGGATTTCACATCCGCACCGGGTTATTCGTTTTCACGCCCAGACTGTGCGCCGTGGCTAGGCACTCTTAGTCCGCGGCTCGGGCATTTTGAACAGTTGCTCACGACCATCGACGATGTCATCATTGATCTCGTACGACGTACCCTCTTTCTGGTCGGGCAAGTCGTACATGATATCCAACATCACAATCTCGATGATACTGCGTAGACCACGTGCTCCGGTACCACGATCCATGGCACGGTTCGCGATACGCCTCAATGCGGTATCGGTGAACGTCAGTTCGCTGTTCTCCATTTCAAACAAAGTCTGAAATTGGCGAACCAGCGAGTTGCGAGGTTCCGTCAACACGCGTACCAGAGCGTCTTCATCCAACGGCGTCAACGCGCTGGTGACCGGCAATCGGCCAACCAATTCGGGAATCAAGCCATACTGCAACACGTCATCCGTCGTCACGTGCGGCAGCAGCCGCGCTGGATCCGTCTCTTGCTCGACCGCCGAACGCTGTGCGAAGCCCATGGTCGGCTTGCCCAGTCGCTTGCCGATGATGTCTTCGATACCGACAAATGTACCACCGCAGATAAACAAAATGTTGGTGGTGTCCATTTGGATATACTGCTGCTCGGGATGCTTACGTCCACCTTGCGGCGGCACGTTTGCCACAGTCCCTTCCAGCATTTTCAACAACGCCTGTTGGACGCCTTCGCCCGAAACATCGCGCGTGATCGAAACGTTTTGGCTCGTCTTGCCGATCTTGTCGATCTCGTCGATGTACAGCACGCCGCGTTGTGCTGATTCGAGGTCGAAGTCAGCAGCGTGCAACAGTTTCAACAGCAGGTTCTCGACATCTTCGCCCACATAACCGGCTTCGGTCAGCGTGGTGGCGTCACCGATGGCGAAGGGAACGTTCAACACGCGTGCCAGCGTGCGTGCCAACAACGTCTTTCCCGACCCGGTCGGACCGATCAGTAAAATGTTCGACTTTTCGATCTCGACGTCGGAACCTTCCCAGCCGAGCGCCAGTCGTTTGTAGTGATTGTGAACCGCCACCGCCAAGACCTTCTTGGCGGATGCCTGTCCAATCACATATTCATCGAGTCGCGCAACAATTTCACGCGGCGTTGGGATCTCTTTGAAGAGCTGCTTGGTCGAACCTCGACGGCGCTGCTCTTGTTCGAGAATCGATTGACAAAGGTCGATACAATCGCCACAGATATAAACGTCACCTGGCCCTTCAACCAGGGGACCTACATCGCGATAGCTCTTGCGGCAGAAGGAACAAAACGCGTTCTTCTTCGTGGTACCGCTCGTGCGTCGTCCTCCGCCCGAGTTCTTTCCTGCGGGCATAATTACTCCTTTCGGATCGTCGATTCCGCCACCGGCACTAATGCACCGGCGCGGTCGAATTTTGCTCTACTTCCAAGGTGTCGCTCGATCCGGCCGAACGGGCCTGTTTTCACTGAGCCCAGGCCCTTTAAGGGCTTCCCTGTCCACGATTCGTCGAGCTGCCAAATCTACGGTTCTCACAGCGTACTTCGATCGCCGTGCATTGGCCTCCCAGGCCACAAGTCGTGTGAAAGGACTGACCGGCAAGGTCACCCGATTCGCAACAATCGGCTTCGCCTCAAATGAGGCTCACAGGTCGTCGCTGGCGGGATCCTCCGTATCGTCCTGGAGCTTTTGCCCCAGCACAGTCTTTATTGTTCGGAATTCCTTCTCGCTGATGTCACCCTCGTGGCGCATTTCTCCGAAATTCGTCAGCCAGTCACTTGCTGTTTGCCGGTCGTCATCCGTGCGATCCCGAAACCTTCGCATCAGGTAAAAGCCAGCTGCCAGTATGACCATTAGAACGGCTAACCAAAGCACGGCCTTCGCAGTCGTTGTCGTGAGAAATTCCTGCATGTTTGGACGTCAGGCAAGTGAGTCAATGTGGCGCGTGCAAAGGTTTACTGATGAGCACATGTGGAATATTATGCATATTGCATAGACTGAGTCCAGAATTTCTAGACGATATTGCCTAACTCTCCTGAAATTCAGAACTTACGAAACTGGACATCCACCCCCTCATACCGCCTCGCCAACACACCCAGCTACGGTCGCTGCGGGGCGCTGGTTCGCCGCCGAGCCACCAATTCGGCAAACAGACCTCGATGGTCCGAGTCAATCGAGCCGGTTAACCAACGCCCAGACACCTCAGCCTGGGCCGAAACCAGACCATGGTCAATCGGGATCATCAACGCGTCTAACTGATCCGGCCAAATCGGTTGTATCCCCCGCCCTAGACTGCTGTTGCGCAGCTGCCGCGCCTCCAGCAGGTCCCGAAAAAACGGGGACCAACTGGTGCAATTCAGGTCGCCCACCACCGCCAGGTACTGGACACGAAAATGGTGAGCCAGATCGAACACCCACCCCCGTATCGCCCCAGAAAGCCCGTACAGGCCGCTAGTGCCACGAGCGTCAGGGAGGTATCCACATCACGCCGTCGACTAGCTGCTGGCTCGACTCGACCCTGCCAGAGGCCTTGCCGGCCACTGGCTCACCCCGTACGCGATCCACCCTGCACACTAAAAGCGGGCACCTCCCTCGAGCCATGTTGTTTCATCATCATTGAGCTCCAAGTAGAATCTCCACCCCATCGCCTCCCCAGGCCGGATGCAAAGAGTGTGCCCATTCAAGTTACCGAACCGATACGACCGATACCAGATTCGGGGGTAATCGTTTGTCGGCGCACCCGCATGCACCGGCCGGCCTTCGTGCTGCACGCATTCCCAAGCTTACCAAGTGGTTCAAGACCAGACTGCACTTTTATGCGGTGCTGGCCAGTCGTTCGCGTACTAGCTCCAAAGCTTTGCAGAAGGGCTCGCGCGACACCAACCATCGGGTTTGTCTGGCAACCGCTTGTCTCCCGCCTTAACGTCCGGCACGTTTGTGGACCAGCCGATCTCCCGCCCCACGTTCGACGACTTCGGCGACAGCCGAAACCGGGGACACTATGACGCACACACACCATCGCGGAGTCATGACCCTGCTGCTGATCTGCTGCTCCGCCACAGCGGGCGCACTTGGGCAGACGCCCGGGTACACAGGCGGTGGCTACTCGGCACCGCCCGCCAGTGCCTCAACCGCAGCCCGACTGCCGCTCTACGCGACGCGTCAAATGGAATTCGCCATTCCGTTTTCGGTCGACCCTCGAGTGGCACAACCGATCGAGGTACATCTTTACGTGTCAACCGACCAGGGGCGGAACTGGAAGCTGGCAGCGCGCCAGGCACCCGGCACACGCCAGTTCCCATTTCGAGCACCGGGAGATGGAGAATACTGGTTCGCGTCGCGTACTGTCGGCGGTGCACAACGATCCAACAAACAAGCACCCTTGCAGCCCGAGTTGCGTGTTGCCGTTGATACGGTGAAACCGCAGATCGAATTCACGGCACGCCCCGGCAGCAAGGGCGAAGTCCTCGCGTCATGGCAACTATTCGACCAGAATCTGTCCGCATCGTCGCTCAAGGTCGAATACCAGGAAGCGGTCGGCCAACCATGGAAGCCGGTAGCCATTCAACTGCCGCATGAAGGCGTGGTTCGCACCGGCTACCAAGGCCAAACCACGTGGTGGCCCGAAACCCATTCGCCGACCATCAATATTCGCGCCGAGGTGCGCGACCGCGCTGGCAACTTGGCCGTTGCCAATCGGCGTTTGCTGCTCCCCGCCCTGGTCAAGCAAACAACGCCCAATGGCACCAACGGTGCTTACGCCCCTTCGGCTGACCGATTCGCGCAGGTGCGCCGACCCGGCACCGGCGCCGTGCCGTGGCCAAGCGACAATCGTCCCCAACCGACGCAACCTTCCGCCGGTCCGTCGGGCGGAACCTCTTCGGCCCTCGCGCAACAGAACCGCAGTTTTGGCGCGGCCCCCCCTGCCCTGCCCAATCCGACACGCAATCCAACATCGCCGCACGATACCCGTGTGAGTCCATTTCGTACCCCCGATACGCAAGTACCCGCGCGACAGGCATCGACTCAATTCCCCGATGCGCCGCACGCGCGTTCCACCTACCCCAACGCCTCACCTTCGAGTGCGATGGACGCAAGTCTTTTGGATTCAAGTCGGCTGAACCGCCGACCCTCTGGCACGGACAGTTTGCCCAGTGCTGCAAACTTACCCGGCGCTGCAAGCACACCAGAAATCCCGACCGGCCGTCAATCGCAGCCGCCGGCACTGTCGTCTGGACTTTCCAACAACGCCGCGCATGGTGCCACCTTCCCGGCAGGGTCGCCAGCACTCTCGTCGTCCGAAGTCGCTAAGAGGCTGCCACCCGGTGAACACCCGCAAATGACCAACGCGTCTCGGTTCCGACTAGAATACGACGTTGATTCAGTCGGCCCCTCAGGCGTTGCTGAAGTACAGTTATGGGCAACCGCCGATGCCGGTCGAACGTGGCGTCTATGGGGAACCGACGACGACCTGCAAAGCCCCTTTGATGTAGCGATCGATGAGGAAGGCATCTTCGGATTCCACGTCGTCGTTGTCGGCAAGAATGGAATGGCCGGACGCCGACCGCGCACCGGGGATCTCGCGGATATCTGGGTCGGTATTGATAGCACGCCTCCGACCGCAAAACTCACATCCGCCGTCTATGGCAAAGGGACCGATACGGGCAAACTGCTCATCCAATGGCAAGCAACCGACCAGTACCTCGATCCGCGTCCCATCACGCTGTCTTTCAGTGAATCGGCCGATGGCCCGTGGACCGTCATCGTATCCTCATTGCCCAACACCGGGCAATTTGCCTGGCCTGCCGACCCTCAACTCCCGTCAGCTGTTTTCCTGAAACTCGAAGCTCGCGACAGCGCCGGGAATACCGCGATCGATCAAACGGGCGAACCGGTCCAGATCGATGGCTTGGCCCCCAAGGCACGTATCCGTGGAATCCAACCGATCCAGGATTTGGATCGTGAAGCATTTCGAGTGCCACGCCGCGGGTAATGCGCGAGTCTGGAGTCGAGTTGGACAGCGTCATTTACGAAGTAACGAGATCGCAAAGTGGCGCTGTCGAACCAAGTGAACCCCAAGAAAGCCCCCCTCTCCGGCCGACAGGACCAGGCCGGGTTCCTCTGATTGCCTGACACTGTCACAATAACCCTGGAGCTGGCCAAGAAGCTGGACACGGGGAGATCCGGGACGGCCTGGCTCTTGTTGATTTATTGCGTCAGAATCGAGGAAATGGCGGCAAGAAAAGCCCCGAAAGGGGCGCACTATGATAGCCTGGGGGGGAGCAAGGTCGCCGCGCATGCGGCGGACCTAGCGGAACCCTAGGTAAAGCCGCCCACGCACGCCACCGAAGGCCTGAAAGGCCGCAGCTACTGACAGCGTCAGGCAGGGCTCTGCGGGCCGCAGGAGTGTTTTTGGCGAATTCACCTAGGGTAGTGTCTTTCCCATTTCGATGCGATTCCACGGCGCGCAAGCTGACTTGGCAACAGGCGACATACACTATGGCCGCAACGATCCATGCATTCGACTACTTGAACAAAGCTTCACCGCCGGCATCGGTGCAAGTCGTTTTTGGTGACGAACCGTTCTTGAAGTTGCTGGTACTCAAACGCATGCGTCAACTTACTTGCCCCGACGAGGTGCCAGCGGCATCGTTCGACGGCCAATCGGTCCAGTGGCGCGACATCCATGACGAGTTGTATACCGTTTCGCTATTCAACCCGACCGGGCAACGCGTCGCGATCATTGAAGATGCGGACCCCTTTGTTAAGGAGAATCGCGCGCGTCTGGAAGATTACATTCAACAACCGCGCCAACACGGCGTCTTAATTCTCGATGTGACCAAATGGGCGTCGAACACCATACTCTTCAAGCTCGTGGATAAACTCGGGCTGCAAGTGGAATGCCGCTTACCGCAAACGGGACGGGGCAAACAGAAAGTGGTCGACCAGCAACGACTGGTTCAATGGCTCGTGGCGTGGGGCAAAGAGCACCATCAAGTGCAAGTTGCCAAGAACGCTGCGGTGCTGTTGTTGAACCAGATTGGCCCCGAGTTTGGTCTATTGGACCAGGAACTTGCCAAGTTGGCATTGTACGCGGGCAAGAGTGGCAAGGTTAGCGAAAAACTCGTGCAGGAAATGGCGGGTGGGTGGCGTGCGAAGACGGCATGGGAGTTGATTGACGCGGCATTGTCGGGCAATGGCGCGGAGGCAATTGGCCAATTGGACCGATTGCTGCAAAGCGGCGAGCACCCCAACGCGTTGTTCGGCCCCATCAGTTGGTCGCTGCGCCGCTTTGCCGCTGCCACGCGAATCTATCAACGCGCCATGCGCCACGGCCAGCGTTTGCCATTACCCACCGCGTTGGAACAAGGCGGCTTTTTCAAGTGGCAACAGGATGCGATGCGTAAAGCGGAGCAACAAATCAAACAACTCGGACAACAGCGGGCCGGACAACTCAACCAATGGCTCCTGGAAACTGATCTGGCCCTCAAAGGCTCGCACTCCTCACCCAACTTGGCCCGGCTGGCCCTCGAACACCTCATCATCCGCATGGACCAACAACTCGCACCCACCAACGTAGCGCGACGCAGTGTGACACGAAGCTCCGCGTCGTGACCGTCCACCGGGCAGCGCACGTAACGAACGTGCCATGCATGCGAATGCCCTCCTGGATCACCACACTTGCGATTGGCGCAGCAGATCCAAGCGGCGAAAACCAGCGGAATGGCAGCCACGTTGAAACGCACACCCCCACAGCTCATGGAAACCACGTCGTGATTCGGTCTCAGAGAAGCGACGATTAATGGAGAACCTCACTGGACAGCGCGCGTGAGCCGCCCGACGGCGCCAAGCAAGAACGCGAACTACATTTTGAGTAACAGTTTACCCAAATGAAGTTGAACGTGCATTGAGGTTTGGTTGGCTATGGATCGACCCCCACCGCCTTGTGCGGTGGGTGAAGAAGTTTATTGGGCTAGAAACGACGCCTTCCCCTCCACCGCCGAAGGCGGTGGGGGGAGGTGGCGGGTATTGAGATCGGCGTCTTCGCTGGCAAAACTCGTTCACCTACGGGGCAACCCCGTGGGGGTGCCTGACTTAGTCAAACGCTGCAATCGGCTGATACGGTTACCATTTTGAGGAGATTATTGCACATGTTACGGGTCGTCGCCTCCTGCCTTTCAGTACTCACGCTCTTTTTCACGGCAACATCACGCGTCACCGCCCAAGAGACGTTAGACCTGTCCGGTCCGTGGCAAATCCGCCTCGATGACAAAGACGCGGGCCTGCGCGCACGATGGTTCGCCCAACCGCTCGCCACAAAGACAACGATTGTGCTGCCCAACACAACCGACCTTGCCGGCCTTGGGCACAGGCTGAACTTTCGCACCCTACGACACGATGGTCCGTTTCCGACAACAACACGTTTCCCGGCTGCCAAGGACCCCGACCGGGCCGACGAACATGGCTACCTGGTACGGCGCAACTTATTCGTCGGGCCGGCCTGGTACCAACGCACGATCACGATCCCTGCCACCTGGCATCAGCGTCATGTCGCACTGCGACTCGAACGCGCCATGTGGCGTACCGACGTCTGGATCGATGGCGTGGCCGTAGGGCATTGCGACAGCTTGGTGGCCGAACATCGCTATGAATTGGGCGCGTTGCAGCGGGGCAAACACCGACTGACCATTCGGGTCGACAATCGCATGATTCACAATATATCGACGCTCACGCACGCCTACGGCCCCGAAACGCAATCGCGTTGGAACGGGTTGATCGGGCACATCGAAATGGCCGTACAGCCTCCCGTCTCGATTCGGTCAGTCAATGCCTACCCGGCTGCCGATCGTCGTAGCGTGCGTGTTGGTGTGAAACTGATCAATTGGAGCCAACAAGCTGCAGCGGGCAAACTGCACGTCAAGCTGTTGTCAGAGCATACTGATCGTGTCTTGGCCGAGTCAATTGTGCAAGTCAGCGCGGCCGCCGGAAACGGAACACACGACGTCGTGCTGAAACTCGATAAGCCCGCTCAATCGTGGGACGAATTCCATCCCATTCGCTACCGCTTAACGGCATCTTGGCAAACGGGCGGCGAGGCGACGACGTCATGCACCACTTTGTTCGGCTTTCGCCATATTGAGACGGTTGGCAACGAGATCCACGTCAACGGCGCGCGCATCTTCCTGCGGGGCACGCTCGACTGCTGTGTCTATCCGCACACGGGGCATCCGCCGATGAGTCTCCAACAATGGAAAAGGACACTCGGCACGATCAAACAATACGGTTTCAATCACGTACGGTTCCACACCTGGTGCCCACCGGAAGCGGCTTTTGAAGCGGCCGACCAATTGGGACTCTACCTGTTGGCCGAATCTCCCGCCTGGGTGGATGATTGGGTCACGAAGACGGTGACACATCCGCAGGGAATTGGACACGACAAGGATGTGGTGCAGTATCTACGTGCGGAAGTGCGACGCATCTCGGAAGCCTACGGCAATCATCCTTCGTTTGTGATGTTCACCATCGGCAACGAATTCGGCATGAAACATACCGACTGGAAAGTCGTAAACGCCATGGTCCGCGAGATCAAGGAAAAGGACCCCCGTCGGCTGTATAGTGGATGTTGCGCGCGCCGTTGCCTGGAAGCAGATGACTACTGGATCACCCACAACAGCGGCAAATCGACACGTGGTATCGGCCCGCCCAACACGGCATGGGACTTCAGCGCGGCGGTCGCTGCGTCACCGAAACCGGTTATATCGCACGAGACGGGCCAACGCCCCGCGTTCCCCGACTACGGTCACCTGCTCCCCAAATTCACAGGCCCGCTGCTGCCGCTGAACTACGAACGTTTCCGACGCTCGCTCGTCGACCATGGCATGGCCGATCAGCTACCCTCCTTCGTGCGTGCCTCGGCACAATTCCAAAACGTCCAATACAAATCCGAACACGAGGCGATGCGGCGCACTCCCGGCCTGGCCGGCTACCAGCTTCTGATGCTCAACGATTTCACGGGCCAAAGTGAGGCGTTGGTCGGCATACTCGACCCCTTCTGGGAATCGAAAGGAATCACCTCGCTCGATGACGTACGCACGTGGAACGCGCCAAGCATCCTGCTCGCGCAATTCCCCAAGTATGTCTGGACCCATCGCGAAACGCTTACCGCTCAGATTTCGCTTACTCATTTCGCGCCCAATGAACTCGCCAGCGACCTCACCTGGTCACTCACCACGCGCCAAGGAACCGTGGTGGCGCACGGCAAGAAGGTGGTAGCACCGCAACCGCACCGCGTGATGACGCTCGAGAAGATTTCCGTCCAACTGGATCAACTGGAAGAACCGACCGCGTTAACGTTACGTGCCCAGCTTGGTGACATCCATAACCAGTGGAACCTGTGGAGCGTACCAGCAGAAGAACCGGCCCTCGAGCCCCGCAATGTCATCGTGACGCGTCAATTGGACCCGGCCACAATCGATGCATTGCGTGCCGGCAAGCGTGTTCTCTGGTTGGCGCATGGCACGAAGAGCGATTACGCGGCCAAGACCGGTTTCGGTTCCGTCTATTGGTCCGCCGGTTGGTGGGGAAACGCGTTTTCCTCGCTCGGCATTTTTTGTGACCCGCACCACTCGGCATTCGCCAAGTTCCCTCACACTGCGCACAGCGATTGGCTATGGTATGACTTATGCAACGGCGCAACGACGTTACTTCTTGACGGCGCCCCCGCTGGATTCCGGCCACTCGTCCAACCCGTCCCCGACTTCCATTACAACGAACGGCTGGCCCATGTATTCCAAGCGCGCGTCGGTAAAGGTTCGCTGTTGGTTTGTGGCTACGACTTAACCAGTAAACTCGAGCAACGCCCTGCCGCGCGGCAGTTCCGCAGGAGCCTGTTTGAATACGTGGCCAGTGCCGCATTTGCGCCACAACAAGAGCTTTCGCCCGCATGGCTCGACCAGCGGTTCGGCGCCGGCACGCTCAAACCGAAAGACACGGGGTACCGTGGCATCTGGTTCACGTTGGGACAGTACTCAGACGCACCCGCCAAACGGAATTCGCCCGCCAAGTACTGGGACTATGGCGACAAATACTCGGGTGGTCTGGCGACCTATACGGCCAAACATGTCCCCATCGCAATCTACGCACCGCAAGTGAATAAGACTTTCTTTTGCTACGGTGGTGCCAAGAATGGCGAGCGTTACTTGTACAACATGATCTCGTATTACGACCACAACACCGACACCGTTCCACGACCGACGATTCTTCACGACAAACAGGGAGTGAATGACCCGCATGACAATTCGTCGATGACGATCGACCAGAACGGCTACATCTGGGTCTACGTAGCCGGGCGTGGCCGCGTGCGGCCGGGCTTTGTTTACCGCAGCGAAACGCCTTACAACATCGACCGCTTTCGGCTCGTCTCTTCGGACGAGATATGTTACCCGCAACCGTATGCGGTTCCCGATCAAGGCATTCTTGAGCTCTTCACCAAGTACACTGGCGTGCGTGAACTGTATTGGAATGTGCGTCGAGCCGACGGCACACGCGGCAAAGACCACAAGCTCGCCGGCATGGAAGGTCATTACCAGACCACGTACCAACGCGGCACGCGCATTATTACCGCTTTCAACCGGCACCCGGGTGGCACTCCCGACACGCGTACCGACCTGTACTACCTGGAAACACGCGACATGGGCCAATCGTGGCAGACGGTTGACGGAAAGACGATAAAGACACCGCTGATCGATCCCAACAACACGGCTCGCGTCCGAGCCTACTCGCAAGAAAACCGCCTGGTCTATCTCAACAGCATCACACTCGACCGGCACGGCAATCCGATCATATTGGTCGTTACATCGCACGATCACCGTAGCGGACCACAGGGCGATCCTCGCACCTGGGAGGTGTTACACCACCAAAACGGACAGTGGCAAAGACATCGCATCACCAACTCGACACACAACTACGATACCGGTCCATTGTGGGTCGAACCGGACGACAGCTGGTGCGTGTTGGGACCGACCGAGCGAGGTCCGCAACAATGGGGCTGTGGTGGTGAACTTGCACTCTGGTTCAGCAACGACGCGGGCAAGATATGGACCAAGTTACGTGACGTCACTCGCAATAGCCCGCGCAATCACACTTACGTGCGGCCCGTGGTCGGTGCACCGCCCAATTCACCATTCGCTCTGTTTTGGGCCGACGGCAACCCGTTGAGAGAATCGATTTCGCACCTCTATTTCTCGGATCGACAGGGCACGAAGATCCGGCAGCTACCTTACGATATGAAGGTCGATTCCGCCACGCCACGATTCGTGACCGAGTGAGCCAGCGGTGCATAAGTGTCCCCAAGGTTCCCTTCGCCTACGGCGAACTGCACCCTGGGCTTCCATAGCAGCGGCCTTTCGGGCCGCACGCGTCAGGCCGCATCGGGTGGGACGCCTAGACAGTGACACGCACCGGTCACGTGGCCGGCGTTGCACGTGGATCGAGAATGCTGGGTGGCACTGGCTGAGTGAGCGGGAATCGGCGCATTCGCGCGCCACTTGCACGAGCTCGAAGGGCCTCTAACTCCGCGAACGGAGCCAGTGCTGTCACGTTCCATTTGCACGCGTGTTGCCGCTTCAACGAGCACTGGCTCTGCTCGCGATTGCGTTGTGTGATGATGGCAACGCATTCTAACGTGGACACGATCCCATCCGAAGTGTCATCGAAGCGCTGAACGAATACATCACCTCTGGAACACGAACACCGTTACCTACACCCAAAACTGCTTCAGATGGCTAAAGTCTTACCTCTTTTCTTCCTGCGCGAAGTGGACGGCGTTCTGGTGGTTCTCCTTGGAGGGCAAAGAAAATGACGGGCAAAAAAGAAGGTAGCCGTTCACGCGACCTTGACACAGCGAGAAGAAAACCCCGGAATATCGAATATCGAGCAAGGAGTGCAGAAGGAAGAGCGGCCAGTTGTGATGGCAATGGGACAAATAGCCGTTGACGGGTCAACGCAATGTCGCAGTTTCCATGTTGTAGCTCACTTCCGAATCGGTATGGGCAGGTCGGTATTGGCTTGTTTCCTTCGGCCTTCTGCGGTTCCTTGTTCGATATTCTGCGGTTCGTTTTCTTCGTGAAGTGTGACTTCTCGTGAACGGTTACAAAAGAAGTGTGATGCAGCCTCGTATCGGCTGTCAAGGATGCCTGACTTCGCCTGCTAGTTCTGCCTGCGCGCCCTATCGGCCAAATAGTCCGGGGTAGTTTCCAAGTCGAAGCGAGTGACAATGACGATCGGAAATAGGGAATGCGCAATAGGGAATGCGGAATTCGGAATGGGGCAACGCGCCACGAGATCTTTCGAGCTTCTGGCCTTGGAAAGGA
>JAJRVM010000059.1 GCA_024277285.1 Planctomycetota bacterium
CAACCCAGGCCTCCGCTCGCCTTCGGCTTGCTCCGACCTGGGCTTTCATAGCATCGGCCTTGCAGGCCGAACGCGTCACACCGCACTGGCATGTGACACCGAGATGTCATCGTCCAATCGCAAGGAAATGCAGCACTCGCCCTGCTTGCTCGTCAGGCAGGTGAAGCCGTTTGGCAGACCAGCTGCAGACCCACCAACCGACCATCCAACGGCCGAGCAAGTCGATCACTAACACACTGTCGTTGCGCCGAGGTCGAATCACCGATCGGTCTGATCTCGGCTTGCGGATCGTTCGCCGCCATACGCCCGGGATGGAATCCCGGGCCACATGCGATTGGGGAACCGTTCGGCGGCGTGGCACTGCGTGATCGGTGCGGCGGCAAGTCAATAACGTCAACTGCTGGGCCAAGCGTCTTGCCATGGGAAATGCGTCCGATCATGCAGTGGCACTCAGCGTCACTTTGTGCGAGTGCTGAAGATATCGCTTCAATTCACGCAAGTTCGCGGCCGCAATGTAAAGCTCTCCGAAAGGGACCCTCTTCGTAACAAGGCTCTTTTTTCACAACGTTGTAAATCGTTATGCGGCGTGCTGTGTCGGATGCTGACATGAAGCTGTTGCATGATTCCGCCTTTGTGGACGCCTTGAACCAGAACGTTGACCGTCATTAGTCACACGCCGACGAACAATTGCGTGAACCGGAGCGGCGAAGTCGGGCATTTTGTGAGTTGTTTCCGTTTCTTGACCCGACGCGATCCGCTATACTAATTGCTCACCATCGACTGATGTCGTCGTGCCAGACCCTGAACTTGGGAACTGCTTCGACACCCACAAAACGGACCTCGATTGGCGAACGAGGCGACGGCGAGTTGTATGGCGCCGCCTGTTTCACGTTCGTTCACCTTGCCACCTGCCCCGCCCAGAGAGCCTACCGATGAATGATCCTGCTTAAATGCTCCAGATCGACGATAAGGAACGAGCCGCTCGTCTCGTCGACGTCTGTCGAAGAATTCGTGAACAGGTAGGACTTGTCGTCGTCGGGCAGGATGAGGTGATCGAACAACTGCTCATCGCCATTCTAGCGCGAGGACACTGTTTGCTGGAGGGAGTGCCAGGCTTGGCCAAGACGTTAATGGTCCGCTCGCTGGCAGAATCGATGAACCTGTCGTTTCACAGGATTCAGTTCACTCCCGATTTGATGCCTGCCGACATCACGGGGACCGACATCATTCAGGAGAACAAGGAAACAGGGCACCGGGATCTGGTCTTTGATAAAGGACCGATCTTCACCCAGATGCTGCTGGCCGACGAAATCAATCGCACACCTCCGAAGACTCAGGCGGCGCTGCTGGAAGCGATGCAGGAGCACGAAGTCACGGTGGGAGGAACCACCTACCGGTTGGACGAGCCGTTCTTCGTTCTGGCGACGCAGAATCCGATTGAACAAGAAGGAACCTACCCGCTTCCTGAGGCGCAGCGGGATCGTTTTCTGCTCAATGTCATCGTTGATTACCCCGACCGGGACCAGGAAGGCGAGATCATTGATCGGACGACATCCACGTTGTCGGCAAAACTGCAAGCCGTAGTGGCTGGCAAAGAGATCATTGACTGTCAGCAGACGGTGCGACTGGTCCCCCTTCCCAAACACGTACGGAACTTCGTGCTCGATCTGGTTCGCTCGGCCCGCCCGAGTGACCCTGCCACCGCCGCGTGGGTTGCTAACCTGGTTGAATGGGGGCCAGGCCCGCGTGCTTGCCAGCAACTTGTGCTGGCGTCGAAAGCGCGGGCTCTGCTGCACGGACGATACCATGTAACTCGTGATGATGTCGAAGCGCTGGCGTTACCCGTTCTTCGCCACCGGATCGTGCCGACGTTCAATGCCGAAGCGGAGGGTGTGAGCGTTGACGATATCGTCCAACGTCTGTTAAACGGAATTGGGAAGACTTCCAAGCAACTGTTATAGCTTGAAGCTGCGAAAGGCTGGACCTGGTTCTTTCATTCAAGCGACGCACGTTTGCCTTGATGGCAGTTCTGTTTGATGAATGCTGCAACCGTAACGCCGGCCCGCCTGCAAGTTTGCCATAATTGCTCCCTCCTCATGATTGATCGTTCGTCGTATGCCACACATTTTTGACGTCCTGTCGTCACATGACATCGGAAAGTTTGCGAACTTGCAGGTTCTGGCCCGACAGGTCGTAGAGGGGTTCTGTTCGGGATTACACCGTTCACCTCACAAGGGATTCAGCGTCGAATTCAAAGCGCATCGGCCGTATGCCCCTGGAGACGACATTCGCAGTATCGACTGGAAGGTTTTTGGAAAGACCGACCGGTTGTTTATCCGCGAGTACGAGGAAGAGACGAACCTGCGTTGCACGATCCTTGTCGACTCCAGCGGATCGATGGGGTACCGAGGATCGCGAAGTAATGGGCTGAGTAAGCATGACTACGCCGTGCGTACGGCGGCCTGCCTAACTTATCTGATACTACAACAGCAGGACAGTGTTGGCTTGGTCACTTTCGACGCTACGGTTCGTCGCTATATTCCACCGCGCGGCCGACCGCGGCACATGCGGACGATCATCAACGAGCTGAAGAAACAAAAACCGGGTCACGAGACCGAACTGGGCACGGTGTTTCACGAGATGGTCGCAAAGATCCAACGGCGTGGTCTGCTGATTATCCTGTCGGACTTGTTTGGCGACGTCGATCCGCTAATGAAATCGTTGGCTCATTTCCGCCATGCGAATCACGAAATCATCATTTTTCAGATCTGGGATCCTGACGAGCTCGATTTTCCATTCCGGCAGTGGACTCAATTCGAGTCGCTCGAGGCGAGTGCCAATCGGCATCTGGTCGATCCGGCGCAGATTCGCCGAGCTTACCTGGAACGGCTGGCCGAGTTTCGCGATCAGCTCGCCAATGGCTGTAGTCGGCATCGTATCAGCTTGGTTCCGCTGACGACCGATCTGCCGTATGCCGAATCGCTCGCCTCCTACCTCGCGCTGCGCAGGAGGTCACGATGAAAGGAGGCGACATTTCGTGACGTTTCTTAACCAGGCCCTGGCGTTTGGCGCCGCCGCGCTGCTGATTCCACTCGTGATTCACATCCTGAATCGCAGCCGCTTTCGTACTGTCCAGTGGGGAGCCATGCATCTGCTGGAAGCCGTGATCAACGTCAATCACAAACGTTTCCAACTGGAGCAGTGGATTCTGCTGATCGTCCGCTGCGCGATCCCGGTCTTGTTGGCTCTGGCGCTTGCCCGCCCGGTACTGACCGGTTCTCGCATGCTCGAAGGTGATGCGCCGGTGTCGATCGTGATCCTGCTCGATACCAGCTATTCGATGGACACCGTGAACGAATCGGGGTCGCGATTCCGGAAAGCCGTTGATGCTGCGTGTGATCTGATCGACGCAACTGGACGTGGTTCCGATATCTACATAATCGAGACTGGAGGCAGTCCTGCGGGGCTATTCGATCAACCGAGTACGGATGCGGATTCCGTGACTCGTCGACTGAAGCTGTTGCGTGGCGGCTTTGGCGCGAGCCAGATGCAAATGGCTCTGGACCAAGCGTTAGCGACGTTGTCCGCTATGTCAAATGTGCGCAGGGAACTGGTCGTGATCAGCGACTTTCAACCGGCGGATTGGGATAATGTCGGCCTGAACGCCGAGTCGATCCGTCAACAGTGTGATGCGATGGATATTCACCCCACCTTAACGCTGTTGCCTGTCGGAGACTCGATTCGCAGAAATGTGTCGGTCAATTCGCTGACGTTTCCTAGTCGGGCGCTGGGGGTGGGCCAGCAGTTGATGGTTCGCGCCAATCTCCACAATCATGGGGATTCGCCCCTGGACAACACTCGCGTCATCATGCGGATCGACGGTGCCGAATTCTCGGTGTCGCAGGTCTCCCTTGCAGCAAACGGAACGACACAAGTGTTGTTTCCATGCTCGTTCGATTCGGCCGGATCGCACGTCATGGAAGTCGAGGTCGTCGCCGACGACAGTCTGTTGGCTGACAATCGTTATGCGGCCGCAGTCACGGTTTGGAATCGTGTCGACGTTCTGCTGGTTGACGGTGCTCCAAGTTCGCAACCGCTTCAAGGTGAAACGGACTACTTGTCAGTCGCCCTGACGCCATTCGCCTTTGGGCGAGTCAAGTTGTCTGATCTTATCGAGACGAAAGTGGTGGCTCCCAACGCCATCGACGAACCGATGCTAAGGAAGACGCGGGTGGTCGTGCTGGCCAACGTTCCACGGTTGGACGATAACCGAGTTGATCTGTTGACACGCTTTGTGCGGGACGGTGGCGCACTGCTAGTATGTGCTGGAAACCGCATCGATCTGAACTGGTACAACGACAAATTGTTTGCCCAGCAGACAGGCTTGTTGCCGGTCGCGTTCGGTGCACCTCGCGGCAAGATTGATGATACGGGCAGCAGTTCGCGAATCGTCACCGGTCGATTTGATTATCCAGCCCTCGAACTATTCAATGAGCCAGCCAACGGAGACTTGTCGACGGCCGAAATCCGACAGTGGTACGAGTTACGGACGGGCGATCACCAGGCGGATGCCTCAGGAGTTCTTGCGGCCGGGCAGAGCGACTCGTTTGTCGGTGATGCGGCTCGATTGGTCGTGATGGCACGACTCGATACCGGCGAGCCGTTCATGGTCGAACGCTTGTTTGGAGAAGGCGTGGTCGTTCAACTGGCCACGGCGTGCGACGCGGACTGGTCGGATTTGCCGATGCGGCCCGTCTATGTGCCCTTGATGCAGCAGCTTATTACGTCGATGGCATCGCGCATATCGCCGCCACGCAACATCAGGACCGGAGAGCCCGCGGTGGCGTTGCTGGACGATGCTGACCTGAAGATCGATGCGAAATCTGCTGCCTCACGGTCAACCGAGGAAGCGACCCGTCAGGAGCCGGTGACCATTTCGGTGGTCACACCCGAAGGTGCGCGACGAATGTTGCGCACGGTGCCGGAGCGGTCGCTGCAGGTCGCGCGTTTCACTGCGACGCGGCGACCAGGAATCTACACGATGTCGTTGCCGACCGCAAAGAACCTCCACTTCGTTGCCGAAACATCGCGAGTCGAGTCAGATCCCACGCTATTGAACGAGTCAGAGCTCGCCGAGCTCGCCGAAAATCTGAACGCAACCGTGGTCAAATCGTCAAGCGATTATCTTGAGCAGGAAGACGTCCGTCGGCACGGCCGTGAGATCTGGAAATATGTCCTGGGGGCATTGCTGGTGTTCATGTTCCTTGAAGTTGTCTTGCAACAACGCTTCGCGAGGGTTTCAACATGACCAGCATTCGTTTTGTCGGCGAACTTCCCCTGTGGCTGGGCCTGTGCCTGGCAATCGTGGTTGCGGCGCTGTCGTGGCGTTATTACCGCCGTGAAAGCGTTGAACTTTCCGCACGACTGAAATGGCTCCTGCCGTTGTTGCGATCGGCGGCTTTCTTTCTCGGTGTCATGGTGTTGACCGGTCCGGTGTTGCAGCACCGTCAGGTGATTGGCGAATTGGGGCAGGTGAAGATCTACTTTGACGCATCCGAGAGCATGGCAATGCAGGACCGTCACATGTCGACGGGGCGCAAGCTACTGCTTGGCGAGCAACTGGGGTGGCTTGGCGAAGGGAAACTTGACGCGTCGCTGTTTCATGCCGCCGATCGGTTGCGAAATGCACGACGGAAATTCGTTCAGCGAATCACAGAGCAAGATCCATCTGTCGATCTTGCGGCGGAATCAACGGAGCGGAGCGCGGCTGGTAATCGGACAACGGTCGATCACGCTACTGTTAAAGCAGCTCGCGATCAGTTTGTGAGCGACCTACTTCCCGTTCCGGATCTGCTGGGTGACTCGCGCCGCACGCTGGCGGTAGGAGGCGAGGCGGCGGTCTCGTCCAACCCGAGTTTCGCTGCCCGCTTGTCCGCCGAACTTGTTGAGCCGCTCGCGGGCGTTGCCATCCCTGAGTCGACTGAAGGTCTATCCGCATCGATCACCCAGTTGCTGTCCATCGCGGACCGCTCTGGTGAAATTGAACGGCAGGTGGCAAGCGAATTCGAGTCGCTGGCCGAGACGCTATTGAATTCACAGGACCAATCCATCCAGGCAGTTGTGACTCAGATCGACGAGTCTCCGCGGTGGCGACGCTGCGAACTGGAATTGTTCGATTCGCGTACCAGTGTCTATGCCGAGCTCTGCCAACGCCACGATGTGCAACTGTTCCTGCTATCGGCCGGGGAGGCGATCGTGCGCGATGCGATTATGCCGGACGACTCGACCGCATCCAGTAACCCGTATGTGTTCACCGAGAACTTCTCGACTCAAACCGACCTGAGTTCCGGAGTTGTGGCCACACAGCATGGTATCGTGACATTGAAGGAGCCGGACACCGAGTCGCGTGAGCCGCAGACCGCAGTCGTGTTATTTTCGGACGGGCAGCATAATCTGGGACCGTCACCTCTTCAGACAGCCCGAGTATTGGGCCGTCAGGGAGTTGCTTTCTACTGCGTTTCGATGGGGGCGTCGAAATCCGCGCCCGATCTCGCCGTGATCGGCCTGGAACATCCGCCGATGGTGTTCCGGAAAGACAAAGTTCGCGGTGTCATGGTCGTGCGCGATCGCATGCCTGCGGGGCAGCCTTTCGTGGCCCAGATTCGGTACGGGACGGACGTTCTCTGGCAGCAACAGTTGCGGACACGAAACGAAATGGAGCGGCGGATTGAGTTTGAATTCACCGTTGATGAACTGGTTGAGCGAATCGGTAGCCAATTCGATTCAGATCTGGTGCAAAACACACTGCCGTTGCCATTTGAGGCTTCAGTGACATCGTTGGCAGGCGAAAACGAAACCGGCAACAATCAGCGGACCATGCGGCTAGCTGTGGTGACACAGCGAAATCGCGTTTTGATTATTGACGGTCGAGCACGCTGGGAAACCAGGTATCTTCGCAATGCGTTCGAGCGGGACGACAAGTGGCGGGTCAACACGTTGATCGCCGGCTCAGGTGCCGACGGCGAGTCGCTCTCTCGTGGCAATCAAGATGGACAGTTTCCCGACACGCGAGACGCGTTGTTCAAATATGACTTGGTGATCATGGGAGAGATACAGCCCGATCTATTCACTGAGCCGGAGCAATTGTGGTTGCGTGAGTTTGTCGAGATTCGTGGTGGTGGGATGATTTTTGTCGACGGCCAACGCGGCTATCTTCGCCAATGGGCAGATCGCCAGCCGGGCCCCTTGTTGCCGGTCGAGTTGTCGGCCGATCCGTTGACGGAGAAACCAACTTCATTGAAGTTGACAAGCAAGGGGGCGACGATCAGTGCCTTGATGCTGCAATTGGACAAACAGGATAACGTTCGCTTCTGGACGGAATTGCCCGTCCCGCGTTCAATGGCTAACGCCAAGGCGCTTCCCGGGTCCGAGGTACTGGTGGAGGCGGACGTGGCCGGCCGCTCTTGCCCTGCCATGGTGACTCGCATGTGTGGGGCTGGACGCGTTCTCTACCTGGCATTCGATGAGACCTGGCGATGGCGTTACAAGGTGGCCGATACCTGGCACCAGCGCATCTGGAACCAGTTGGCGCGATTTGTCATGCCTCGGCCCTTTGCGGTCAGTGGAGAGTATTTGTCGATTGATACCGGAGCAATCTGTTACGACCCAGGCGATACGGTTTCGGTTCGGATCCGTCTGTTGGGTCTCGATGGCAAACCGTGCTCGGTAGCTATCGCTGACGCGCTCGTCTCGATGGATGGAAAGGTCGTTTCCAAGATTAGCCTGAAGCCCGACCCGGAGGTGCCCGGCATCTACCGTGGCCAATTCTCAGGACTGGAGCACGGCGCATACGAGGTCTCCATTCAGGCTTCCGGATACAGTGAATCGGCACTTAAGGCACGCAGCAAGTTTGTCGTGTTGCCGGCGGAAACGGGTGAGTTGGACGAGACGGCCGCGAATGAGAGTCTCCTGAAGCAGATGGCCGAACAGTCGGGTGGCGTGTATCTTCGTGAAGAAGAGGTCAATCAACTTCCCGAATTGCTCAGCCCATTGAGCAGCGGGCGAGTGATCGAGTCAGAGACACCGTTATGGCAGAGCTACTGGTGGTTCACGTCGATCATCCTATTGCTGTCGATCGAGTGGTTACTGCGAAAGCGCGCGGGTTTGCTGTAAGTTGGCCCACATTGGATTGGAGTTGGCCAGGAATGGAGTTGGCCAACCGTCGTTTCCGGAGCGACTTCCTGGTACGATCGCGTGGTGCATTGGAAGGAAACAAAATACCCGTAAATGGGGATAAGTTATGAACGCGGGTCTGGATCCGATTATTGCCAGTAAATTGAGACAGCTTGGTCGACGTCGGCTACGCTTGTTGATGTTGCGTGGCCTGTGTGCCGGGATTGTGACATTCGTGGTCACGGTCAGTCTAGTAGCCTTTGCAGACTGGTTCTGGCTGTTGAGTGATCAGGCTCGTTGGGCACTTAGTGGGGCTGCCTATGCGCTGGTCGTTATTGCGGTCTGGGCCACCAGTCTCAGGCGTCTCGTCCATCGACCGGCCACCGGTGAATTCGCCACATATGTAGAGCAGTCGGAACCGGAGCTGCGCGAAAACCTGTTGTCGGCGATCGAACTGGCCACGGATGATCCTTCCGCAGTTCACGACTCGCCACTGTTTCGCAGCCTGCTGCAAGGCAAGGTGGCCGAACTGATGGGCTCGGTCCGTGTTCCCCGACTACTACCGTTTCGGCTGATCGTCCGGTGGATTGTGGCCGCTGGGGTACTGATTGCGATTGCCGCCATGCTGCTGACGTCGGATGATGCACGTTTCCGACAGCTGGTGACGCGAGCCGTTCTCCCAGGGGCCAACATCGCCCGGGTGTCGCGGATTCGGATTGAGGTACTCCAACCCACACCGCACTCGTTGACATTGGCGGAAGACGAGACCGTGGCGGTAGTGGTCGCGGTAACCGGCGGTGTCGTGGACGAGGTGACTTTGGAGACCTTTACGGAGAATCAAGGGGCCGTTCGCCAGCTGATGTACGGACGCGGCGAACTGGAGTTCGCCGCCAATATCCATGTCGCCAACGAATCGGTCGAATATCGAATTCTCGCTGGTGATGCAATCACGCAAAAGTTTCGACTCAAATCGCGACCGCGGCCTCGCGTCATAACCTTCCACAAGACGTATCGATATCCGGACTATGCTCAGCTTGCTGCCAGAACCGTCTCGGAAGAACATGGCGATCTGATCGTCCTGCAGGGAACGACGGTCGACATGGTGGTCGAACTGGACCAAGAAGTGTCCGAGGCCGAACTTCGGATCGATCAAGCGGATTCGGAGGATCTGCAAGTGATCCCTCTGTCGCCCGTGACAACGGGTGAGTTGGTGGCTTCGACGGCCGCGCACGGCGTACTCTGGACAGCAGAAGTGCCGGTGGACCAAGCGAGTATCTACAAAGTGCATCTGGTATCAAGGGAAACTGGTTTCGAGAATATTTACAGTCCGAAATACGAAATCCGACCGCAACCCGACCTGATCCCTCGCACCGGTTTTGTCGACCAACAAGAGACAACGCTGCTGCTTCCTCCCAATGACATCCTGGCGCTGAAAGCGATGGCCGAGGATGATCTTCCTCTGGTCAGCCTCGAACAAGGTATTTCCGTCAACGGTGGTGAGTGGGAGATGCTGCCGCTCGAAACGGAGCCAGTGGGCGAGAGTGAGGGGCGACAGGTCGAAGCTAGCTGGCAGTGGGACCTCTTGAACCACCGTTTGAAAACTGGCGATCAAGTGCTGACGAAACTGGTCGCTACCGACAGGATGGGGAACACGGGTGATTCGATTCCTTTGCGGATCGTCGTGGCCGCTCAGGATTTTGATCCCGATCGGCATGCCATCATGCAGCGCAAGGCGTCTTTGTACGACGACCTGGCTGACTTTGCCGAATTGCTCGAGGAGCATAAGGCGTCGGCCCTCGAAGTGATCGAACGAATGCGTCAAGCCGAGCGTGATGCGGCTCAAACGGCGCTCGATCGAACGACGCTGCAGGATTTAGCATCGCGACAGCGCAGACAGGCGGCCGAATTGCTCGACAAAATTAGAGCTGTCGAGCGAGAAATGCCGCCCGGTGCGGATGCGTATGATCTTGAGTTGACCGGTCGAGTGATCGCCCGAATTCAACTGGAACGTGCCAGCTCCCCAGCCTATCTCTTGAGTGCCATGCGGCGCGTGAAAGATCCTGCCAGGTTGAAGGCGGATTTGGATGAGTTGAAGCGCGCTTTCGAACGGACCGCCGAGGATGCGAAGAGTGTGGCCGGTCATTACCAGTGGTTGATGACTCACAATTTCCTCAGCGCATTGGCAAGTGATTTCGATGCACTCCTGAAGCAGCAACGCCTGGTGGTAGACAGTCCGACGCAGACCTGGAAACGGCTGCTGCGGCAGGAGACCATTGTCATCAATCAACTTCGAGTCCTTGAGCGATTGATCCACGATCAGCAGACGCGGATGCCGGAATCCATCGTTCCGGGCTTGTTGAGTCTATTGCGTTGGTCAGAGGATCAGCGAATCCGGCTCGAAGACTCCATGGAATCCGAAGACAAGCTGGCTCAATTGCGGCGGACGTCGGGGAACCTGCTAGGCCAACTCAAGCAGAAACAGCGGGTCAATTCGCTGGATGGAGGCCTACCGTCGCGACTGAATGGCATCCGTAAGGACCTCGAAAACCGATTGGGAACCCTCTACGTGCCGCTGAACCAGATGGCTCGAGCGATTCAACAGGAAAATCGGCTGACCGCTCAGGCGACCCTATCGCAAGACTCCTCGGAAAGTGAAACGTTGCAGAACAAAGCCCGGCGATACTCAGCGGAAGTCAACTTGAAACATCTTCCGAGCTTCGGCCAGTTCCGGATTCGGAGAGAATTGACCCAAGCCCGTAGGGACGCCGATTCGCAATATGCCGCTGATCTCGGACTGACACATCGTGCCGTGCAGTCGTTGTTGAACCAGCGTGGCGAAGTCGCGCCGGCTGAATCGCAGATCCCAGATCATCTGCTCGATATCGCGCCGGCGTACCGCACCCTGGAAGCTGGTCACAACCTGATCGTCGCACGTGATACGCTGAATCTACTACTGATGATGGAGCGGTGGGAATCCCAGAGTATCGACGCACATATCGATCACCCTCGGCAATGGGATGTCGTTCAGCAGACACTCGAACTGGCCAGCCAACGGCTTAAGGAGGCGAGCATCGATCGCACATTGGTTGGCAAACTCGATGAGGTGCGCTGGTCATCGCCCGTTCGCGATGCGAATCGCAAGATCACCGAACGTCGCTGGAAGCGAGACCTGATGGTCAGTGCGGGCCACGAATTGGTCGAGATTCGCGATCTGCTGGCGGTTGTCGTCGATGACCTGCAGCCCGCGATGGCGGAAGCGCGGACCATCATTGCGATGTATGCACCAACCATTCCCGAAATCGCTCGACAGACGGCCGAACAGGTTCGCAAGTTGGAAGAATCAACCACCGACGTGGCTGATCTCGCGGAGAAGGCGGACACCCGCGAAGCCGAAAATCAACTTGCCGAACTTGACGAGCAACAACAGAGTGTGAATCAACAGATCGAAGACCTGTATGACGCGCTGGTCGAAGATGCCAACACACAGAACGTTCTTGACGATGAGCAGCGTGAGCGGGCGCGCGATGCCGACGACAGCATTGCGCTGGTGCGAGCACCGGCGACCCGGATGAACCGTGCCATGCAACATGCTCAGCAGGCCGAGGCAGGTGAACAACAGGCCCAGGACCTGGCACAAGCTGCCGAACACCAGGAAAAGACGGCGCAGGCTCTGGAACTGGTGGCCGAGCATTTTGAGCGTCTGGATCAAGGGCTGGAAGTGGCCGAGTCGCGGGTCGAGTTGCGTCAGTTGGAGCGCAACCAGGGAATTGCTCAACAGACGGATCAGCAGTTCCAGGCGGCGGAGCAGCTGGCTCAAATGGCCAATCAGGAGTCGCGTCAGTTGCTGGAAGAGCTGGAGGCAGAGTTGAAACGCAATCCGGCCATGCGGCAAGCGTTGTCCGAAATCGCTCGAAATACGCTTCAAGACGTCAAGAACTCGTTGGAGTCTTCCGCCCAGGATGAGCGCAATCTGCAGCAAGCGAACGAACGCGCTGACGCGGACTTTCAGTCGAAGAAACGCCAACTAGCCGCTGGCTTACGCGAGCTGGCTGGGCAAGCGTCCGAATTGTCCCAGGCACTGGTGGCCCAGGCCAATGAGGCTGCCGGCCTCGGCAAAACGAAAGAGGCTCAACAGAAATTCTCCGAGTCGCAGCACAAATTGAACGAGGCGGCATCCACAGCCGGCGCGGCCCGCGACGATCAGTTGTTGTCGGACCTGACTCGGGCTGCCGACGAGGCAAGGGCCGCACTGCGCGAAGCAACGCAGGCGCTGAGCGACGGAAAACAAAAGACGGCCGTGGGAAAGGACGATCAGATCCATGCGGATCAGAAGGCTCGCGAAGCGGCACAGAAGGATGCTGAGAATCGTCGAAAGAAGTTCTTCGATCAGCAAAAACGAGCCGCTCGCGATCAAGCAAAACGAGCAGACGATACGAAACGTCGCACGGATCGAGATGTGCGTAATGACGAGAACCAGCTGCGCAAAATCAAGCAACAACTGCGGCAGGCTCAAGACAACGCAAACAGAAAACCTGACAACGGTAGTTTAAAGCAGGCTGTCGCCCGGAAGCAAACGCAGGTTGTCGTTGCCGAGAAAAAGGTTGCTGCCGCGCGCGAACGACAGGCAGAAGCTAAGCAGCGCGCAGAAACCACCAGAAAACGTTCGGACGAACTCAACAGCAAGCCAATGCCCGCACTGGATGCGGCCAACCCGGCCACACAACTCGCGGATGCCTACGCCGAAGACGCGATCAAGATGGCCAAGGCACTGAATCAACGAGCGGACCAGCTGGCGTCCGAATCGCAGTTTGGCGACCAGTTGCAGCCCGCGCACAATCAACTGGCGTCGGCTCAACAGCAACAGGAAAACATCACTGAGGATGTCACGCAGGGGGCATCGGACGTGGAGCGAGCGAGCCGCCACGAGCGCCGCTTGAACAACCCGGCAGCTGCCGACGCACTTCAACAAGCAGCTGGCGATATTGCAGATGTGGCTCGGAATGAATCGACCGATGCCGAGCACCAATTGTCGCAAGCAACCAGTGAAGCCGGGCTGGCCGCGGAAGCGGCGACCAATAATGGGCAGTCACCCGGCAACGCGGAGGCCCTGGAGGCTCAACACGCACTTGCCCAAAGTGAAGCTGCACTTGCACAACAGGCTCAGCGGCTCGGCGATGTCCTCGAACCGCTGCTGGCCGAGGCCGAGACCGAAACGGGTATGACTGCGGGGGACAAGGCGTTATCACCGGCCAGTAGCGGCAATTCGACAGAGAAACCACCGGTCGGCGATGAGGGAAAGCAGTCGACCGCTTCGCCATCACCCGGATCGAAATCGGCGGCACCGGGAGACGCGAATGCTCCGGCCCTCACGCCAGAACAGATGGCGCGTGGTCAGCAACTGGCACGGACGCTGGACGAACTGGACCGACAGCAGGCCGCAGCCGCTGCTGCAAATACCGAGTTGGCCGGCAACGCCGGTCTCGATCCCGCATCTCGGCCGGCGCGACCAACTGCGGCGCAGCTCGAATCGCTCGCGCAGGCCGCGCGCACGCAGCAGGCAGCTCTTGCCGCTGCTCGGCAGCAGAACCAGCAGCAGGCCGTAATGGCGATGACCGAAGGTGCCAAGCAGAGCACGGCGGCATTCTCGGATCCGTCGACGTCGTCCCAATTCGAGCTGACCGTTGTCAATCGAGACGAGAACAAGGATTGGGGTAAGCTGCGGGACAAATCGGCCGATGAATTGACTCGCGGTCGACCGGAAGCGGTGGCCAAGGAATATCGCAAGAGTGTTGAGGCCTATTTTCGGGTTCTGGCGGAAAGAGCCCGCTCGGGGAAGTAACAAGAAACGCGGTGATCGATTGGCCGATTCGCCGCTCGCCGGAGAACAGAAAAGAACAGTGGAACATGAGTAAGTTACTGATGATTCGTTGCACATTCCTGTTGCCGCTGATGCTCTGTCTCGTCGGACAGTCTTTCCTGGCACGAGAGGCTGTGGGACAAGCCGGCGAAGTGACCGCTTCCCCGTTTCAGCGCGATGAGGTTGATGTGGCGGTCGACAAAGCGATTGCGTTTCTGCTAACACAGCAGCGCGATGACGGTGCGGTCCTCGATAAATCTCACGATACGACGATGACAGCGTTGTCGATCATGGCGATGGCCAGCGTCGGTATTCAGCCGGTCGAGACCCGTCCCGAAGGACAGGTGATGGCCAGGGCGTTGCAATTCGTGTTGCGTGACGATCGTGTCGATAAGAACGGCTACTTTGGCAATCGGGACAGCTCGCGCATGTACGGTCATGGCATCATCACTCTGATGCTGGCTGAAATGCTTGGAATGGGAACCACTGCGGACGAGGATCGATT
This sequence comes from Planctomycetota bacterium, assembly GCA_024277285.1. The sequence continues at coordinate 14,535 of JAJRVM010000059.1, forward strand.
GATCCATGATCGATGCCAGGCAGCGATCGATGTGATCCTGGCATCTCAGCGGACCCCCAAGCCGATACATTATCGTGGCGGCTGGCGTTATACACCCGCATCGCGGGACTCGGATCTCTCGGTGTCTGTCTGGCAACTGATGGCACTACGATCGGCCAAGAATGATGGGCTCCAGGTTCCAGCCAGCGCGATTGAGGATGCCACCGAATATCTCAAGCGATCCTACGCGAGCCTACTGGATCGCAACGGATTGCCGGACAAGAAGGCCAGCGGTTTTTGTTATGAACCGCATCAGAATCGTCCAACCTTCACGATGACCGCAGCCGGTCTGTTGGCGATGCAGGTGTGTGGCGAGTACGAGTCGCCGCTGGTTGCCGGCGCGGCGGATTGGCTACTGGAACATCCCCCGCGCTGGAATGAACGGTTCTGTTCCTACGGCACTTACTACTACGCGCAGGGTATGTATCAGCGCGGTGGAGAACACGCGCAAACAGCGCAACGTCTGGTGCAGGAGATGTTGCTTGAAAAACAAGCGGGGAATGGATCATGGACAGCCCAGAACAGTTCCGAGAAGGGCCATGGGGCCGTTTATGCAACGTCGATGGCGATTCTCAGTCTTTCGGTGAAGTATCATTATCTGCCGATTTATCAGAAGTAGACGAGATGGTGTTGGGAGAGAACCAGAGCTGCTGGCGCCGTGCGCGCCGATTCTAAACATGATAAATATAGCCGGGCTCGAAACAACACCTTCCAGGAACCCTCATTGCTTCTCCTTTAACCAGACCGATCATCCCTCCTATATGGATAGCATGCACATGTACACAATTAAATCGGCGAGGTTTCTCTTGCCTAGTCTTCCAAAAAGGCAGGCGGCGTTTTCTGGGAGACCGGAAGTGAATCGAGCCATCACCGCGCTGATCGCAGTTTTGCTACTGCTTACACAATTGCCCGCCGCCGCCCAGGTCGCCCCGGACGCGCGGAAGATCGCCGCTGTTGCGAAGGGCTCCATCACGGAGGCGAGAGCCTCATGGTGGGGTTTTGACCCCGAGGACTCCACGGGTGCGCTGCAGGCTGCGATTAGTTCTGGCGTACCGAAGCTCGTCGTGGATAAGATGGCCGGGCCATGGATCGTCACCCCGATCACGTTGGTCAGCAACCAGGAGATCATCTTCGCGGAAGGGGTCGTGATCCTTGCCAAGTAAAAACGACGCCTGCCTCCGTTAAAACCAATAAAAAAAAGTTCAGCGGCAAGTGCACGCATTGCACTTGCGAAGTACCCATTAGGTCGGCGACGCGTGGAGCCCAGTACAGAATTCCCGCATCCGGTCCAGGCGGGGACAGCGAGAACTGAGCTCGACCAGTGCCGATGGAGAGCAGGTGCACATCGCTTGCGTCAAGACTTGGGCTGCCTTCGTTGGCTGCTTCAAACTGCTGAATACGCATTGCTTCTATAAAGGCCAAGAGACTCGGGTCGCTCGCCCACATGCCTCCATCCACGTAGTCATCTCCGCCAATCCGTCGGTGCGGCGGTCGTGGCAACGGCGACGTCCGCGACTTTGGTGTCCTGATCATGCAGCGCTTTGGGTAAGTGACGTGAACGGAATACATGCGGTGCGCCCTTGGTCAAGTTGACCGCTGGGATAATCAATCGCGTAAACTCGACCGAATTCAGTGTGGCATCACCGAAGCCTTGGTCAAAGGCGTCTTGCAAGGCAAACGGGCAAAAGCGTGCTCGAAATGCGGCATCTAGAGTTCCGCCTGTCTTTCTCTTGAATGCCCAATTAGCCAACGGGAAGACAAACCGCATCAACGCCTTCGCCTTGTAGGGTGAGTCCACACATACGCAGCCTCTGGGGCCACGTTAAATGCGGGTAGATCCGTCAATTCCGTGGCCGTGCCATCGGACGCGATTGCAAACGAACAAGAGCGTTTTGTCTGTTCCATGAACTTAACCGTCGGTAGGTTTACGCAGATTGTTTGACTGGTGGTATTCCGGATTGAGAAAGTCCAATCGACAGCCTGAGTCGGCCGGCGCAGACGCAAACAGGAACATGATGGCCCTGCAACTGATTCCTTAGCTGATATCTTTCTATTTCGAGACTTCGTTCAATGAGATTCCGAGTGCCTTGGCCACGCCCTCTCCATAGGCTGGATCGGCTTTTAGGCAGTTACCGATGTGGCGGATTTTGACCCCATGAGGGGCATCGCCCATGGCCCTAGCAGTGTTCTCGAACAGCGTCTTTTGTTGTTCGGGGCGCATCGCTTGGAACAGCGCACCGGGCTGGGAGTAGTAGTCGTCATCGTCCTCGCGATGACTCCAGTGGTCGGCCGCGCCGTCGAGAGCAAGTGGTGGCTCTCGAAAGTCGGGCTGCTCCTGCCACTCGCCGTAGCTGTTGGGCTCGTAGCCGAGGGTGCCGCCGTAATTATCGTCCACTCGCATGGCTCCGTCGCGGTGGTAGCCGTGGACCGGGCAGCGCGCACGGTTGACCGGAATCAAATGATGATTGACGCCCAGGCGATAGCGCTGGGCATCGCCGTAGGAGAAGAGCCGGCCCTGAAGCATTTTGTCGGGCGAGAAACCAATGCCAGGCACGATATTAGCCGGGTTGAAGGCTGCCTGTTCGACCTCGGCGAAGTAGTTCTCGGGGTTCTTGTTCAGCTCGAGCACGCCCACGTCGATGAGCGGGTAGTCCTTATGCGGCCAGACCTTGGTCAAGTCGAAGGGGTTGAAGGGAAATTTGGCGGCATCCTTCTCTGGCACCAGTTGGATCTTCACGTTCCACTTAGGGAAGTCGCCCTTCTCGATGCTCTCAAAAAGGTCTCGCTGGTGGCTCTCACGATCCTTGCCAACGATCGCTTCCGCCTCCTGGTCGGTGAGGTTTTTTATCCCTTGCTGGGTCTTCAGATGAAACTTGACCCAGAACCGCTCGTTCTTCACGTTGATCAAGCTGAAGGTGTGGCTTCCGTACGCGTTCATGTGGCGATACGAGTACGGGATGCCACGGTCGCTCATGGTGATGGTAATCTGGTGCAACGCCTCGGGCAACGAGGTCCAGAAGTCCCAGTTGTTGCGGGCGCTGCGCAGATTGGTCTTGGGATCGCGTTTCACTGCATGGTTGAGGTCGGGAAACTTGAGCGGGTCGCGCAGGAAGAACACCGGTGTGTTGTTGCCCACAAGGTCCCAGTTGCCTTCCTCGGTGTAGAACTTGATCGCGACGCCGCGGATGTCGCGTTCCGCATCGGCCGCACCGCGTTCACCCGCCACCGTGGAGAAGCGGATGAACAGGTCGGTCCTCTTGCCGACCTGCGAGAAGACCTTTGCCTTGGTGTACTTGCTGATGTCGTGGGTAACGGTGAAAGTCCCATAGGCGCCGGAGCCCTTGGCGTGCATACGGCGTTCGGGGATCACCTCTCGGTCGAAGTGAGCGAGTTTCTCCAGGAACCATGCGTCCTGGAGCAGTTGTGGACCACGGGGCCCAGCTGACATTACGTTTTGGTTGTCGGCAACGGGTGCGCCAACGTTGTTGGTCAGTTTCTTTTTCTCTTCCATGTTCGCGATCCTTTCGGGTTATTGCTTGATTCAGTTAACGACCAAGATCACGCAGCGGCCAGAGAGCGTTGAATGCCGAACGGGCTACAGCAAAGCGAGTCCGCTAGCGTACATCGTTTTGTTCATCGGCGTTGTTGCGTCAAAGAGTGCTCAACGCATCGAATGACACGATCGCGGGTTCTTCACCGACGTGTTGCTGGTCTTCCGAGCATAAGCAAGGAATCGAGTGTTCGTTGAGTCTCTCCAAAGCTATATTAACGAAACGCCAATACAGAAACAACAATAAGCATGACGCCCAGGATGTTCATGGCAATGACAAACTTAGACATGTGAATCATTAAAGGCCCACCGTTGGTCACTCGGGCTTTGCTCACCCGCTGGCGAAGAATCACATATACGATCAAATAGAGCACGAAAAGTCCAAGTTTTACCCACAAGAAAGGGCCCCCTTTTTGCATCAGCGCCTCACTATTCTGGAAGAACATCACCAGTCCACTCACGAAAACGAAAGCAATTCCGATGGCACCGATATTGGTCATGACAAAGCCACGCAACATATACGGCTCACGCTCAGCCTTCTCCATATCGGCACTTCCCATTTTTAAGGCCACGATGCCGAAACCGGAGCCAACGACCAGAGCTACTCCAACGATGTGCAACGCAAACACCAGTTTATCCATTTGATAACCTCTCTGCGGAAAGACTGGACTGGTTGTTGTTGAAAACGTAATGAGAAGAACTTGTGTGATCGTTCGGAACCGGTGCGGTTGGCCATTCCGATTGCTGGTTAGCGGTACGCGGGATTTGGGAAATCCGAGCGGCATCCGGCGTCCCATGAGGACCTTTGATTCCCGTGCGCCGGAATCCCGCCAGCGTCTTTGATCATGCGTGCCATGTGCAACAGATTCCAAGCCATGAATGTCGTGTTGCGATTGGTGAAGTCGTTTTCCGGACCACCAGACCCTGGGGCCAAGTACGATGGGCCCGGGCCGGCTTCACCGAGCCAATCCGAATCGGCTTGTGGAGGGATAACGTAGCCCAGGTGTTGCAGCGAGTAGAGCATGTTCATTGCGCAGTGCTTGGCGCCGTCTTCATTACCCGTAATCAACGCGCCGCCTACACGACCGTAGTACGCATACTGACCGTGCTCGTTTAGAAGGTGGCTGGTCGCATACAGACGCTCCACGATTTGCGGGCATACTGAGGTCTTTTCTCCAAGCCAGATGGAAGAGCCGAGGACCAGGATATCGGCCGCCATTACCTTTTCCGAGATTTGCGGCCAATCGTCTTTATCCCAACCGTGCTCAGTCATATCCGGCCAAACGCCCGTGGCGATGTCGTGGTCGACAGGCCTCAGGCATTCCACCGACACCCCATTCTTTTCCATGATGCCGATAGAAATGTCGATCAGTCCTTGCGTGTGCGACAGCTCAGGTGATTTTTTCAACGTGCAGTAGAGAAACAGCGCCTTGAGGTCTGAGAAATCCCATTTACTCTCACTGCACATTTGCTCTTGTTTCTCGTTAAGTGGCATCGTGTTCTCTTTCGTTAGAGTCTTATTGTGTAACTTCTGCGCGCCGTGCGCGCATGTTTCTTGAGCGAACAACGGGAGCGGGCCATTTGGGGGCGTGTTCCCGATGGGGTTTGCGGTCCTACCGCATTAGGAAGTAAAAGGAGTTATTGACCGGTTGGCTCGCGCTCTGCGTCGTCAAGGATGACAGTCATCAGCAACTTCGATTCGCGGATGAGTTGAATCGCCGCAAAAGTAATCACGGCGACGCCTAGGAATGTCATCACCTCGGGTATCCACGTCAATGTCTCGAACCAGCGATTGGCCAGGGTCCCTAACAGGCTGGACAATGCCAACATGGCGACGCTGACATAAAAACTCACCAAGGCGCTGTGAAGCAAACGGGCGCGTTGACGGAGGTGCGCGACCGCGCGAGAACGCCCCGCGCTTTGTAGTCCTGTACTTTCCATAAACTCGGCTCCGAGTCAGATCAATTCCACATCCGACATCACCTCAACAATCGCCGGCCCGTCGTGAGCGATTGCCGCTGCGAAGGCACCATCCAGTTCACTCACATGGTTCACACGAATCCCGTGGCCCCCGCAGTTTCGGGCATACTCGGCGAAGTTCGGATTGTGCAAGAATGTTTGCCAGACAGGCCACTCACCACCACGCTGTTCTTTGGAGATCTTTCCAAGTTCAAAATTATTCAGCAGCAAGTGCGTGATGTTCATCTTGTATTTGACGGCCGTAGTAAACTCGGCCAGGTATTGGCAAAACCCACCATCGCCGCTGACGGAGAGGATTGGTCGTCCCGTGTTAGCCGCCCACGCACCCATCGCCGCGGAAAACGCAAAGCCGATGGAACCAAGATATCCCGACATCAGAATTCGCTGGTTCTTCGCTTCGAAATAACGTCCGAACGAATACGTGTTGTTGCCCACATCGACGGCAATCACGGCATCCTCGGGAGCATGGCGAGTCAGTGCGGCAAAGATCGACGCCGAGTTCAAACCCTTGCCGCGGTCATCTTGCGCGCGACTCCGCTTCTCTTCGCGCCAGATGGACCATCGCTCGGCGATCTCCGCCCGGCGGTCGACGGTGCTGACTTCAGCAGATAGGTTCTCTCTGATGAGATCGGCGGTCATTGCCACCTCGCCCCATACCGGGACTTGGACCGGATGGAACTTTCCGAGCGCCATTCGGTCGAAGTCGATCTGCACGATGTCCTTCTGGCGATCAATGCCCGTGTGGACGGAGAACGATGCACCAAAAACGACGAGCAGATCGGATTCATTCATGAACCAGCTCGCGATAGGCGTGCCGCTGCGCCCTAATCTGAAGTTCCCCCATAAGTCAGAGCCCTGATTCTCGCATAACTGCTTGAAACCAGGGCTTTTTTTGTGTGCCGAGAGGAATTCGGGTGCTGATATATAGGCATGTAAATACTGAATTTATTTCAGTATAGGGCTTTACGATGCCTGGCTGGTATTCATAATTAGTAGGCATGTACATTACTACCGTACCTAACCGCAACTCACCCCCGGCCATCCTCCTTCGCGAAAGCTATCGCGAAAACGGAAAAGTCAAAACACGTACCTTGGCCAACCTTTCGAAGCTACCGACAGAAGCCATCGATG
>JAJRVM010000060.1 GCA_024277285.1 Planctomycetota bacterium
GCGTCGCGCTCCGCGTCCGCGCTCACCGCAGAATTCCCGCCCTCATCGCTGTGCAAATCTCTCCAAACCGCGGCCGCCGCTCTGTCTCTCGTCAAATTCGGCGCCGATTCGCGTCTTCCGCGCACACCGAACCCAAGAAATTGCCGCCGCCAGCCCCCGCAGGGCCCTTCGGAACCATTCGGAACCAGACTGTCTGGTCCCGAAGGGCCTCGCGGGCGACTGGAGGTCAGACAGTCTGCTTCCGTTGTCGCCGCCGTTGTCCGTTTGCTCGCCTCGCTCCGAATCGCACAGGCAACCAGCATCAGTGATGCTGGTTTCGATGCAGCTTCGCGTCGACCCAATCCGACACCAGATGGTGGAGATGTTCACCAATCGTTTCACTAGCACGGAGCGCAACGTAGGCTCGCTGGCCAGAGCGCACTCGTGTGCCCTGGCTCGCGGTCAAATTAACAACGCCGACGAAGCTAGGTGTAAGCAGCTCGTAGTTTCGGCCCGGCGAATGACCACGATTTGATTCAACGCTCTTTACTACCAACACTCCTCCGAAGGGAGCACACAACGACAGATCGAGCGGCGTGACCGACGCACGTGGCTCGACCTCCGCGAGCTCCGATCGCAATGTCCGATCATTTGGGAAACATAGTCGTACGGTTGTTCCGGTGCGATTGCGGAATTCGACCATATTCTGTTGCATAATCGAAAGCCGTACTTCTTTCGCCGCCTCATCGCCGATCGAGAGCACATGGCTACCCTTAAGCAAGTAAGTCCCCTCCAACGTATCGACATTGCGTCCCACGACTTCGCCCGCGCATGGTGCGCGCACCGTCAAGTGCTCGAACGCTTTGCGCCGTTCGACATATCTCTCCTCCAGCGTTCGCAACTGCTCCATTTCCGCCTGAGCTTTGGCTAACTCTCGCTGGCGTTGATAAATGCGGCGTTGGATGCGCCGTTGCTGGATCTCCAATTCCAATATGGCTAGTTCATGTGTCAGGATGTCATTAGACATTTCCATCAACACTTGTCCCTCTTCGACATGTGCCCCCCCTCGCACCAGTACTCTTAGAACGAATCCGTCACATTGAGTCCGCACCACTGCCTCGCCCGAATACTGCACAATTGCCGGTGCCTTCACCACGCCAGGCCAGGGCACACAGGCCAACGTAAACAGGCCAGACATTGCGATTCCGCCCCCGACCAATGCAAACCGAAGCCAATCCGGCTTTCCCGCAGCGTCACCACGGACCAAGTGAATAAATTTGCGCACCAAAGAAGAAAGCCAGAACAGGATCGCGATGGCAGAAATGACGACCCCCACTCCGTCGAGCAACGTCGCGGCGGTCAATACCAGCCCGAAAAAGACCAGATTGCGCCACGCCCATGAAGCAACACCATAGACGCGTATGAATATGCCTCGCCACCCGTTGCCAACTGACGATTCGGTTCGCACTCCAAACAGCTGCCGGCGTACGAATTGCCGAATGAACTGTTGTCCCGATGCATACAAGTTAGGCACTTCCAGCAGATCTGCGAGAATAAAGTAACCGTCGAACCGCATCAATGGATTGGCGTTGAAAAGCAACGTCATGACACTAGCCGTCATCATGACGTTTAAGCAAATCTGGCTCATGGCCCCCGGTTCAATTCGAACCCAAATGAGTGTAGCCAACGCACCAAGAAGCAGTTCGACGTACATCCCGGCTGCACTGACCGCGATTCGCCTCCACTTGGACCGCAAACGCCAACACGAGGTAACGTCAACATACGCCAACGGAGCCAGCAATATGAAGATCACTCCCGCTTCCCGCACCTCACCGCGAAATCGCTTGCAGGCAACCGCGTGCCCACACTCGTGGATCATCTTCAGCAGCAACCAGGCAACACCAAGCCACAACCAGTTGCCGGCACTCAGAATCGCCATCGAAGCAGTTGAGAGCCGCTGGTAATGCACCGCCAGATCACAAACCGCCCAGCCAACGATCAGCAACCAGCCGACCAGTGCAAGAGGCGAAAACAGCCAGGAAAGCCACGGCGTGATGCGTTGAAAGAACCGATCAGGATGAAACAAAGGGATTTGCAGCGACAGTGGGCTGATACGCCCACCGCGACGATGAGCGGCCGGCGCGTGCCGAGCAGTTGAGAACGAATTGCCTGCGTCTCCCTGCCGCTCCTGTGTCAAACCTGAGCGTACTGCCCATTGACAGATCGCAAGTGCATCAGCTTGGCTGAAACCGCAACCGCGATTCAACCGCACCGTATCGGCAAGCGTCCGACGCCCGTCGAGTCGACACAGGAACAAGTACTCACTCAATCCGATTCGGAAAAACCGAGCGTTTACAGGATCTTCCACAACAAAACACTGCTTACCAGCAAATGCCTGCGGACGAAAAGCCAGCTCTCGACGCAACACGGGCGTCATCTGATCAAGCTCATCATTTGACGGGACTGAGCTGGCTCCGTGTCTCATCGGTCCTCGCCTTATTAACTCTTTTCTCGACACTTGAATTCGCTGGGCAAGTTCGGCCAACGCATCTCGATGCCGCCAGAACACACATCTGAACTCGACAGGCACCGCAATCATTGTCTACCAGGCCAGAGCGCGGCGGAAACGGGCCCAGGGCTTGTGAAACAAGATCCACGCCAAACTTCTTTCCTGCCCTCTGATCGACGCCCAGCCGTTCATGCCGGGGCGCAATCTCCCATCAGAATTCGCCAACTCGAAATCCGCAACGAAGACGCTTGCCTTGTCGCGCAATTCAGCCTGCGGGTGAATTCGTTCGATGACGCCGCAAACCGTTTCGTCAGAAAGTGCATCCAAACGAACGGTGACCTCCATCCCTTCCGCAACGCGGGACACATCCTCCTCGGGAACATTCACTTCCACATTCATTTTTCCCAAAGGTGCGATTTCAAAAAGCGTCTGTCCGATCGTCAATGGTGCACCCTGAGCTTTCTCTAGATCGCCAGCAACCACAACACCATCTATCGGGCTGCGCACAGCGAGGTTGTCGACTCGATGCTCTAACAATTTGATCTGCAATTCCAAACGTTTCATTTCGAGTTTGGCTAATTGAGCACCCGCAGTACGATGTCCGGCCATCGCCGCATCGCGTTCCTTCTTGGCACTAGCGTATTCAGCTTCAAGGCTAGCCAGTTCCCAACGTATCTCCCTTTCATCCATACTTGCCAGCACGTCGCCGGCCCGGACAACATCGCCTGGTGAAACCGACGCACTCTCCAACGTTCCGTCATAGGGAGCCACAACGAACCGCCGCACAACCGGTTGAATCTGACACGAACACTGAACGTGGTATGGCCACGGCGATGCGAGCAGCACACCGAAAGAAACTGCTACCACAAGCAGCATGAACCCCATTCGTGAGCGGAGTTTTTCTCGCAACCGTCGCAAATGCCGGGTCACGAAACTGCCTTGATGGCGTTCCACAATGGACAGGCAAGATGCCAATGCCGCCCCATATTGGTCGATCACGTCCCGCGCATCTTGCGTCGAAGCATCGACAAACAGCACCGCACCCACCAACTCCTCAGCGCCGGCGATCAGCGGTGCGCTTGCCACGCGATTTACCCTAAGTGTCGCCACCAACTTTTCGTGCGCAAGAACTCCACGCTGCTCGACCTGCTCACATTGCGGCCATTGAATCCAAGACGCGAGCGTCAGAGTCTCTTCCAAGGCATCTTCGATCGCAACGATGAACTGCGAGTGCGAATCGAACTGAGCCGCATCCGACAGACCACGCACGCGACAGCGTCGTCCACGCCGAGCACAAATGCCGATCACCACTTGACGACAGCCAAGGACTTGTTGCATTCGGCTGGCGAGTAACCGTGCCGCAGCGTCAGCGTCGGAACTTCGCAACACCTGAGCCATCATCCCCACGATGCGATCCGACAACGGGCCACCGTCCGCCCCGCCGATTTCTTGACGCGTCCCCTCGGGTTGCGGCAGCGAAGCCTCCTGCGACCAAGTCTCGACAATCCAGCTGTTGGTGTCGGAAGTCAGTTGGTCAGTCATACTCGCAACCATTCCACTCTCATCAAAGACACCTCGCACCCCGCAAAGAGATCGGACACTTCGCCAAACACTACGGCCGCACTGGCCGGCGATTATTGGCGCGTCGGCTCTTGAGTTGCAGTGTACAGTGCTCGCCGGATCGGTATTTTCGTTCGGAATTGGGAACTCGGACCTTAACACGTACGGTGCTGCTTTCGGCTTCGGTAATCGGCGCAATCCACGCAACGCTACCCTCCATCCACTTGGCAGCATCCTCCAGATAGACCGACACTTTCTGATCGACTTTCATGTTAGTGACCAAATAGCTCGGCACGTTAAACGAGGCCATCAATGGATCGAGACAAACGATCTGAAGAATATGTGGGTCGTTCGGGGCCACGAATTCCCCTTCTTCCTTGTATACAAAACTGACAATTCCGTCGATTGGCGCGCGAATCGCGCGCCGATTCAATTGCACTTGGACCTTCTTGTACTCCAGGCGTTTGATTTTCAGCAGTTCGTTGGCGGACAAGACGCGCGCCGCGGCGATCGCCAAATCGGTCTTCGCTCGCTCAACTTCCTCTTGTCGTGCGTTGCCGCTGGCGCGCAAGACTTCGAGCTTCTCAAGACGCTGGCGGCGCATGCTGACTTCCGCCTGCGCCGATTTCAGTTGCCCTTGCGCACTCATTCCCTCCGCAGCGATCGCGAGCAGTGCTTGATGGATGTCGTCATCCAAGCGAGCCAGTACCTGGCCCTTTTCGACTACTTCTCCTTCACGGACACTGATTGTCTTAATCGTCCCCATCTCTGCGGCCGCCACATCGATCGTCTTGCACGGCTCGGTGAACCCATCCACTTCGTTGGCAAAAATGTCAAGGGGAAGTGCCACGACGGCAAGGCTCACAATGAGGCACCGCGACACACGATGAGAACCGCCTACGAGTGAACTTTCTCTCTGATAATGTGGCGTGATCATGACTGCATCTTCGCTTCAATTGGTATAGTGCGCACAATCGCTACAGTGCGAGAACATCTCTTCACAAGCGTAGCTCACGGCAATCGAAGGTGCCGAGATGTGCGACGGGCACTTTGAAACGCTCAGCCGATCCGCACACCACATGGCGAGCTCGGCACAACGTGACTCAACGAGTCCGCGTGCGTGGCGGCAAGAGACCATCGGGAGAAGCGACACGAGCGGTACGTTTGAAGCGCAGCTCGGGCAAACCGCCTCGGCACATGCGCACCGGCTCGATCTCTTCCTGCTGCAGTAGAATCCCAGTGGCGCGGTTGAGCGTCACCTGACTGATTGTGTAGTCGCGTTGCGCAACGGCGAACCCATACTCTTCAATCGCCAAGCGGTCCTGAGCGTCCAACAGATCCTCCAACAAGAAACTGGCCGACCTGTCATCGCCTGCCAACAGCTGCCACCGTTGTGTCAAGTAATCGACTTCCGCGACCGCCGCCTTCATCGCACGGTACTTGCCAAACATTTCACGATACGTCGTCGTCACTTCGCGCACTGCGATTTCCACCTCCGTCAGCAAAGTCTGAACCGTATCGTCAAACCGCTGGGTTATCTGGCGCAGTTGTAGCCGACGACGTTGCAAACGCGCCTTGGCCGCGCGGCGTTGTAACGGCACCTCGAAAACCAATCCAGCAGTATAGCTCGGCTCGCCCACCGTGAATTGATCACCTAGTGCCTGACCAATGTCGTGGTCTTGATCCAGCCCGGCCACATACGTTTCGAGCACCAGATCAAGTGCCGGCAACAGCTCGTTGCGCGACATGTCGAGACGCACACTTGCCGCACGAATCTCCTGTGAAGCCGCGTCGATCTCCGGTCGATGTTGCAGTGCCGTGACCATGGCGTCGGGCAGACTTACGTCGACGGCAATCATCGCGGGATAATCCAAAGGGATTAGCTCGGCGCGTGGACGTGCCAGCAACTCGGGCGAGTTCGTCAATGTGCGCAACTTGGCCTCGATGTTCCGGATACTCGTCGCCGTGCGAATCAGCTCGGCTTGCCGAGTTGCAACTGCAGCGCGAGCGCGCACGATTTGGCTCTCCAATGCATCCACTTCCCGCCGTTTCGTCAAGCGTTCAAGAATGACCTGGACACGCTGCAGATTCATCCGCTTCTGCAGTAAAATGGAACGCTGCAGGTAGAGCTCCCAATAGGCATCGACAATCTGAATCAGCTGTGTTTGCAATGCGGTGGATGTCTGGTCCATGGCAACGGTCGTGTCGATATCAGCCAGCAAGATCAACGCGGTGTTGTACGGTTTCCCGAATCCGTTGAGCAGCGGCTGGTTGAAGCTGAGCGAGAGGCGCGAGTTCCCCTGCTGTTCTGGGGCAAAGAATCGCGAGTTGCTGTCGCGCATGCCAATCCGCTGCGACATCTCCCAAGAACCACCCAGTGGGGTTCGCTTACGCAACCCAGCCGAGTAGCCAAAATCTCCTTCTCGCAACCGGGGTGGTCCACCCGTTTCCAACACATTCCCGATCGGATCACTCCGGCGAAAGAACTTCGAGTCCATGAAAGCATGGACATCAAACGCCGCTCGAGCCTCGACGATCGCAGTCTCCTGGATCAACACATCCTGACTGACCGCGCGCACCCGTGGTGAGAAAGCAAGTGCGCTGACAATTAGCGCACCCAAATCTACGAGATGCGATTCATCGCCTTCGCGCAGCCGATCCCCCACATGCTGCTGCCACCATGGTATGAAATTTGCTGGCAACTGCTCACGTCCCTCAACCGACTCCAGGTCGCGTGGTGATGGCAGTATCAGTACATCCGCGGAATGCTCGTTTCCTAACGCCGTCGTCGGCCGCACAAGAACAGCCTCCGCCACCGCATACACGGGAGGCAACCGGCGGTTTGCGATCGCCCGACGATAAACTTGTCCCTCGACCACTGGAGCCAGATGAACGGGGGTCGCTCCGGTCTCACTGCGCTGCTGACCACGTACTGCCGCCGCACCGGTTACCACGCAAAACGCGGTCACCAGCTGAATGAAAAATCGCAGACGTACTATGAAGTCGAGCATTTGCGGCTAGTCTATTCGTTTGCTTCTTCGGCAACAGGTACTGCCGACCGCTTTCCTGCCACGCCCCCCTGTGGGAATCATGTGGCCCATCAGCGTGCTTTCGGTCAATCTGGCCCGATTGCCACACACTCCATACCTAGCGGCGACAATGGCAGCATCCGTTTTGGTCTCGCCTCGGTGAGACGCGTTCATCCGCGGAGCCCGCGCCACACGTCCACGCTCTCGTGCCTCAGGTCAAAGCGAGTCTTACGACCGCAAGACGCGCAATGCGCTTTGCTATCCACTCACTTGGGATAATTGTCTCATTCGTCGCAATGTCCACAATCACAACAGCAGCTACATGGATAAATTGTCCCATCGCTGGGACCACCGATTGCACAAGCCGCACAATCGCTACGAGCGCTCCGCATCAAGACCAAGCAGGAGGTCTGCGAAGGGACGGCAATTTCGGCAGACTACGCAATAAACTGCGACTTTTCCGCCGAAACGTACTCCAATCCACGAGCATTTTCATCACGACGTTGCCCAGGCGTCTGGCACGCCTTTCGGCGTCACCAAAAGCGCGCCTGGAACGGGCGCGTCATGAGCCGGTCGGCCTCGATGAGAACGCGCAACACCGGCGCAACCCTGCCAACCGCATCCCGTGCGGTTCGCGCCACCATGGCGGATCAACTCCCAATCCGGGACGCGAAGGCCCAACCCCGGAAAACGGGCCCCGGAAAGCCAATACATGAACTATCTTTTCAATACCATCGATGCCCCTCTTTTCCCGCGTGAGCCACCCTTTTTGCCACGCGGACGGACCCGTCGTTTATCTGCGTTTCAGGACCGAGAGCATGATCTGGAAAGAACTACTCGGACACACAGAGTCCGTTTTTCGCGGTCTGCGCTCCGCGACCGGCCATCCATCGGCCCAAAACTCCACGAGCCCATCGCTTGACCTTATCGAGCTCGAGGACCGGATACTCATGAGCGCCACGCCGCTGGCGCCGGACCTGATGGTCGACGCGGACTTGAACGAACCGATCGAGACAAACGGCCATTTAGGTGATGGGCCACACATTGATTTGCTCACGGACGGCAGCGAAAGCCTGAACCACACCGTCGACGCACCGGTCGCCGACGCCACCCTGATAGTCGACGACGTTGCCGTCGCAGACAACAGTGTAGCACCATCGGTACGCCATGAGATTGTGTTCGTCGATCCTTCGATCGATGGCTATGCTGAGCTACTCGAGCAGATTGCTAATAGCCAAAGTGAATCAACGCAACTTGACATCTTCGAGCTCGACAGCAGCAGTGACGGCGTTCAACAGATCAGCCAGATCTTGCAACAATACGACAGTCTTGACGCGGTCCACATCGTCTCGCACGGCAACGACACGGCAGTCCAGTTAGGCGACGTATGGCTGAATGCGGACCGTTTGGCAGGTTACGCCGGCGATCTGGCCCAGTGGAGTGACGCGTTCGCGTCTGACGGCGACTTGCTCTTCTACGGATGCAGCCTCGCGTCCACAACCGAAGGCCAGTCCTTCCTCGAGAGCCTGCACACATTAACGGGCGCCGACGTCGCCGCAAGTACCGACGTTACCGGCAATGCGACGTTGGGTGGCGACTGGGACCTTGAGTTCTCGACAGGCACGATCGAAACAAGCGTCCTGTTGTCGCATGAAAGCCAGCAGCTGTGGGCGTTCGTCTTGCCCATAGAAAACGTCTACGACGGATTTGAATCGCACGGCTACTCAGGCAACAGCGGATCGGAAAACTGGTCGGGATCTTGGCAAGAGATGGGCGACGATAACAACGCTGCGGCGGGCAACGTGGCTATCGCGCATCATGACCTGGACCAATTCGGTTCCCACTCACTCGAAATCGATGCCGTCAGCGGTGTCGGTATCACTCGGGGCGTCAACCTGAACAACGTGCTGACAGCGGAGCTGAGTTTCGACTTTCAGCGCCACGACAGCAATGGCTTTTCTGGCTCGACGCTTCTAATCCAAGTCTCTGATGACAGCGGTATCAGTTGGAACACTCTGCACACGATCAACGCCGGTAGCGACCCAACTGCCCAGGGCGTGCAGTTGGATATATCGCAATACGCCACGGCCGGTACGGAGATACGTTTCCTGTCCACCGCGACCGGCACCGGGTCAATCTATATTGATCATGTTGACATCACCTATGAGACGAATTCCGCCCCCA
The DNA here is from genome assembly GCA_024277285.1 of Planctomycetota bacterium. The sequence goes on from JAJRVM010000060.1 coordinate 9,262, forward strand.
TCCTACACCCTGGCGCCGCGCTCACGCTGTCTCCGATCCAGGAAGACGCATTCAACAGCTCTGGCAATACGGTCGCCGAAGTCCTTGCCAGCGCCGGTGACGATCGCGTTACGGATACCGATTCGGGCGCACTCGAAGGTATCGCCATCATCGACACCGACGACAGTAATGGTATATGGCAGTTCGACGCCCATGCCGATGGCACTTGGCAAGCGTTCGGTGCAATCGACGATACCAACGCAGTACTGCTCGGCGCGACGTCTAGAATCCGGTTCGTCCCCACGGCTGACTACTACGGGCCAGGCGGGCAAGTCGAGTTTCGAGCGTGGGACCAAACGAACGGCGCAATTGGCGACGTGGGCGTCGATGCTTCCACCAACGGTGGCACGGAGTCGTACAGCGCAACTACGGAGACTGCGACAATCGTCGTCGGAGCGGTAAACGACCAACCGCAGATTACGCTGCCCGCAAGCCAATTCGTGTTGGAAGACACAGATCAGATCATCGGCGGAATCGCTATCGCCGATGTGGATGCGGGCACCGATCCCGTGTCGGTCACGCTAGCCGTAGGCGACGGCACGCTCACACTCGCCGGTACCACCAACCTGACCTTCGCAACCGGTGACGGCACGGCCGACAACACGATGGCTTTCTCCGGCACGTTGACAGACATTAACAACGCTTTGGCCACCCTCGCTTACCGCGGCGACCTCGATTTCAACGGTACCGATTCGCTCAGCATCACCGTCGACGATCTGGGCAACAACGGTATCGGCGGAGCACTGCAGGACACCGGCAACGTCACGATCAATGTGCTGCCCGTCAACGACCAACCGGTGCTCA
>JAJRVM010000061.1 GCA_024277285.1 Planctomycetota bacterium
AAGACCGAGCACCACGGCCGACACCGGATCATCTACCTCGGCCCCCGTGCTCAGAAAGTGCTCGGCCCGGTGTTGAAAAACGACGTGAACGCGTACTTGTTCAGCCCACGCGAGGTCATGATGCAAGTGCGACATGGACTGGGGATGAACCGCAAAACGCCAATGACCCCCTCCCAGCGGAGACGGCGTCCCCAAAAGAGCCCCAAGAGGGCTCCTGGAGATCACTACAAGACCAGCAGCTATGAGCACGCAATTCATCGGGGATGTGACCGGGCATTCCCGTTGCCTGAGGGAGCGTCAAAAGAACAGCAGAAGAAGTGGCGCGAGGATCACAGGTGGTCGCCGAATCAGCTGAGGCACAATGCAGCTACGTTCTTGCGAAAGGAATTCGGTATCGAGGCCGCCCGCGTTGTACTAGGCCATAGCTCCGCTGCTATCACGGAAGTCTACGCCGAATTGGACTTGACGAAAGCGGCTGACATCATGGCGAAAGTGGGGTAGGCTGCCGATTCCGGTACCGGCAACCAGATTGCCGTGCGGCCTTCGCCGATCGTCGATGACGGCAGGCGGAGGCTGAACCGTACCTTCCTTCGTGTTAGAAAGCGAATCCATAATCAGACGCCAAGCATCGTCAGCGAACGGTGAATATGTCGCTCGCAAAACGAGCCCCCAGAGGATCATCGAGCCGTCTCAGGGCACGAACGGCCCGGTCTTCATCGTGCTGTGTGATGAAATCCCAGTGTTGCCGGCGGACCAGAGAGATAAACAACCCACACGGGTTGCTGGCACCGACACGACACGCGCGTTCGGCGGCTCCGAAGAATCGTAGGCGATCGCATGGCGTGCCAGAAACCAGACGCTTTTGAATTGCCTGGCGGTAGAGTTCTTCAAGGCGAGTCGGGTCGATGAGATCTTCAGCCATCACGCGCCTGAGGATTGGCGGCTTTGGCTGGTTGTTTTGGTCGGAGACACCAACAGGTCCGCGTTTGGCGGGTTCATGGTTCTTAGCTCTCGAAGAGAGTTTCTTGTTCTCTATTGGGGGTGGCGTTCCGGACTCTTTCACGCAATGAGGCGGTGGCGATTCGCTCACCTCTCGCGCGTGACTCCACTGGAGGTTGATCACGACAGGCAGACCCCATCGATTCAGCTGACACTGGGTTGCCTCCCTGGTGACAAGCCATCCAAGTTCGACCAACTCCTTGCGTGCAGCTTTGACCGTCCGAACATCGACATCGAAAACCTCCGCGATCCACGAAGCCTTACACCTTCCGCCGGAGACGCATTCGCCGCTTCGATAGAATAAACAGCGGAGTAGATGCCCAAACGCCGTCGCAATGATTGATGACCGTCCACTCTGGGCCAAGTATCGTAGCAGCCTGCGCGGAACGGGCACGATGCGTCGCGTGCTTTGCACACCCTTGATGCGGATTGCTGCGCTGGAGTCAGTGACGGAACTGAGAATTGAAACTGATCGGGGAATCGACAAACCCTTGCCCGATCTGATCAACAGCCCCATGCGCACGAGACGCCGCATCGCACGACGGATTGAAACATCGTTTCGGGAACCAACGAGGGAATGAATCTCGGCCAAGCGAAACCTCGGCGACCTGTGCTGCTCAAGCTCGCAGCGCCTCGAAATCAGCTCTAAACTGGCCAGCCATACTCTGAGCTCCAACAAGGTAAGATTCTTTGCTCTATAGGCCCACCAGGCGGCTAAGAGCACACCTGTGGACACGAGAGTGAACCCACCTTCGGGCTTTCTTGCGGTGATTCGGAGTTCATTCTCCAGGTTCTTATTTCCAGTCATTTTTCGACGCCGTGTTTGGGCGGACACTCTGCGGGCGCCCGCGTTACCCGATGGTGAGCTTTGAAGATGAGGCAATGCGATCGGCAGGATCGCGTCGAACAAAGTATTGACGCACGCGACGAAATGCGCTACGACGAGAATGCAACTTCACCGTCGTTGATCGACATTCATCAACTGCTGAACGCGAGCGGCCACCGTGATGGCCGCTTACGCTGTTGGGCTCCCTATTCAGTTCACCAAGTAGTCTCTGTTCAGATTCAGATGCGTTTTGAGCGATGAAGGCTCAAGACATTCCGATTCCGATCACAATCAACGTAGATCGGTTTGCGGAAACTGGGCAAGCCCGAATTATGACAACTCGCGAATATCGAAGGCCTGCATGCCCGATGTCCCGCAGGCCGGGAGTCCTGCTAGCAGTGCCACCGCGTGACATCCTCCACCAAAAGAACGCCTTGCGCTCGCCTTCGACATGCGGTAAGCAGGAAGTACACGCTCGCCAGCCATCGGGATTTCCGGAAAGCAGGATGTCCGAATGGACGCCGCGCGTGGAAAAAACGATGAACAATGTTTGAATCAAACTGAATTGCGGAGGGAATTATGAAACAGAACACGCCACTCGGAATCGTTATTGCCGTTGGCAATCAGAAAGGCGGGACCGGAAAAACAACGAACAGCGTGCACCTCGCCGCAGCGCTGGGTCTGCGCGGGTACCGGTGCCTGATTGTCGATCTCGATCCAGCCGCAGGAGCCACGCGTCATCTTGGCGTACCTGAGAACAGCTACGCGGGCTCGCTGGAGCTTCTGACAACAGACGAGACCGTTCAAACGCTTGCGATCACGGACGATCTTCCCAAGGGTGTGCACCTGGTCTCTTCGAGGCCGCAGCTTTCCGAGTTGGACGTGCTGCTCTCCAAGTTTGTCGATCGGACCTGCATCCTGGATCAGCCTTTGGCGCTAGCAAGGCAGAACTACGATTTTGTATTCCTTGATACGCCACCCTCTGCTGCCGCCATAACGACAGTCGCAGCCTACGCATCGTCGGAGTGGTTTCTTCTTTCAGCATTCCCGCACCCGTTGTCTCTGGGCGGGCTTTCTGAAGCGTTTAACGACATCGCTGACGTGCGCGCCCGCCGCAATCCCGAACTGGAGGTGCTCGGGATTGTGTTCACGAACGTCGATGGCCGGGCGACTAGACTGAAGGCCGAACTCGATACTGTTGTCAACGATGCCATGCCGGGCCGTCGATTCAGCACCGTCATTTCTCAGGCGGTGATTATCCCGATGCTATCCGGCAAGGGCAAAACTCTTTTTCAGATCCCGAAGTTCGAGCGGATTCGCGTGGCTAGGCAGTACAAGCAGCTTGCCGCGGAAGTTGAACACCGCGTGCTGAATCGCGACGCCTATCTGGCTGGCGAACTGGAAGAATTGCCACTGCTTGCCACCCCGCCCGTGGTAGTAGCGGATGAGCTGGACGTTGCTTTGGCGATGGGGTGACCATGGCGAAAGCACTGAGCAACAAACCGCCGACGAGTTCGGTTGCGCGGCTCTTTGACCAAGGCGCCGTCGCCCGAGCGCTGTCGCCCACGACCCCGTCTGGGCAACCGCCCGTGCCTGTCAGTATTCAACCTGCGCTGCACGACAGCCGTGCTTTACAACCAACCGTTATCAAACGGGAATTCGTTCTCACGCCGTCGTCTGAGGAATCCCTGACTCGCTTGGTGCAGGTCTATCGACATGCAACGGGCACGCGACTCAGCAACAGTCACGTGATGCGGATCGTGCTTCGCGGCGTTGCGCATGGGCTGTCTGCGATTGAGCGGGAGGCAAACCAGATTGGCTCGCTCAAGCTCCCAAGCAACGCAAAGGAGCGAGAAGCCGAGAGAGAACAATTCGAGAAGATACTGGCCACGAGCTTTATCGCTGCGATGCGTACGCTGCCGGCCCTTGAGTGCTCGATGCTGCAGATAACGCTTGAGTAAGATTTCAAAACCGTGTTATCCTCCACGGATGAACAGACTAAAGCATCCATCATTATGCTTCAACTGCCGTCGTCGGCTCACTTCCTCGCCGGTTGTGTATCATGTGCGCGCGTACTCGCTCTGGTTCCTTCAAGTTGTCATCGTGGCCACAGCCATTCACTTTTGGTTGCCCCGGTAGGCTTAGGCGTATTTGCAGGGAACTCGCGAATTTGAGCACGCTGGCGCGCTCAGATAGCGTGCAGAGCAAGAAGCCGTGTCGCGTGTTCCACGGAGGTATCGTCGTTTCCTTGCGGGTTCTCGAAGGCCCGAAACCAACCCACATCTTAAGATTTACCAAAGAGATTAGAACTCTATACCCCGGAAACGAAATGCCGATGTAAACCGGCATTTCATGTCGCAAGGGTCCAAGCCATCGCATCTCCCGCTCAGTCCGTGATGGCCACCTAACGTATGTGCCTGAACGGTCGCTACTACCGCGACAGCGAAGACCGGGGTGGATGCAGACTTGGCTTTGCTTCTACCGATTCGACCCTATCACAACCCATGTTTGAATTCAAACATTGTCTTACGTCACCATGGCGACGGTGTTTTCTCGTTCTTAAGTGCCTCTGGTGTAGCAGCTCGTACGATCGTGGCGTATGTGTCCCTTCACTCGTCGGATAGAACGTGATTTGCATCTCGAAATGTGATATCCAGGAAGCAAGCGAAACAATGTTTTGCTGCTGTCAGAAACGTTCAACGCGTGTCTGACGCTATCGATTTGGGCGACGACATCCGAGAACGCGGCCTTACCAGCCGCCGAAAGGAGACGGAGTTAACCAACCGTCATGTCATCGACCCGTAGAGCCGGATGCATCGAGAGGTGCTTGTCCGGTTCGAGAGAGGCTCCTGAAAGTAAACCACTTCAGTAAAACGAAGTTTCAATCTTCAGGTTCGATCTCATGCTCATGCACGGAATGTGGGCGACCGGGACAGACCCGCCTTCGGGTGGGCCGTCACGTTCAAAGCCGGTAATCAATCCGGCCCACGGGGTTCGTGACCTTTATGGTTCGTTCAACGTGGCTGGCGTCGGGAGTCCTCGTCTGGTGACAGGCGGGGTCGGGCGGATGATAACGCTCGGCGATGGGACGAAAAATCCCACGATGAATAGCTCAACGACGAAAGGGGCGAAAGCCCTTGCCAGGAAACGCTTTCGGAGACGGTGCCGAACCGCGATAGAAAGACCTCTGCCGATGGGTAGCTGAGGAGCTTCTGTGTTCTGCCCGGCGAAATCGCTCTCGCAATCGCGAGTGCGGAAACTATGCCTGAGCGGGAGCTTGGGACATACGGCACAGGTCAAGCGACGTGACCGATTGTGTAATGAACGTGAATAACCGAGGAAGGGCTCATCCTGCCGGTGTGGTAGCCGGTGCCTGGCTTGTCAGCCTGGTGCTTCAAACGGGTGAGTCTGGGAGTGTGCTCTGATTAGAAAGCGGGCGGGAGCCCGGCGGTGTCCGCTGCAAGGCAGTGGCGGTCCGTTTGCGTACTAACGGGTGGTGCCGAGTGCAATGCAACGACGAAAGGAGCGACGGGTTTTTACCCATTTCGATAGCGTGGCCAACGGTGGTTGAAGGTGCGAGGGAATTCCACATTCAACCGCCGGATGGCTTCTGTGAAAGGCGATGCAGTGCGGTCAAACGAGACCGCTTCGGGAGAAGCGGCGTCGTTTGGCAGTGTGATGACAGCGGACAGTTGGAGTGTGCTCCGCGTCCGCTGGAGGTTTTCAATTCGCTACGCCTATGAATTGGGGCGGGACTATTCTTAGGAATACAGCCCCGCCACAAGAGGCGTAGCGAAAAGTTGGAAGGAGGATTTGCCAAGAAAGGAGAACAACGTGGGTTGGTGGAAAACGGTTGGCGGTGGCGTCATCGGTGATGCGGCGGTCGATTATCTTGAGGAACTCGACGGGCCATGGATTGAGCCCGAAGATGTTCCGGTCGAGGTAAGAGCGGAGATTGCATCGCTCTATCTGCAAGGGATTGGTCGACCACCAAGCGAGCAGGACTTGCGAGACCTGCTTGCGTTCAGTCGGTGAGATGCCGGTCGAGGTTCGTGTATATCACGAAAGGTTTTGAGGCTTTCAGGGGAGATTGTGCCATAACAACGTCCTCAACTTTGTTTGACAACAACCGTAACGGAGGATGAGTGTATCGCTGTGAAGCAACAACCGTGGGCGGGTTCGTCCAACAACTTGCCGTGGCCTACGTGCAACACGGATACTGGTTCTACGTCACCGGCGAGATTTCGGAACGCAAGTGCCCGCTGGCGGTCGATGCAAAACTCATCGACCGATACGAGATTGCGATTTCAAAATGGTCGCGAGCGAGAAGGAAGCAAAGCGGCGGTGCCAACGTCCAGTACATTCGTTTCGGACGCTTCTTCGTGCTGATTGCAACACGCGGCGAGCATCGTTTCTTCGAGGGTGAGCCGAATTTTCAAGACATTCGCCGGAATTCGTTGAGCTTCGCGGGATACTCCATCGGCTTCAAGCTGGGAGCGGACCGCAAGTGGCACGTTTCGGTGCGGATTCATCCGGCGGAGTACCTGAAGCTCAAGGCGTATCTTCTCGACCTGGCTACGCGACGTTCCGTCGAGAATCTTACGGCTGAGTTCCAAGGGATTCCGTTTGAACCCTATGCCCCGGTGCGACGTCAGTTTCTAAATATCCTTCGTGCCGTAAACCGAAAGCGGAAGGAGGCCGGGTTCGAGTTGGTGCCTGTCGAAGCGCTTCGACTTCGACGGCGGATGCTTAAACCATTTGGGCATGTGGAGCCAGCGGCGGAACGGTCGTACGATTAACGCCGAACAGCTTTGGAACCAGACCACTGCTACGTCTGGTCAATGGCGTCCCCTGTTAATCGTCCCTTGCATATATTGCAGTCATTCAATTGGGCGTCACGAACCAGGAGATAACCCCACAAGCCGACCTTTGCCGCGTCGATCGATATAGTCGATCATTAGTTGCGTAACCAATGGCAAGTCCACGAAACCATTGACTTTCCGAAGTTTGTGCCCCTTGAAGAGTCGAATAGCTTCGCGAAAAAGCGCCTTTATCTGTTCTGCGAGCGACGATTTGGGATCCAAGTAGCTGTCGTCAAAACGGCGTCTTCTGAGTAGGTACACAATACACTCGCTTGCATGACGGTAAAGATACAGTGCGACACCTTTCGCGATCTGCTCCTTCATCACTTGGAAACAGTATTGACTCAGTATTTCGCATGTCTTGGACTCGACCATCTTGGCCGCGTCACCGCGGTACTTGAGTATCCTGCTCAAGGCCCGCATCCAGTCATTGGAGCTGGCACCGGCCGCAAGTCGAGATTGCATCGCACTTGCGAAAAGACCGATTTCTTCAGGTGTGCGAAGGCAGTTTCCCATCGCCCAAAGGTCAGGCTGAGTAATTCGACCTGGCCACGCCAAACGATTCTTCAGCAACTTGGCAAGCCCCGGTGTGTCGGCACTACAAGATCCCAGAACCCGGACGATTCGGCCTTCCAGTTCCTCGTAGCGTGGATTCTGAAGTAGCGCATTCAACGCGTTGCTCAGTTCGCTAAGCAGCTCTTTGTTAGGTGCGAGATCGTTCAACGTTCCATCCGACGCCACAGCAGTGGCATGTTCAGGCGCGGAATAGTCAAGATCTCTTTCCCGAAGTGCTCCCTGCAAATCTGAAAGAAGATCGCTCAGCTGCGAGGCCGAAGAACGATTGGCACTCTTCAATGTCTTACGTATGTAGTCAATGCAGCCGGACCACTCATAGTCATAGCCCCAGGTGCCCCCGCGCCAGGCCGTCAAGCTCGCGAGACGCGGCTCGAGAGGTGGGTTAGTTCTTGGAATGTCATCGAGGGCTTGCTGTCTTGTGCGTCCACTATCGTCCGTGCGCCTCCAGTCCAAGTAAACGCGTCGCCCACCAAAGACGTTCGAATCATCCGGCTTCACCTCAACGCGTGGATTCCCTTGGCCGGGCGTCATTCGAATCTCCAGATTGACCGACGCGCTCAACGTTAGTTCTTCGGGGAACTCTACTTTGACTTCACGCACCGTTTCATGGCCTTCACGCCACACTGACAACGTGAGATCCGATTCTTCCCTCCGTACAACGAGGTTGAGGTCGCTGGGAGTGACCCGTAGCTCTTTACCTCCTGGGACGAACTGTCCAGCAGCTCCTAATAGGTCCTGCCACACAGGCTCACCTTGGCGAACGATCAATGATTCCAGTCCAGGCATCATATCAAGATATGTTGGCAGACCTTGCGCAAGCCGGGTACTATAGGTTGCAGCGCCTTGCGATAACACGCTCAACTCTCCTCCCGTGTGTCCGTCGACGTAGACCCGATTCACGAGGTTGCCTTTGCACAAATACTTCGACACGAGAGAAATGAGTGATTGGTCGCCCACAGGCATTGAGCAGAAGGGGCCTGTCGCCACTATTCCGATGGGCTTGCTGTCTTCCGTTCGCCCGGCTAGCTCGCTTAGCCACTCCAGCAATCCACATTCATCCGCCGTACGGACGAGTTTCGGCCGCGCAAAATGTCGGCCATGCATGCATTGCCGCAGGAATTGGGAACCAAGCAATTCCGAGGCGTCAAACCTGAAACCGCTTGCATGGGCCGCAGTAGTACTGAGTTGTCGCCAGGCTTCCGCTCCGCGCTGGAGGACATCGTCGCCGTGAAGTGATACACAACACGACTCACGAGCGGACGAAGGTCCACCTGCGAACCGCCGCGAAAGCATTGTCAGCCAATTTGTTGTCCACAGTAGATTCCATGCCGCCGCAGGATCGTTGTCACGCACTGTTCGTATCGCAATCGCCTCGGCTAGCTGAAGCCCTTCTCCCAGTAGCACAGGCATTGTCGGCAAGCGGCGTGCCGGGACCACGAACTTCTTCGAGTGGTGATCGACGACAACCAACTCTAACTGCGTCGCTTCAAAACAATCAAGACCAAGGTGAATCGCCCAGAGTGTGCCAATCGTCTCCTCTCGCATTCCCGCTCGCTCGATCAATTCTTGGTCAAAACGAGAAATCCAGCTGAGTGCTGCTGCTACGGGGCGCCAAAGTAAGTGAACGTCACCCATCTGATGTCGCAACGATCGAAGCAGGTCATCTTGTGTTTCTTCACCGATCGTGTTTGGCACTACAAACGATGCAACGCAAGACTTCGATTGTTCAAGTAACGGACCGGCCACGGTGTTAAGAATGGCTCCAATCGCCTCGACAGCTGTAATCGACGCGGAGCGAGACTCTGGTGGCATCCATGACCATGACGCAGCGGAGCTGAGCTCTAGCAACGGCCACGCAAGTGCCGCAGGAAAGCGCGCGCAACCGGCTTCCGTTACATGTGCGCTCGTTGGCCAGAGACAGCCGGACCCTTGAATTGATGGAGGAATGGCAAGGTCGACTACTGGACGCTCCCCTGCGAGTGCCCCAAGCACGACCGCAGGTGGCAGTGACTCAGCGACATCTACGCGCGATGGTCGCGGTGCCGCGGTGTGGCAGTCTGCAACCAGGTCAAACATCGCGGTGCCGAGCACATCAGTTCCAGATGTAACGCTTTGATTCATCTCAGTTTCGGAACGATCCGGGTCGATAAGAATTCTTCGAGCCAGAGTAGGTGATTGGTTACGGGCAACGGGATCTTGAGGCATGCTCCGACAAGCGTCGATTCGCGAGTCTCAAACGTTTCCGGAATGGCGTCGCCACTGTTCGCGGCATCGGGTACGATGAGCACACACGCAACAGCATTTGATGCACCACTCTTCCGTATTGATGTCGCAACCTCTTGAAACCAGGTGGAAAAGGCTGCTTTCCAGTTCTGAGTCGGAAAGTGCAGGGATGTCCACACCCCCACGCATCGCGCGTGGTTTGACAATCGAAATCCATTCGATGCAATAAGTGTCAAGTCAGGCCCAAGGGCCAACAGGCCCGTCAGTTCGGGAAGTAACTTAGTCGCTTCTTCACATTGAGCAGCACGGATCGCGTGCACGAGCGATCCGGGATACTCGGAAATCGCGAATGTCCCAATCGCCGACCGCTTATCGACAAAGCTCCCGTATTGCGGGTCGCTTCTTATGTATATCCGGCCTTCCGGAGTGTAAGCGGGAGCATTAGGACCGCTTAGTGCGCGCATCACGGCTAAGGTGCAATGCTCTGCCCAGGAGCGATGCTGCCAACGCCACGCCTCATTTTGGTACATCTGCTGGCGCCGTAGTCTCTGGTACCAATACCAGAGTTTCTGATACCGAGCATCGAACTGAAGTACATAATTCGCCGTTGGCGGACCGGTTAGACGTGGCACATCGGCAATCGGTGTATTCTTCAGCCAATACTTTATGCGATTAGTGAAGCGGCGAACAAGCATCACGCGATAAGACCGCGCCCACTTTCTGTTCTCCCGCAGGTATATCCTCCCAGCCTTTAGGCTTCGTTCGAGAAAGTCTCTCAACACTCGATTCTCATGCGTGTCGGCGGTCTCGTTTCGCACTACACAAAGAACCTCCTGACGAGGGCCTGCTTTTTCCAAGATGCTACGGCCGGGTTGTCGCACAAACCACCGCAGACACGCATTGTCCATTTGCTGAACTCTATCCAGTCGTTCGAGGACGCGTTCACGCTGGAGTACATGGCGCGGTTGTTGACACACACTCTCCAGGACGGGCTTACACTCATCAGCAATACGTACGATCAGGCGTAAGGGTGCGTCGTTTTCATCATGTCTCCAATATGCAGCGTTGAACTCCGGCCAGGATGCAATTGTCAGCGACTCCGCGCGTACCGGTTTTCTAGATGATTCCCTCCCAGAAAATGCAATATCGCTCATGGACTCTATGTGGTGGCCGAGCACGCGCTCAGCGAGCCTTGTAGGCGATTGTTCAAGCGGATCTAAGCAATTGTCCTCCTCATCCGTGAATTGCGGTTGAGATACACCGATAGGCAGGAGAATCGAGCGTCTTGTCTGTCGTGAAGCGCTATCGGTTAATACGAGTTCAGCATGTCTAGTCGTTGAGTCTTGATCGCTACTTGTTGGCAGCGGAACTTCAAAGCATGCACTTGTCGGTGACCGCCAGAGCATGGGCAGTGGAGTCGGCGGAGGGGAGAGTTGGACACTCGTTATGGCCGATGGCACAACCAAAAATCGTCGTCCCAATGCGTATCCGACGTCGCAGCCGCCTGCGAATGGGACATCGGAGAGCTGGAGCTGTTGCGGTAACTGAGTGTGTCCAGGCATAATCATTTCTTAGTCATCATCAGTGCGTTCCACGCCGAACCAGCTAAACAGGTGACTTCCGTGAGGGTTGGCTCCGCTCTCGACAGCAGCAAGTAACTGGCTATCGCCAAGAGCCTTGAGTACCTGCAGGACGCCTTCGATAGCGCGCTGACCGCCTTCTTCTGTTACATCTACACCGCGTAGTTTTGGCAGAATGCGCTGTTCCACTTCATCCGCGACGGCGAGCCTAATCCCTTCCTCGGACTGATCGGGGTACTGTTTGACGTAGGCGCGAATCGCATTGCGCGTGCGATACCCGAAGGGGCGACCTATGCATGCAAGTGCGTCGTTCAATTGCCCCGTCCACTTCTCGACTTGTTCTGACACCGGTCTCTTGTCAGCACTCGCAACCCAGTCTTTCCATGTGTCTTTGGAAAGAAAACTCTTGGACCGAAAGTCCGCTGGTGAGAGACGCCCATTCGTTTGCTGGAACTCTAATGACTTAGGTCTGCCAAATCGCATGATGTTAGCGCGGTCGATTACCATGTCGGACAAACTTAACTTCGATTCATCTTCGTTAATAGTGCCAACGAACAAGACATTCGTATCAACGAATATCCGACACGAGAGGTCTTCGCCGAAGCGGCCAACATCCACCTCTAACTCCGCTTTTGTCCGGTCCGAGACGTTTTCCAAGTCGACGATATCGCGACGCGTTTCGAGCCGACTGAGGAATTCGCTGAAGTAGTATTCTACTCTCGACAGGTTCATTTCATCCAAGAGAACCAAGAGCATGCGTTCATCAGCGAAGCACTCATAATCCTTAGGGATCCAGTCACGCGCAATTGGGTCAGTTTGAATCAATGCTCGGACCAGCTCGGTCGCCTTATAGCGGTTTTCAAGGTAGTTGAAGAACCCGAGTAGATCCTGCGGCCCGTCCCAACGCGGCTGTACCGGAACGCCAAGGAAGTGCATTCCCATGGCTTCGGCGTACCTTCGAGGCAATAGGCTCTTGCCTGTTCCGCTAATTCCCGCGAGGACCAAGAGCGGCGTGTCGCGTGCGACCTTCAGCGATGTATGAAATGCATTGACTGTCCTTAGTGAGAACCTGAGGCCCAGAGACTCCAGGTACGAGCGAACTTGGCGTAACGCTTCCATTTCTGTAGGCTAGCGCTCTGGATCGGAAAACTCCGCAATATCGAGTACTGGCTGCCAAAGCTCGGCCAGGCCTTCGGCAGATGTAGATAACGAAGGATCGCGTCGCTTCTCTTCCGATCGAAGTTCATCAACCCTGTTTCCAAGCTGCGAAGTGCGACTTTCGAGGATTTCGGCTTCTTCGGCGAGCTTGGCGGCCTTGGTCCGCATTGCGCGCGTATCCATCTGGAGCGAATCGTGCTCCGCGTCAAGCTTCTCCTTCCTTGTTGTCATTTCGCGAACATCTCGCTCCAACGCCTCCAATCTGCGCTGCGCCTGTGCGACCGCCTCGCCTACGTCACCCAGCGTTTCCCTCGCCTTGCTGAGCTTGTCCTGGGCTTCTTCGTAAGCTTTGCGGACGGTGTCAAGCCTCTCTTGTTCACGATCTAGAGTCTCGCCTTGCGCTTCGAGCCGTTCGTTCAGTGACTTGCTTCGTTCCTGTAATTCGTTGAACTCGAATTCTGCCTTGGTCTTCTCTTTCTGTAGAACATCTAACTGCTGTCGCGCGGCGCCGAGTTCTTCACGTACTTGGACAAGGTCGGCGCGATCCTTTTCGAGGTGCTCGCGCTCTTGCTTAGCCTGCACAAGCTCAAGACTGTGTTGTTCCAGGAATGCCTTCGCCTGGTCGCGTTCCTCAATTAATGCCTTGGCGTCTCGCACGTCTTCGCGTAGTCGATCCAGTTCGATTTCCAAATCGGCTACCTTCTCGCTCAAGTCCGCCCAGCGCGTCGCAAGTGGTAGACGTTCTTCCTTTAACGCCAACTCCCGTGCGCGTCGGAAGTTCAGAATGAAGGCCCACAAAGCTGCAATGGTTACCACCAATGTGGACACCACACCGATCAGATAGGGATATAGCAAATCTGGCATTTCGAATCTCACTCGGTTGGCTTATGGTCGCCGCTGGCGCTGTTGGGTTTCTTGTCATCAACGCCACTAGGATCAGTATTCGTTTCTTTCAGCCGCTTAAGGCGCTCTTTCAACAGCGACGATTGCCGCGTCTCGTCGCGCTTAAGCTCATCAATTCTATCCTTGAGTTGTTCCAACTCGCGCTTCTTGACCTGAATCCGACCATCGATATCGCTTAGCGATTGCTGTGCGAGTTTGAGTTCGTTAACGCTTGCCGTGTGCTTGGATGCGGCGACCTGTGCTTGTTCTCTTTGCTCCTCAAGATTGGCTAGCAAAGCCTGTAGCGTTCCGATCTTGCCTGCGAGTGTTGCGAGCGAAACTCGTCTTTCTTCAATCTGCCCCTCAGACTGTTTCAACTCGGCCACTTTGGCGTCGGCGTCGGATAGTATCTCGTTGAGAGCTTTCCTTGCTACGTCTGCTCTTTTCTGAAGGGTGCTCACTTCGTGCGAGAGGTCCTGTTGGCTCGCAGAGAGCGATTGTTTCTCCGCCTTGCTTGATGTCAGCTTGGTTTGTGCGGCACCTAGTTGGTCTTCGATACTTCGCAGTTGTTCTTGTTTCCTAGATTTCGCCTGTTCCTTTTCTGCAATCGTCGATATCAGGATCTGCCGACGTTCTTCCAGTGCCGCAAGGTCAGCCTGGATTCTGTGGGCTTGGTCTAGCCGCGCCTGGGACGCCTCCGCCTTGGCATGAAGACTTTGCAAGTCCGACTCAAGTTTGCGAAGTTCAGAACGCTTTTCCGTTAGAAGTGCGCTTGCTATATGCAAGGCGTCACTTTCGCGTTTCAAGTCAGTGAGTGTGGTCGTGAGATTCGTGCGCGTTTGGTCGAGAGCTGTAACAGCAGAGTCGAGAGTCTCGCGCTGCTGTCTTAGACGACTGATGTCTTGATTGAGCTTGACAATCTCCTCCCGCGCGGTTTCTCGAACCGCGACCGCCACATCACGCTCTTCTATCGCTGTCGCCCGTTGCGCAACAGCTCGAGAGCGCTCTGTTTGTGCGTCGCTCGCCGTTTCAAGTGACAACTCTTCGGATTTCCTAGCTTCTGCGACGCGTTGCTGGAGTCGTGACAACTCTTGCGTAGCTTGGGCGAGGATCGCACGTGCACTGGCTTCGTCATTGCGAAGCGTATTGATCTCCGACTCGAGCCGCGCGGATTCCGTCTTGGCGCTGACCAATTGGCCACGAATGCGCGAGTATTTGTCGATACTCTGCAACCCTACTAGTTGACCTGCAAGGCCTGCTGCCCCTAGTAGAATCAGACCGATCGTAGCAAGCCAAAAGACTCGCCGGTCGCCAGGCCGGTCTTTGTGTCCGTAGCCGGAGTATGACGCAGAAGAGTGTTCGTCATCCGGCATCGCGTTCGTATTCAGAGCGGACTCGTTTGATGCATTCATCAAGGTTCTCTCGTAATTGATAGACCCAGAATCGGATCACCTGCCATCCTGCACCTTCAAGCACAAGATCACGATAGATGTCGTCTAGCTTGCGGCCACCGCCCGGTGCTCGGTGGTAAGTTTCGCCGTCAATCTCGACGGCGATCCTTCGATCTGGCCGAAAGAGTGCAAAATCCAAGTAGTAACCACAAGCCGGATACTGCTGTTCAAATGGCAGGCCCGCAGTACAAAGCGCATCCGCAAAGCGCGGCTCCCATACAGGGCCGATTAGATCATCGCGTCTCACCGGCTTGGAATCCATGTTGGCCCGCGAGCAACAACGCTGGAGTTCACTAATGAAGGGAATTCCACACGACTTGGCCCAGGCCTCGTCGCCATAAACTCGTAGCAAGGCCCTTGCGCGGCTTACAGCAACATTGAATCGATTGGGGGTTCCCCGAAGAAAGTAGGCCGACCCTCGGGGCATGTCATCGCTGCCAACCAAAGAAAGAAAGACAAGGTCACGTTCGTCACCCTGGAAACCATCAGCAGTGTCGACGATGAGACGCCATGACCGGATTTGTTCTGCGGGCAACTGCTGGTGAATCGCGTCACGAATTCTGGTTGCTTGCGCGCGGAACGGAGTCACAACACCAATGCTTCCGCTGAATTCGTCCTTTTCAAGATCCCTGAGAGATTTCACTATAGCCTCAATCTGATTAGGGCTATAGCATCCGCTTGATGCGCCAATGGCATCCCCTGGGACATCATGCCAAACGCAGGACGGATCCTTGCCTAGGCGGCCCAACCGTGTTCGCAACGCTTCCAGATCCGTCATGACGTTGAGCGTCTTGTTATAAAACGCGTTGTTGCAGTAATTAGCGATGTCGGGGTGGCATCGATAATGGTTTCGTAGCGTGATCGTCGATGCATCGGAACTTGATGCTGCGAGATCGAACATGGAATTTGCAGCGAACGTATATCGTTCGAGGGAGAAATCAGCCACGTCGAGTCCTTGGCGAACGCGCATGTCAGTGTCCCTACTCAACCGCGTAACATGCGGTAGTTGATTAGGGTCACCAACAATCATCGCTCGCCTTGCACGAAATAGGAGCGGGACCACGGACGCGATATCGCATTGGCTTGCTTCGTCAACTATCAGTAGATCAAATGATCCGGCGACAAGCGGGAGGGCTTTCGATACAGATAGGTTGGAAACCGCCCAAATTGGGAAATGCCTTAAGAGCTCCGGTATGGTCTTTGTGAAGGCACGTGCTACTTCAGATTGAAGGCTAGCGTCGTTAATCTCCTCAGGTCTGTTGTGCATTGCTGCTCGTAGCTGGGCGAAGAGCTGCCGTTCCTCACCACTGATGCTTGCACCCGCAGTCTCCGCGATCAATCGAATAGCTTGCAGTGTTTGGGATTCGAGCGCCGCACGGTTTTTCCGTAGACGGTTTTGATTGTCCGCCCGCGACGGAAGTAAGAGTATTTTTGATGTAATGTCCGCGTAAGCTGCGTTGGCATCAGCTAACGAAAGCACTCCAACCAGAGACTCGAGACGACTGCTAAGTGTGTCCAGGTCGTCGAGCTGGTTGCATATTCTAAGCGCCGGAAGTTGCGTCGTTAGGTCATGCGCCTCCTCGATATAGGCGCTCAACGTCCTTTCAGTGGATCGACGCCTGAAAAATTGCTTGACGGCAATAAAGGGCCGCAAGAACCAAACCCTTGGGAATCCTTGTAATTCTTGAATGGCTCGGTGAAGATTCTGTGTTGCTTGAAGAGAGGGTAGGCTGTGGGCGTTCCGAACCGCGCGATCCCATTCTGAGGGACATTCGTCAGTCTTTGCCTGTAGAGTCCTCTCTGCTTTGGCGAGTCGTTCTTCGAGATCGAGCGACTCAGCCATTTGGGACTCAATGTTCGTTCGTTCGTCTATGGTGGAGCGAAGATCGCGTCGTGCTTCCTCGGTTTCCTCTAGCACTCCGTCACGTCGCGGACGAGCAAGTAGGGAGGTCATCGCTTGATGCCACTCGAATTGAGCCGCTTGTTGCCCAAATGGCCTATTCGGGCGAAGGACTAGTGACTCAGGTTCCGTCAGTGCATTCAGTCTCGGCTCCACGGCCTCGAGTGCCTGGTGATTGCGGCTCGCGAATACTGCTGAGCGGTTCTGGCATGCGAGATTCGCAAGTGAGTGAGCCACAACTACTGATTTACCCGTACCTGGCGGCCCCGTGGCGACTACGAGATCATCGGAAAGGGACAACTCCACAGCCTTGCGCTGCATCTCGTTAAGTATGCAGTACTCCGCAATTCCGCCAGGATCTTGCGTACTCATGAATGCGTCTGATTGATCGTTGCGCATGTGCGGAAAGAAAAACCGCAAAGCGGATTTGTCCAACTGTTCGTCCGAGATACCAAACGCTAAGACGTGCAACTCGTCGTACAACCGCTTCGCATACTTGAGAGCTGGCTGGCGCATGAGTACACAACGATTGAAGAGGCCCGAGTCGCTAATCGCAGCAAGCGAGGGGTCGCTGCTCAGGTGAGCCAAGTCTGGGAATTCTCGCCACCATTCCTTACGGATCGCGTAAAGGGCTCGAACTGCTTCATCAAATCCGGCTACCGTACACGCTTCTTGTTGCTCATCATCAATAAGGGTTGTCGGAGTCAAACCAATTTGTTCAAGGAACTCTTTTCTCTTGCCGGAGTGTTTTATCTTCCGTTCCAACCATCCGTGATTGATTTCAACAAGACTGGTAGCCTGCAGGTTGAGCGAGCCGCTGTTCATGCTTGCCAGCACAGGCATCACGAACACCGGCGATGCAATTCGATATTCTTCATCATCGGTCTTGCTCTTTCCAACAAACACGTCGAGAGGTGTTCCAACGTAGAGTGTTGTGAAACGCGAACGGGACCGCATGCTGCGAAAGAACCCATCCCACTGAGGATCAGCGGAGATACTGATCTGTTGCGCGGAGCTAAGCGTTCGCCAATCGATCGGTCCACCGAGCGTCAGGAACTCAGACCCCTCCTTTTCAGCGTAGCCGGAGACACTTGCCCGCTCTTCCAATCGGACACACTCTGCGTAGTAAAGGCATAAGCGCCGAAAAGTTGCCCACCGCGAGTTGGTATCAACCTCTCGCTGTTGGTCATCAGCCAGTGAAGAGGGCGTTGATCGCGAATGCGATTCAATACATGCAGCCGGGCTGGTCCGGTTACCATCTCGTCCATCGAGCGTTGTCGTTTTCTTTTCCGCTCGCTTCCACTCTTGATTCAGCACTTGACCCTTGGCTCGCCAGCCGGAAGCAGTTTTCTCTATCGTACCGGTGTCTCGGAGTGAGAGCAGGATTCGGGCTGCCTCGTGTGCAGGCGTCTGAGCGGCGGTGCTTATCTGTGTTGTCGTCTTTGACGCATTTGTTGACCGGAGGTAGTTGAGAATCCTGTCTTGTGGCCCCATGGTGGACATTACAAATAGCTTTCTTCTCTGCCGAACGCAGGACGGGCTCCTGGCGCTCCGTGCTCAGATCAGTATCCGCTCAACTTCGTTTAGCGTTATCTCGTCTCCAGTTCGGTCGTACAGTTTCGTCGTTCGCGGCGATTCGTGTGCCGCGATCGCTTGGGCGTTCTCGATAGTCCCACCAGCTTCTAGGTAAGCCGTGATTCCAGTGGCCCTGAATGTATGGCAGCAGATGCAATCAGGCAATTCATTCGCTCTTGCGCGGCGTTTTACCATACGCAGGGCGTCGTCACGAGTCATCCGCTTCCCCGTGAGCCGTCGGTGTTTGTCGATCGTGCGAAACAGCGGGTGCTTCTTATCGTCTCCGATGCCTGCAGCATGGACATACTCATGAACGTACTCGACCGCGTTGTGGTGAGCGGGCACTTCGTGGAACTTACCGCCTTTTTCGTGCAAACGAATTATCCAGCGGACACCGATGCTGTAGAAGTCACCGACGTCCATGTTCATGACCGCCGAAACGCGTGCGAACGAATAGACCATCACGCCGATGATTGCTCGATCCCGCAGCCCGACAATCCGCGACGTGTCGATGCTATCGAGTAGCGATCGACACTGATCCGCCGTAAGAACCGGGCTCTTGCCTTTCTTGACGACGTACTTCGGACCGCGAACAGAACTTGCCGGGTTCACGAGAAGAACTTGGCCGGTCACCAGCCAGTCGAAAAGCATTCGGGCCGCAGCAAGATGGAGCTTCACGGTAGGGGCCGATTTGGCAGATTGGAGCCCTTCTACATAGGTGGCCACGACGATCGGCTCGATTTGGTCCAAACGCGCGAGCCCGCGGAGTTCGCACCAGTCCAGGAAATTCCGAACCGCACGGGCGTACGCTTCGCGCGTGTTGGCGTTTCGAATGGTGGCAGTGAAGAACTCGACAAATCGGCGGCAGGCATCGGGACCGGCGTCCGCCACGATGCGAGGAACCACCGCCGTCAGCGATCTCGTCACCGATGTTGGTTTTCTTAAGAGTGCGGTTTCCTCGTACATGTCGCTGTCGTTCCGTGTCCCGATGATGAAACAGCGTTTCCAGGCCGCCAAGGCCGGCGAGCAATTGACACTGCATAACGTCCTTTATGCTACATCACGGCGCGTACGTCAACCGGGCCGATTGGGCCTCAGGATTAGGCGTAGCGCCACGGACACGCTCGGCGAAATGGCCGAAGAGATGTGGTGGAAGAATGGCAACGGCGTTCGCAAGCCATCCTCCATCTCGCTAATGACCGGGAGACCGCCCCGTGAGAATTCCATAATTACGGGGCGAAAAAACGGCGGCGCCAGCAAGCCGGACCGCCTGTTCGTTTGACAGACAAGGCGAAACGCGGCCTACGCAGCCTCGGCGGAGCCAGGTTGCGGAGACTCCGCCTCAAGTTCTGCGATGGTCGCCAGGGCTTGGTCGAGAACATTGCGAAGCTGGTCGGCGTTTCTTGCGGTGAACGAGTTCGAGTATTCAAACTCGCTGCTTCCTCCTCGCGTGAAGCACCTGGTGAATTCAAACGTCAAGAAGCTCTGCTGGTTCTTGCGTTCGATCTTTTGGCGGACACAAGCTCCGACGCTTCCGTCCCATAGGTATATTGGTTTTTGCATGACTACTTTCCTTCCTAATTTAATCACTTGTTCGGATCCAGTTTGCCACAGTTTCAGGCCTTAAGAAAGGGAATCGGAATGTTGAACCGGCAGGCATGATATGCGGACTCGAAGAGACGAATAGGTCCTCGTCGAAAAGGGCGGGTTTGGAGACGAAGAGGCGAAGCCTGGAACGCCCTCGGCCAGTGCGACATCGCGGGCCGATTTCTCATCAATCCCAAAAATCGTGCATCCTTGCGTTGCCCTCTTTGGTCGCGGTCTTGACGAGGTCATTTCCTGTCTTCACGGACCGCCAGTAAATCTCCGAAGTGGCACACCAGTATCTGAGAAAGCACCGTCGAAGCTCTTCCTTGCGGATGCCGCCGAAATAGCGTCGCAAGAAGTCTGCCATGTTCGCGTGCGGTTGAGAGGCTCCCGACTCGGACATGATATGGTTCAGCCAATCGTCAACAGCTAAGCAACCGCCGGCCTCAAGGTCCCAAACGAGGACCGGATAGTACAGGACGGGACTTCGCGATGTATCTCCAAGTCCCACGACTGCACAGCGATTGCCCACAGCCCAAAACTGGCTTTCTTTTCTCTGTTGCTCTGATGAGGCCGTACTGCCGAAGAAACATGCATGGCTGAATACGAAACGCCGTCCTTCGTCATCGCCAGTGCCGTGAACTTCCAGTTGGCCAGACCTGAGTGCTGGGCTTGGCGTGTAGTCTTGGATAACCGTTCTCCAACAACACCAATCATAAGTCCTCTGTCCAAAACGGAGTGGTTTGAGGTGCTGCTCCCAATCGTCGTCATCAGTTGTGACGCGGAGCGCGGATTCCATTCGTTTCGGATTCTTGCGGAAGAGGCCCATGTACGCTCCGTGTTCTCGGACAGCTACGCCGGCAGCGCCATACCGCGCCAATCGATTCAAGTCTTCATTCAAACGCCGTATCGCCGATTTCAGGATACATCATGGGATGCAGATTCACTAGCGGTGCCATCGCCCAAACTGATGAATCCGAGTAAATCGAAGTGCCCGGTCGTTGCGATACGCGGCGCTCGCAACGCGTTAGGTCAGGGCAGAAAGAGAGAGGCCCGGTGGTGCGTGGCCTCTTAACCTTTGAACGCTACTTAGCCAGCGAAAGAAGTGCCGACGCTTTCTGGTCCACTACGCTTCGCTCGCCTGCGTTGGCGAGCTTGCCGGAGATACGTGTGAGTGCATCAACGACTGCGAAGATGGTGAACGCTCCATGCCTTCGTGCGACCTCAAGGGCTTCTTTCGCGAGTGTTCGCGTAATGCCCTGCTTGGCCAACACTTTCAGCACTTCATCGGAACTCGACCCGAGCCGCGTTTCCATCGCTTTCTTCACGACCTGGACGAATCCGTCGCGACGTTCGTCACGCGTTTCGACCAGTCGAGCGATGATTCCGCGAATATCAGCCACCGCTTCGTACACGTTGGCTGTGTGCTTGCGGGTGAAGTCCACGACTTCGACCGCGTCCCAAACGATGTGGTTCTGACACACAGCCTGAAACCAAAACGTCTGCACGCCGACGGACCGTTTGCCAACTTCCGAGTTCCACACAAAGAAACCCGGTGCGAACGCTTCGCCGTTGATTTCCGCCCAGCCGGTCGGGTCGATGAGGAAGCAGAACATGTCCTGCTCGCCGCAATACAAACCCGTTCCGCCATCGTCCTCGCCGCTTCCGTCCCCGGCCCTCTGTGGCGGGACGAAATCGGTTGCGAACTCGCGAACCATCGTCAGCAGGTCCACGTTGAAGAGCCGCGTGTAGCTGGCTCCGTGAATCGAACGGACGTAGTCCTCAGCCGCGTAAACCTGAAGCGGCTTCGAGCCCGGCGACAGTGTCTCGTCGAAGACCCGTCCCGCTGTTTCCGGTGCGAGGCGATTCACCGTGTCCTTACTGACGCCCGCCAACTTGCACAGTTGGCTAAAGCTCCAGTCCGTCATGCGATAGCTTGCACTACCGTTGAGTCGCAGGTCGAGCCGTCCCATGTCGGGATGCGGCTTCAAGTCCTGCGGTTGCGGCCAATGTTCTACCGACCGCTCCTTCTCGTCATGGCAATGCTGCCATAAGTCCACGAGCGATTCGAATCGTTCATCCGGCGACCGCCGAAATAGCTCATCATGAGCACGTGTTAATGTCTGCATCGTACCTTCCTTTCGTTTGAATCAAGTTCAAGCAAAACCACGAGAGACAACCTTCAGTTGCACCACCGGCCTCTCGGCCACCCGCTGGGCATGAGCCCGGCAAGCCGACGAGGAGCCGCGTACCCGCTCGTCATGAGCGGTACGGTTGCGTTAGTTTGTCCAATTGCGTTATGGCGTGTTGGATGTGCGAAGACGCATAGCGTCAGGATTGGGCAGGGCGCTTCTGACAGCAGCGAAACATCGTTTCACTTACTTCCTGGAGATCACATTTGGAGATGCAAATCACGTTCTAACAGAAACGCGCATTTAATGCTGGCTCCGTGTCGCCTGTTGAGAATGATTTGAAGCGACGGTCTCTACGGCGAGCCGAACTTGCCTTGAAAAACGGCGAAGTCCATCAAGTCAACGTCCAGATCTTCGTCATGATCAAAGAAGTCTTGGCAACCAAGTAGCGCCGCGCTGGGTTCTTCAACGCCCGGGCCGCCCACGCAGGACGAGAGCGCGAAGAAGTCTTCCAGGTCGATCGCACCGTCGGAATTGAAGTCGTCTTTCGCGCTGAGTACTTCGATGTCAACCGTTGTGGTTACGGTCGAAGCCTTGTTCGTCCCAGTTTGCGAAACCGTCACGACCGTACTTCCAATACGCTGACCGGTGACGACGCTATCGACGTCGACTGTCGCAATCGTAGGATCTGCGACCGAGAAGGTAAGCCCCGGGAAACCGGGTATCAGGTTGTGGCTTGTTCCATCGTTCAGGGTGGCCATCACACGAACAGAAGCCTCGGGAGCATACGCGAACAAGCTGATGTCTTGATCGAGCGAGCAAATCGCAGCGATGTGAACGACGCTGCCAAGGAAAATCTCGCTCTCCGTGGACTCAGCGAGATTGTTATCAACGTCAAAAGCAATCGCTTGAATTGTCATGGGGCCATACGCCTGGTCCGGAATGTACAGCGAGAACTCGAACGGCGCCTCGTTGTCCGCCTGAATGTCGTATGTTGAGAATACAAGCACTCTCGTGGGTGCGAAGTCTTTGCTTCCGGCGACAGTTAC
Source organism: Planctomycetota bacterium (assembly GCA_024277285.1). The sequence goes on from JAJRVM010000061.1 coordinate 22,801, forward strand.
TTCAATCGGTCCATTACCCGGCCCACGCAACGGCGTCGCCGAGACGTCGAGATTGATGGCACAAATGTCAATTCCGTTCATATCTTGACACTCGAAGACATCGCCGAACTCAGGAAGCGGCAGCGAGCCAGGGTCAACCAAATCTCCCGGGTTTGTAGGTAGCGGATTGCAGAAAGAGTCGCTGACCGTCTTAGCGTTGAGCAACTGCTCAATCCGATCTCCGACCGCGCAACTCATATTGTTATACGTATGAAACCCATCCAAACCCGAAAAGTGCGAGGTGCAGGGCCCGGTCAACCCTGCCTTCTGACTGCCCTCCGAGACCATGATGTCGTGCCGCTCTCCCGAGAAGATGGCGCCGAGTACGTCAGTAAACGGAATGTTTGCGACCCACGACTGGACAAAGCCGATCCAGAAGGTGGCCTTGTCTTGAGGTTCGATACCGAGGCAATTGGAAATGTTGCCAGGGTTTGGGAACTGACCTTGATCGATGAAGTCTGACGCACCAGTGCCGTAGATCGCATGTGTGGGGACGGCAACACCTGGCAACCCGGCCATTCTACTCGCTCGCATATCTTCAACGCCACCGCACGTCATGCACATGCCATTACGTTCAAGAATTCCCCCCAGAACGTCGCCAACAAGCGGAATCGAGAAAACACCGGATGCAATTTTAGCCCAGGGTGATCCGCGTTGGGGAGAATCAAGAAGAATCAGCTTGTGTACATCGCCTTTCCGGAGATTGTCAGCACGCTTCGAAGTTGTTCCCATTTCCGCCAAGTATTTACGCCAGATGATGCCACCCATGCTATGCCCAACAACATCTACCTGTGTCGCAGCGATAGGAATCGGCATCGCGTCAAAGGATGACTTGCGTCGCCAATTAAGAACCGTCTCTGCGGCTGCTCTTGCCACGTGAGTTAGCGGAATATGGCGGATCGCATGCCATCTTTCGTAGTCCGCAACCATGACATACGGATCGAAGGGCCCTCCATACTGCAACGGCAAGCCCCAAGCGCGCGACGATGACCAGATTCCATGCATCAGAACCACAGGTGGTCGAACAAGTGTGAGGTCATTCGCCAGATGTGGGCTTTCCGGTAGATCGTCCGAAACGAGCCTCGCTTCAACTGTCAGCATCCGCTTCGCACAGAGGAGGTCGTCAGGACTTCTTACGAAGTCTATCGGAGATTTGATGATGGCAAACGCTACATTTCCTGATTCCACGTCTTCGATCGGAACACGAAGCGGATTACCGCACTCTTGAATCGATAGCGTCGCACTGCAAAGCTCGCCGACATGGACTGGATCAATGCTCCCGTTATCATCCTTAAGCGTGACCTCGAACTCTTGTGTTGCCTCCGTAGCTCCGCCCGGGTCTCCATACCATCGGAGAAGAATAGGTGTTACGCCGTCGGCAGCCAGGCCTTCCACCGTGCGTCCGCCGATGGCGAGCACTTCCTTGTCGGTTGTGATCTGGATTGAATCGCCGACATCCGACCGAAAAATACCATCATTCAAGTCGACAATCTGAGGTGGAGGGCACGAGTAGTACGCCAAGCTGTTCTGACTGTAATCCTCGTTGTACCCAAGGGCTCCGACCACGACGCCCTCATTGCTTATCGCGACAGATTCGCCGAAGAATAGCAGTGGGCCGTCGAAGGACGGATTCAGTTCGTTTATCAGTCGACCTGACGCGATGTCATATAAATAGACGAATCCCAAAATCTCGCCGTTTGGGTCGTTGGGCTCACCGACGATCGCGGTCGCGTCGCTGATTGCGACTCGCACGCCACCGAGGGGGTTTACGTCCTTGGGAAAAAGCGTTGCAGTCCGTTGGCCTGACGCGCTGTCGAACAGATAGGCAACGTCGAAGAAATTGTATTCAGCGTCGCCGAACGCCGCTCCTACAATGGCCATTCCATTCTTATTAATTGCCACAGACTGGCCAAATCCGACGTGAAGTACGCTGCTGTCAGGGTAGAGTTTGCGTAGCTTGTTCCCTGTTGTGGTATCGAACACGTACGCGGACCCCTGAGAGGAATCGCCTTGAGCCCCAACGATCGCTCTAGTGCCACTGATTGCCACTGAAAACCCGAAACTGTCGCGCGGCTCACCACTGTCGGGAGTCAGCTTGTAGAGTTGACCGCCGGTGGTGGCATCGAACAGATAGGCCGCTCGCGTGGCGAAGTTGTCGTTAGCAGTCCCGAAGGCACCAACGATCACGGTATTGCCGCTGATCGCGACTGACATGCCAAACTGCATGCCGGCCGTCGCATCCTCGGGCACTAGCTTGGCGACCTGAAGCCCCGTTGCCGTGTCGAAGATGTAGGCTGCACCGCCGGGCGGAGTGGCACCAAGTGCTCCGACAACGGCAGTAGTGCCGCTAACCGCAACGGAGACCCCGAAAGCATTGCCGACTACGCCATCGTCGGGAACAAGAGGGAAAACCTGCTGCCCCGTAGTAGTATCATACACAGCCGCGACGCCAAACCCTTCAGTGTTATACGGATTACCAACGATTGCGGTCGTGCCGCTAATTGCGACTGATGTGCCGTACGAAGACCCTGTGGCATCATCGCTCAGAGGGAGTTTGCAAAGTTGGCCCGTAGGTTCGGCGAACGCCACACCGCCGGTTAATACCACTACACCAACGGAGACGGCCGACAACATGCGGCATGCGTTTGCCTTCAGCCTATGCACTGAACATCTCCGGCCCGTGTGCTCAGATGAGAAGCCGTGCCCACTCAAGTATGGGCACCGCAGCAGCCTGCAACGAGCGGTTCTAGTCCAGCGCCGCGAGGCTGTCCATGCCAGCGAGTTGTGCCCTGCCATTGCCCTCGAGCGACGTCGGTCCAACAGGCCGCAATCATAGCAGAAACCGGCGTTTGTTGCACGTGACTCTAGTTATCGGGTGTCTGAGTTGCCGTAGCGGCAGCCTTCGCGACCGGCGGCCTATTCGGTGTCGCTACCGTGGTCTTGGCCTTGGGGGCCTGTTCTTCGTTTTTCCGCTCCTTCTTCGACCGCGTGTCCACGTCGTGATGAAATCCGTTCGTCATGGTACTGGCCATTCTCCCGGCAAGGCCGGGTTCCGAGTAGTTGAGAAGCTCTTCCGTAGTATTTCCCAAGCGTGTCCCGCGACGCCGCCAGGAACACGCCAGCAAGCAAGAGCAATACAATCTGCAAGTGGTCCATCGAACACGCTCCCTCCGACCGTGTCGCACGAGCTGCGAACACAGCGACCACGGCCACGAGCATGTTCGAATAGAACTGATAGTACCGGTAGTGATTCTCGACGAGTGCCTGGAATGCATCGAGCCGGTCGCGGAGTTTCGAGAAATCCCACTCCGGCGGCACGAGCCCCGTCGCGTGATGGAACGTGTCGACTACCGCCCAGCGGACTGCACTGACAGTCAAGCCGCCGCTGAGCGAGCCAAGCGTCGTGTAGAGGAACCCGCCGACCGTTGGCTGAGCGTTCGGTGTCGATGTGAGCCACGAGTCGACAGCGGGAGAGAACATCGCGACGGCCCAGAGCGAGACGAACCCCGGAAGAAGGTAGGCGATGAGCACGCCGAAGTTCCTTCCGGAAAGCTCCCTCATCGCTGCATCCGAGATTTGTCGCCGTAGAAGCATGCACGAGGCTTTGTTCTCCGCTGGACTTGCCCGTTCCTTTGCCCTCCGCAGTAAGATGATATCATCATAAACGCATATGTCCAGAACAAAAAAATCTAACGCTTAGTGCCCGGCAGTGCTCCAGGCAGCAACCAAATCCTTCCTCGCTCCTTCGACTTTGAATCTTCAAAGAAGAGTTGCACACCTTTGTCGCGGGCTTTCATGAGCGACGTGTAGACCTCAACCGCTTCGCGAACCACCTCAGCAAGCGAGGCTTTGCCTTGTTTTCGCTGCAATCGCTCTAATTCCGCAACTTTATCTTCCGGCAGATTCAACGTGAACCGAACCAATTCGCCGCCAGCTTTTCGTGGACTCATAATCGTCCTCCTTAGTTGTCGTGTAACTCTTCAGCCGTGTGCAATGCTCAGGCTGGCATTGGCGGGAGTTTGCCGGTAGTGAGGTAGGTTTTCAGTGCGTTGGCGATCGTTTTGGTGGGATCCAGGCCACGCAGACGCAAGGTGCGGTAGACGCTCATCAAC
>JAJRVM010000062.1 GCA_024277285.1 Planctomycetota bacterium
GACTCTCGACTCTCGACTCTCGACTCTCGACTCTCGACTCTCTAAACATGGATAGATCATCTTGAGCATTGGACGGAAATTGCGTTGGGCTGCGATCATCGGCGTGGTGCTGATAGGCATCTCCGGGGGTATTTTCCTGGGGCTCCATCAGGCGCTGCACCAGAGCCCGAACTTCTATGCTGAGGCAGTCGCTATTGCACCGGCCGAGCAGCAAGAAGCGGGGCAACAGTTTGAACGCAATCTACTGGGCCTGCATAACGACCTGCAACAAAGTGGCCGCTGGAAACGCGAGTTTACGAACCGCCAGATCAACGGTTGGCTGGCCGTCGACTTGCCCGAAAAATTCCCTGACTTACTGCCTCCGTCGATCCAGCAGCCTCGAGTCGCTTTGACTCCGCGCCAATTACAAATCGCATTCCATTACGACACTCAACAGCTGTCAACGATTGTCAGCCTGAGCTTGGAGGTCGGATTGGCCGAAGAACCCAACACGTTAGTCGTACGCGTTCGCAAAGCCCAGGCTGGCTGGATCCCGATCCCCCTGAAGGATTTCCTCGATCATATCAGCGCCGCGGCGCGCCACGCCGACCTGCGGTTGCGGTGGGCTCAGTTGGATGGGGACCCGGTAGCGTTGATCACGATTCCCGAGTCAAACGACGCGAAGGAATCGTTCGTGCTCGACACGATCGAGATCGAGCAAGGCAAGCTCACGGTCGCCGGGCGATCGACAAAGCCGTAATGACACGGCTCCGCGATACCGGAGCGAACAGGACGACCATCACAACCACTCCCAGTCCCACCATCCTCTTCCTGAAACGGTTCATGATCGGCTCCTTCTCGAGGCGGCTGAAATGAGGGCGGTCAAGCGGAACGCCAGTACCATCGACTCAGCCCCATCGACTCCGCCCCATCGACTCGGTCCTATCGACTCGGTCCTATCCACAAGGGGACAGAGCTTATCGACGATAGCAGCCGAGTGGAAGTTCAGAATACCAGCAACCGCTGCGCATGCGCTCGCGCCGCTCGTAACTGCAGCGCCGCCGCACTTAACAGGACCACTTAGTTACGTGGTCGAAAGTTTCCTCCAAAACTTTCTAGATTTTCTAAAGATCACAATTTGACACCGAGTGGATATGACATAGGTTTCAAGTGCGGCAAGGAATCAAGCGATTGACTCCGCAACCGCACCAGCAACCAACTGCCACAGCGCTAGTTTTTCCGGAGTTCTTCGGGGATCGCGTTAGTAGCTGATGGGGGCTGTGTCGCCTCACATCCTCGACAAAGGCAATCCGGTCGCAAGGCCGTGAACGCAAAGCTACGGGTTGCTTCGCTCTATTTGAGCAAGGCAATCGCCGGGCTGCCGAAAGGGTGCCGTTAGTAACACCGCTGCAAGGCAAAGGTACAAACGGCAGACACCAGATCGGAAGAGAAGAGGAAGGGGCAACGAATGTTTTTTGGCGAATCCCGTTTTGGTGTAACAGCTCACCACACGAAATGACAGCCGCGCCAGGCAGGGTTCGTAAGGTACCCTTTCACATAGGTCTTGTCCGCAGCCAAACGAAAACAATCGGCGTAAGCGGGCGTTCCAGAATCTGGAGGAAGAAATGAAGAGTCTTGCTAAGAAGGTACAACGTTTCCTCGTATCGGAAGATGGCCCCACCGCGGTTGAGTATGCCGTGATGTTGGCTCTGATCGTCATCGTCTGCCTGACGGCGATCACGAGCATTGGAACCAACGCCAATGCCACGTTCCAGAATGTTGCTGGCCAATTGGGCGGCGGCAGCTAAGCGACGCGGTACTCCCGCAACTATTGATGATTTCGCGACAAACCCCCTCGGTGCTTACGTTAAGCGCCCGAGGGGGATTTTGCGAATAAAGCGGCAGTGAGAAAGCACGTTATGAGAAAGCACAGAAGTAGTAAATTTGAGGAGCCTTGCGATGTACTCGATGCTTCCTGGTGACGCAATGACCGGTGCGCTGGAAATGGTGTGCTACTGTTTTACCGTAGCAGCAGCCGTTATTAGCTGTCTACTGAGCTTGCGATTTTGACCAGTTCCCCTTGAGGCGTTCCTGCCATGCAGTGAACCGAGTGTACGTGGAGGTTACAGAGAACGATGGATACACTTTCCGCTTTTGCGACAGCAGTCGTTGACAATTGGCCCGTCTGGACGGTTACGCTGTTTCTGATCCTGGCAGCCGTGATTGATGGATTTGAACTGAAGGTCCCCAACTGGTTGACCTTCCCAATGATCATCAGCGGTTGGGTCTATAGCGCCTCCGCATCGGCATGGGCTGGCGAGTCCTGGTGGGTTGGACTTGGTTGGAGCATGGTCGGAATGGCCATTGGGCTGCTCTTGTTGCTGCCGGCCTACGCGGTAGGGGGTATGGGAGCTGGCGACGTGAAACTGATGGCCGGCATCGGCGCTTGGGTTCACGCCACACATACATTCTACGCTTTCTGTGCGACAGCCATCGTTGGGGCAATTCTGGCTGTGGGCATGGTCCTCGTACGGCGTGCATGGGGCAAACACGCCAATCAGTTCTGGATGATCCTGGGCGAGATCATGACGATCCGCGACCCCAATCAGCTGTCGAAGATCGCTGCAGAGCGAAAATCCTCGATGCTGTTGCTGCCCTACGGGATACCGATTGCAATCGGCTCAATTGCTTATTTCGCCTGGATGGGGATGCTGATATGACGACGACGCGACATCACACTCAAAAACGACTTCACACTAGCAAACTAAGTCAAGCTGCAAAGCATAGCAAGGCTGCAGAGCTAACGCCAAGTTTAGCGGACACCAGCCTGAAGCTGGACAAAGTCTGCCGGTCGTACCGAAAGAAACGACGAGGCGCGGCGGCGGTCGAGTTTGCGGTTGTCGCTCCGATCTTCCTGCTGCTCGTTTTCGGAATGATCGAGTACGGGCGGATGGTCATGGTGCAGCAAGTGATCACAAACGCCTCTCGCGAGGGGGCTCGCGTAGGTGTTTTGGATGGGTCAACCAATCTAGATGTAACGAGTATCGTAACCCAGTACCTCACAAGCGGCTCTATTTCAGGTGCGACCATAACGGTTACACCGACGAATCCGGAAGACGCCGCATTTGGAGATCCGGTGACCGTAACGGTCGATATCCCATTTAGTCAAGTAAGCTGGCTTCCATCGCCAATGTACCTTGGGGGCACGACACTTTCAGCCACGACGGTGATGCGGCGCGAGAGCGTCCAATAGGCCAACGCGGCCTGTACCAGCAGCCGAACCACCACGGGGCACTATCTAGCGTGCGACCGAGTTTAATCCAGCAGATCGCTTGGGCAGAGGAATCACTATGCGTGCAAAATCAATGGTCTTGATCCTGATCGCCTTGGGATGCGGCTTGGTTGCATCGATCGCCATCAGCCAGGTGATGGAGCGTGGCGCCAAATCGGGTCCGGCCACACTCGAAACCACTCAGATTTATGTTGCGACCAACGACATCGACATGAACGAGCAACTCAACGCCACCAATGTGCGGGTCGAGGACTGGCCCAAATCCAAAGTTCCCGAGGGAGCGATCGTGGATTTGGAACAGATTCAAGACCATTTCGCTCGCGTCCGGTTTTACGAAGGCGAGCCGATCTTGCAGGCCAAACTGGCCAACGAGATCGACGGACCGGCAATCAAGATTCCGGCAGGGTACCGCGTCTGCAGCCTGAAGGTGCAGATAGACACGGCCGTTTCCGGACTCGTTAATCCGGGCGACCGAGTCGATATCATCGGTTATTTTCGCAAGAGCCAGGACATACCTCGCACGGGCACTCGCGCTATCTTGCACAACGTGCGTATCTTTGCCGTTAATTCGGAAACGGAAACAGAGATCGACACGGAAGGCACAGCCATCGTTGCCAAGACAGTTTCGCTGTTGGTCGAGCAGAGCCAAGTCGCCAAATTGATGTTGGCCACGGAGCTGGGAACACTGCGTTTGGCACTCCGCCGTCCGAACGAGACCACCGAGTTGACGGAAGGGGCGAGTGCGACGATCGAAAGTTTGTTCGGTTCCCGATCGGAAGATGCCGATAAGGAACAAACGGAGCAACCAGGTTCGTCGAATTCGCAATTGGCGTCCGCAGCGGGCGGATTTGTCAATTTCCTCGCCGGCTTGAAGAGCGACAGCGATCCTGCGGCGCAGACCGTGGTCACGACACCTCAACCGGTTGGACCGGCATGGGAAATGGTCGTGCTGACGCCCAACGGCGGAACGAATTTCACATGGAACGACCAGAACCGTCTCCCTGAACAGGGTGGCGCGATGGCAACCACGACCTCTTTCGGACCAGCCCCGGCAACGATGGCGCCACCGGTCAATCGCATAACGGGTGCGATTGAAGGCACGCCAGACGCCGGTACTGCAGATCCACAAGATCAGGCAGAAGAAGAAGAAGAAGAAGAAGACAATCAGATGATGGGTGACGACTAGCAAGCTGGACAACCGCGACTTGGGGACTGGAATCCGCAAGTCACACGGTTGCTCAACAGCTGAAGTGTGAATGGGAATCACGCTCCATGTCATTCCGACGGTCGAAGTGGAACTACGCGGTACCACAACGGCAACCGGGCCGGCATGGCGAGTCAGTGAAAAACTAGTTACGTCCAAGGATTGTAGAATCGCACGAGCCAGGGGCAGACCTCGGGCGACGCGGTTTCGGTGCGGCGGGAACGGGTGCCCGCTTTACGGATGACCTCAGAGCGTTCTGTAGACGACGCAAGGAAGTACACGGATGTCCAATCAACGCTGGGCGGCGTCAGCCGCTATTGTCGGCCTCGTTTCCGCATGGGCCCTCATCGCTTTTACGCCAACACTGGCAACCGGGCAACAACCGCCCATCGCGGTCCAAGAAGTTCCCGGCCAACAAGTTACGTTCGCCATTAACGGCCCCGCACAGCGGCTCGAGATGGTCGTGGCCAGTAGCCGCATCTTGACCTTGGAATACAAGATCCCGCGGCTGTTAGTTGCCAACCCGGAAGTGGTTCGCGCCACTCCCATCTCGCCCAATCAGGTCCAGTTGTCGGCACTCACTCCAGGAGTGACGCAATTGAACGTGTGGGATGAAAACAAAAAACTCTACACCGTCGACGTGGTGGTGACCCCGGACGGTCGGCAATTGCAAATGCTGATCAAAGCGGAGTTCCCCGACGCCAACGTGCGTGTACGACCGCTGGCTAATAGCGTCTTCCTGTCGGGCTACGTACCGAGCCCAGCGATGGTCCAGAGCATCGTTCGCATCGCCGAGGATTACTATCCGAGTGTGATCAACAACTTGACCATTGGCGGCGTCCAGCAGATTCTGCTCAAGACGAAAGTGATGGAAGTATCGCGCACGAAGATGCGTCAGATCGGCTTCGACTGGGCCTATTCCAATGGCGACGATTTTATCTTCCAGTCCGTCAGTGGGCTGTTGGCTGGCGGCTCGGGCATGGGCCAGGTCATTGCCACCGGCGGCGAGACCGTCCGCTTTGGCCTCGTCGATGGCAATAAGGCTTTCTACGGTTTCATTGACGCGTTGCGACAAAACAACTTGATCAAGGTGTTGGCCGAGCCGCAGCTGGTCACCGTCAGCGGTCGTCCCGCCAGCTTCAACTCGGGTGGCGAATTCCCGATCATTGTCCCGCAAAGCCTGGGTACGGTCTCGATCGAGTATCGTCAATACGGAACGCGAGTCGACTTTGTGCCGATCGTACTGGGCAATGGCAACCTTCGCTTGGAAGTTCGTCCGCAAGTCAGCGAGATTGATCCATCACGTAGCGTTGTCATCAATAGCGTCAGCGTTCCCGCCCTGCGTACGCGTTGGGTCGACACCGCCGTGGAAATTAAGGCGGGTCAGACACTGGCCTTGGCCGGCTTGATCCAGCACCGCACCGAATCCCAGAACCGCGGCATCCCATGGTTGTCCGATATTCCGTGGTTTGGAGCTCCTTTCCGTCACGTTCAGGAAGAAACCAATGAAATTGAGTTGCTGATCCTGGTGACGCCCGAGTTCATTGAAGCAAGCGATCCGGAAGAACTACCACCCTGCGGACCGGGTGAAGCGACCACGTCGCCTGACGACGTCGAACTCTACTTCCGCGGTTATCTGGAAGTGCCCAAATGTTGCAACGGCGGTGGCTGCGAAAAATGCCAAGGTGGCACCGGTCCGGTCGAAGCGTACGGCCCCGAGCCAGCCTATCCGATGGGCGCACCAGCGGCAGGCGAAAGTGTCGTTAACCGTGCCGCTCGACGACCGGCCAGTCGTTCCGCGCGCACGACCAAGCAAGTTAGTAGCCCCGTGCGTGCCTCCGTTCACAGTCACTCGCGTGGCGAACCAACGCTGATCGGTCCGGTAGGATACGATCCGCTGAGATAGATCGCTGAAAACGAAATCGTTCAACCGCTGCGTAGCAATCGAACCGCCCATTGCTACGCAGCGGTTTGACACGATAGGAGAAGCATTTTCACGCGCGCGTCCTTACGCGAGCTGCCTCTGGAACCGCTTTCGTGAGCAAGCGGTTCCTCGAACACTTTGGCGGCCCACCGCCCTGGAAGTCCGATTCGCAGAAAGCGCTACGATCATGTCGAATGTTCTTCGCCTGGCCATTGTCGACCCAAATGACGCGTCCCGGGAGTCGCTCAAGCAGATGCTCCTCAGCATGGATATGTGCTGGCTGGAAGCCGAATCATCACGTTACGAGTTCTTCACGGATATCGTCGAGCAAACCGATCCTGATATCGGTGTTATTGGCATCGATACCGATCCCGACAAGGCGGTCAAGCTGATTGCCAATCTGCGCGAGTCGGCGCCGAATTGCAGCATCTTGGTGGTGAGCACTAAGTCAGACGGACAACTGATCCTGCAAGTCATGCGTGCCGGTGCCAAGGAATTCCTCACTCAACCGGTCGGCATCCAAGAACTGGTCATGGCACTCGAACGGATCGGTGCGATCCGCAGCGGCGGAGTGGCCGGCCAGATGCGTGGCTGTCAGGTGCTGGCGGTGGCTGGCGCCACTGGCGGAGTCGGCTCGACTAGCTTGGCCGTGAACCTCGGCTGCGTACTGGCCGCGAATGAAGCGAACTCCGTGGCGCTGATCGACCTGGACCTGTCGTTGGGCGATGCCGATGTTTTTCTCGATACTATCCCCGACTATACCATGGTCGATGTCGTTCAAAACGTCTCGCGACTCGACTTCCAGTTACTCAAACGCTCGATGACCGAGCACTCATCCGGACTCTACCTGCTGCCGCGCCCCGTCCAACTCCAAGATATCTCGCTGATCACTCCCGATGCGCTGCAGCGCGTCTTCGGATTGCTCAAGGCAACGTTTTCACACGTACTGATCGACCTGTCGAAAGCGTACAATCACGTCGATATGGCCGCCTTGGAAGCGGCCAACCACGTCCTTCTGGTAACCCAGTTGGATCTTCCCTGCCTGCGCAACGTCGTGCGGCTGATGATGTCGTTTGAAGCCACCGACGGGCTTAAGGAAAAAGTCCACGTCGTGGTCAACCGAGTCGGATTGGACAATGGCCATATCAGCATGAAAAAGGCCAAAGAGACGATCGGACGGGACATCTATTGGCAACTCCCCAATGATTACCGTGTCATGGTGGAAATGCGCAACAATGGCGTGCCACTGATCGAGCAAGCACCACGCGCCGCCATCACGCAATCGATCGTCATGCTGGCTGAAGAACTCTCGGGCCAAGAGCGGCCCGAAGATGCCGCCGACGCGAAGGGACGCTGGCTCAACTTCTGGGGCAAGAGCAAGGTGAAGAGCTGAAAACGGGGCTTTTCTCCCAGAAATCCCAGCGCGCCGGCGCGCGACGAATCGACCGGAACCCAGCATCCCCAATCCCCCCTATGCTCGGCTTTTCCGTGAGTAAAGCCAAACGGCCTTCGAGCCACCATCGGAATGGTTGAGGTTCAGCAAGTAGTCGCGAACCTTTTCGTCCGCAACTTCAGCCCGTTCGGAATCTGGAATTGGCATTCGATTTCATTGGGCATAACGTTGTCCATGAGCGCAACGGAAGATAAGGGCAAAAAAGATCGTGGGCAGAAAGAGCGCTAAGCGAGGCGTCTGCCGGCCAGGTGCTTCTTTCCCACGTTTCAGCGCAATGCTCATTGCCGTGGAACCAAACACGTTCCGTACACCCATCGCAATAGGGCCCACGTTACCGCAAACGAATAGGGCGAATCGGCGCCCAGCAGCATCAGAGGACAAACACAATTGCAAAAAGCCCTCCACCGGGCCTGCCCCGGCCGGGGGCATGACTGGTCAGCTACCGCAACTCGCCGAAACTCTCTTGTCGGTCGAACGGACCGTTTTCCATTTATCGCCGCTTTGCTGAGGCCGAAACATGGCGCGGTTTGCTTCAACATGGGTCGCTCGCCTTGCAAGCTAGACGCCATGTGAAGCGGGGCAATGGTTGCTCGGTCGCCGTGACGAGTCCGCGGTGGCTTGAATTGTGTGAACGGTTACCGGCCTTGCCAACCGGCACGCGTGTCGCCCGTCCAAACATCCGTCACGTCAGCGCCAGCGATACGCATTGCAACGACGGTATCATCTGCCCCGGTTCTGCGGGTCTTCGCATGCCTACCGTACCGTCTAGCTAAAACGAAACGGTCCGGTTGTTCTTAACTGTGAGGTATGTTTTCACTGATGCCATGGGGCTATCGGTCCACCCCGGTAACACCGCATGCCGCACTCAGCTGCCGCCGGTGCACGTTCGCAATGGACGTCCCCATCGGCGGTCCCCTAGAGCACCTTCACGCAAATGGACAGGCACGATGGCTAGTCACCCCTCACAATTACGCTCGCCCGATGCAACCCGGGCGGAAGAGTTCGACAAGCTCAAGCGGAGCATACACACAAAACTCGTCGACAAGCTCGATTTGACGAAAGTCAGCGAGCTTGAAGGGGACGTCCTACGCCGCGAAATTCGGCTGGTCGTAGAGCATTTATGCGACACGGAAGAGACGTTCTTGAACCGCAACGAGCGGGAACGGCTCATCGATGAAGTACTCGACGAGACGTTCGGTCTGGGCCCGCTGGAATTGCTGCTGAAAGACCACACGATCAGCGACATAATGATCAATGGCCCGAAGAATATCTACGTGGAACGTCGCGGAAAGATGGAGCGAACGAGTGTTGAGTTTCGCGACAACAATCACTTGCTGCAGATCATCGACCGAATCGTCTCGGCCGTCGGACGGCGTGTCGACGAAGTCTGTCCGATGGTCGACGCGCGTCTCTCGGACGGTTCCCGATTCAACGCGATCATCCCTCCGCTGTCACTCGACGGCGCCGCCGTTTCCATTCGGCGTTTTGGCGCCAATCCGCTGAAGCTGGAAGACCTGCTGAACTACAAAGCTTTCACCCCCGAGATGGTGATGCTGTTGGAAGGCGCGATCAAGGCGCGATTGAACATCATCATTTCGGGTGGTACCGGTTCCGGTAAAACGACGCTCCTTAACACACTTTCCAGCTTCATTTCCAACGACGATCGTATTGTCACGATCGAAGACGCGGCGGAACTGCAGCTCCAACAAGAGCATGTGGTACGGCTTGAAACGCGTCCTCCCAACATCGAGGGCAAGGGGGCCATTAACGCGACCGACCTGGTCCGCAACGCGCTGCGTATGCGGCCCGAACGGATCATTATTGGTGAGTGTCGTGGTGGCGAAACGCTCGATATGTTGCAGGCGATGAACACAGGCCACGACGGATCGCTGACAACGATCCACGCCAACACGCCCCGTGATGGTATCGCCCGTATGGAAACGATGATCATGATGTCCGGGTTCGACATGCCAATCAAAGCGATGCGGCAGCAGATCGCCAGCGCCGTGGACCTGATTGTGCAGGCCAGCCGGTTGCAGGGTGGGCCGCGTCGAGTCACCTACATCACCGAAGTTGTCGGCATGGAACAAGACACGGTCATCATGCAGGACATCTACAAGTACAACCAACAGGGAATTGATGAAAACGGCCGTGCGCGGGGCCAGTTTGAAGCAAGTGGGATTCGGCCAAGCTTCATGGACCGGCTGGAATCGGCGGGGGTACGTTTACCCGCCAGCGCATTCCGACAACGGGTCATGATGGTCGACTAGGGGCACGGCACCAGATCACGAATGGGACAATGTCGTCGGCATGCGACCACGATCTTGAGCGATAGACGAAGAGAATTCACCGCACTGCGGCAACCGTGAGAACCGACTGGATGGGACAGCCATGTTAACAATCATCGTATTGGTCGCTTCGTTTATTGGCGTGGCCGCCTTGGTCGGCGGCGTCGCCGTCATATTTCGGGGCGACGCGTCGAGCGAACTCGAAGAACGACTTGATGTCTTCGCCAGCAATAAGGCGACCAGTAACTCGGCGGCCTCCGACGGCGAGCCAAGCTTGCTCTCCTCGCCACTCGACGAAACGAAGGGCGTGATCGAACGCATATTGTCGCGCGTCGGCAACTTGCGGCGGTTGTTGGAGCAGGCCGATTCACCGCTCGATCCATCAAAATTCATCCTGCTGTCAGCGGGACTGGCCGCCGTCGGCGCCGCCGTCTGCATTGTCCTTCCGCAGGTCCCGAATTATGCCGCGCCGATCGCCGCGCCGCTGCTCGCCACCCTGCCACTGCTCTGGACCGTCTTCCGCAAACGGCGCCGACTCAAGAAGTTCGGCAGCCAGATGCCGGAAGCACTGGAACTGATCAGTCGGGCGTTACGTGCGGGACACAGTTTGGCCAGTGGCATTCACTTGGTGTCCGAAGAAATGGCGGACCCGATCCGCAAGGAATTCCAACGCTGCTACGAGTCCCAAAACCTGGGCGTGGCACTGGAAGATGCCTTGGAAGACATGAGCGATCGCGTGCCGAACCTAGATCTTCGATTCTTTGTCACCGCCATCGTTTTGCAACGACAAACAGGTGGCGATCTGGCCGAAATCCTCGACAAAATCGGCTCCCTGATTCGCGAACGGTTCAAGATCTGGGGACAAATCCAAGCGCTGACCGGAGAAGGCCGTTTGTCCGGTATCGTGCTGCTCGCCTTGCCCCCAGCGCTGTTTATGGTGATGTACTATCTGAATCCCGACTATTGCCAGGTGCTGTTCACCGACCCGATGGGAAACCAGATGCTAGCCGGAGCGGTCGTGATGCAGATCGTCGGTGCACTGGTGATTAAGAAGATTATCAATATCAAGGTTTGATCCCCGGAGTGTTGTGACACCGATGTCACAACGGCTGGATTTGCCAACCAATTGAGAGCAACATTCCCATGTCCGCAATCATACTCGCCTTTTCGATGTCGTCCGCGTTTCTGCCCATCCTGGCATTCGTCTTGTTCGGATCCGCCGCCTGGCTGCTAATGGATGTCATCTCGTCCCGAGCATCCACCGCCGAACAACGGCTCGATGAGTTCAAGGACCCTGCGCTTCGAAAGCGCAAAGAACTTGAAGAGGAAGGCCGTGGTCTGTCATCGACCAACTTACGCCGTGTGATTGGCAAAGCGACCCCCGCATTGGCGAAACCGCTACAGCCTAAGAATGAGAACGACGTTGGCAAGCTGAAACTGCGACTTGCGCAAGCCGGTTTTCGTAGCGAGGCTGCGCCGCCGTTGTTCCTGAGCATGAAGTTTTCGATGCTGATCGCCGGCCTGATCTTCGGCGGCGGTACGATGGTCTTGATGTCGCAGCTCAACGGGGTTCCCCTGTTCGCGCAAAAGAACTTGTTTAAGTGCGTCCTCATCGCTGGTGGCATGTTCTACATGCCCGAACTGATCTTGATGTGGTTAACCAGACGTCGCAAAGAACAACTTTTTCTCGGCTTGCCCGATGCCCTCGACCTGATGGTCGTGTGCGTCGAAGCCGGACTCGGCCTTGACCAGGCCATGCGCCGTGTCTCCGAAGAAATGGAAAAGTCGTACCCGATTATCGCCGAAGAGTTTGGACTCTGTAACATGCAACTCCAGATGGGACGCAGCCGCGCCGAAGTGTTACAAGAATTAGGACAACGCAGCGGTGTAGACGACCTCCGGTCACTCGCCTCCATCCTGATCCAAGCCGATAAGTTCGGCTCCAGCATCGCCCAGGCACTACGCGTGCAGAGCGATTCCATGCGCACCCGACGTCGGCAGATTGCCGAAGAAAAAGCCGCGAAGACCGCCGTTAAACTGATCTTCCCGCTCGTCCTGTTCATCTTTCCAGGAATCTTCGTGGTGCTTGTCGGACCGGCCGCTATCACCATGGTACGCGAGATGTTCCCCGCCATGTCGGGAGGGTAGTGGCGCACCGCAGCACCGCACTGCGCGCCGTGATCGGCAAAATCACACCGATTGGCAAAGCCAGACAGTCTGATTCTCTGGACCTGACGCTCCCCTGTCCCCTCAACCCAGACCCCTCCGTGAAGATCCGTGACCATCCGTGGCCCCTATTCTGCATTGCCGCATTGCCAGACAGTCTGATTCTCTGGACAGGACGCTCCCCTGCCCCCTCAACCCAGCCCTCTCCGTGAAGATCCGTGACCATCCGTGGCCCCTATTCTGCATTGCCGCATTGCCAGACAGTCTGATTCTCTGGACAGGACGCTCCCCTGCCCCCTCAACCCAGCCCTCTCCGTGAAGATCCGTGACCATCC
>JAJRVM010000006.1 GCA_024277285.1 Planctomycetota bacterium
GCTGGATCCCTCGTGATCATTGGCTCACGGATTGGGAACGTGATGCGATCCTGAAGTTTTACTGGGACAATCCGTTGGAAGGCTATCGCCGACTGACGTACATGATGTTGGATGCCGATATCTTCGTGCGGTCCTTCAGTTTTGCAACTGGATGGTCCGCGATCGGCGAATGCTCGACAACCCACTCATCGGCATGAAGGAGGAAAACGAAGACGTCGATTTGAGGCATGAACGTGAGCCACTGACCGAAGAGCAGTTTCTTGAACTTCATCGCACGGCGACCAAGAGCGAGGCCGTCATCGAAGGCTATGACGGCGAGACAAGAGCCGCCATTTACCTCCTTGCATACGCGACAGGACTTCGACGGAGCGAGATGGCCTCCTTGACGCCAAGGTCCTTCGACTTTGACCCCGACGCCCCGACGGTTACCGTGGAAGCGGCATTCAGCAAGCATCGACGACAGGATGTCATCGAGCTTCCCAAGGTTGTCGTGCCTTTACTGGATATTGACCGATCCAAGCCGGACGAACCGGTTTTCCCACGCCTGGCCCAGCGGAAGAATCACAAGATGCTGCGACTGGACCTTGAGGAAGCGAGCATCGCCTACCAAACCGAAGACGGCAAATTCCGAGACCTCCACGCCCTCCGCCACGCCTACATCACGCGAGTCTGGCAGGCCGGGGCCGCCCCGAATGTTGCACGAACGCTTGCCCGGCATTCCGATCTGCGGGCAACGATGCGTTACAGCCACACTCGTCGCGACGAGGAAAGACGGATCGTCGATCGGATGAACGGGTTCCCGAAACTACCCGCCGATGACGAACCGGAGAATCCCGACGAAGAGACTCCCGGTAATGGTCAGCCGCACGAGGGCGACTTGGAGTGATGCACAATCTGATGCACACTCGGCGGTTGGGAATAGCCCCAACCCTTCGGAATAGCCTTTTTCTAAGTATCCCCGACTGGATTCGAACCAGTAACCTTCGGCTTCGGAGGCCGACGCTCTATCCAGTTGAGCTACGGGGACGTGGTGGCTGTAAGTGCTTTGCTAGAAGCAATTTACTGCAAGATGGGTTAGGTCGCAACCGCCCCAATATTACGCTTTGACCATATGACTGTACCAGTGGGGGGCCGAAATGGAAAGATGTGCGGTCAGAACGTGAGGAATCTGGTCGCCCGCCGAGTCAGGCGTGAAACTTGGCGGCTTCGACAAGACCGCGAATTCAAACTGTTTTTCGCCACGCGAACTTGGTTTTCAAATCTACCATTCGGTTGTATTGCAAATGCTTGTCGAACTGCAATCGCCCGACGACTATACCTGGCGAAACGCCAATGTCCTCGGCAAACTGACGAATCACGACGGGCCGTGTGAACGAAGACGATAGCAGGTCCGCATACTTAGTCGGTGGTATAAGCGTATCCGCTGCGAATCGGTTTGCCTCCCTTTCCTCATTTGCAGCACCAGATGAAAAATCGTTTTCGTCGAGGAACGATGACCTTCGCGCTGTCAAATGCTGGAGGACGTGCCCCAATTCGTGGAAGAAGCTAAACCAGAATACGTCTGCCCATTTGCGATGCCAACAGCGTGCTACAAGCGGTTGCCGAGAAAGGACATGCGGCGGAAAAACCGCGTGTGGAAAAGACTTGTGAAATCCGCCGAGGGAGTGGGGCCGAGTGGTGTGGTGGCAGGATTGGCGAGCGCGCAGGCCGACGCTGCTGGCGCAGCTTTGGCCAAGCGGTTAAACCTGTGGCGTGACACTCCACTCGACGGTTCACGCTTCGTCTGGGACAATGGCGAAGCGGAGCATACGGTTCCTTCTCTCGCGTGACGGATCTTCATGTCATGACCATTGCACGGACGTTCTTGGACTGGGCCCAACCGGCACTGCCGGCCGTGGTCGAGTATCTGGCCCAGCGCTTTCGACGCGGTACCACACTCGATCTGGACAATGTGGTCCTCGTGCTCCCCGGTGGTCGCGCCGGCCGACGGCTCACTGAACTGCTGGTTGCCTACTGCGACCAACAGTCGCTCGTGTTGCTGCCCCCCGAGCACTGTACCGTTGGCACACTGCCAGAATATCTTTACGAGTCGCATCGACCGTTTGCCAGCGAGTTAACTCAACAACTAGCCTGGGTCAAGTCGCTCAAAGCGGTGGAACGCGATCGTTGCGAGCGTTTCATCTGCCGCTTGCCCGACGACCACGACTACGTCAACTGGATGGACCTCGGCGGACTGCTGCAACGCCAACATCGGGAACTGGCTGCCGACGCCCTCGACTTCGCACAGGTTGCTCGACGCGGCGCGGCCGTGCCTGGGTTCGAGGAAAAAGAGCGTTGGGAGTTTCTTAGCAAGGTTCAGCATGACTATCTGCGCATCCTTGACGATCTGCAACTTTGGGACCTCCAGACCGCGCGTCTCTTTGCGATCGAAAACCATCTTTGCCGTACCGACCAAGCGATCGTATTGGTCGGTACGACCGATATGACGATCGCCATGCGCCGCATGTTGGATCAAGTGGCGGACCAGGTGACCGCACTGATCCATGCACCTGAAGCACTGGCCGATCGTTTCGACACACACGGTTGTTTGAATCCCGACGCCTGGCAGGAAGTGCCGATCGACCTGACCACGGAGCAGGTGCACGTTGTGGAAGGACCCAGCGAGCAGGCAGACGAGGCCGTGCAATGCCTTGCGGCCTTCGACGGCCGCTACCGAGCGGACCAGATTGTGGTCGGCGTGCTTGACGAACTGCTCGTTCCCCAACTGCTCAGGCAGCTGGAAGAATACGACCTGTCGGCACGCTGGGTCGTGGGACGCATGCTGTGTGAAACCGCCCCCTACCAACTGCTCGAAGCGTTTGCCAGCTACTTGGACCGCGGTCGGTTTATCGATTTTGCCGCCCTGGTCCGCCACGTCGATCTCAGCCAATGGTTGACAAGCCAGGTGAAGACCGACAGCTGGCTAGCCGATCTGGACGAATACTACACCGATCACCTGCAACCGCGGCTCGGCACATGGTTGGAGAATGTTACAGGGTCCGTCTCGCTCAAGCAGGTCGTGTCGTTCTTGCACCATGCACTTGAGCCCCTGCGTGGCTCGGCGCGCCCCCTTGCTGAGTGGAACGCCGCAATCGCTCAGCTGTTGGCCACTTTCTATGGCGACCGGCTGTTTCAGGTCGACCGGCCGCGCGACCTGTACACACTCAAGTCCTTGGAGCAGATTCGCGCCGGCCTGCTCATGTTCCAGGAAGTTCCCGCCGCCATCGCGCCCACGCTCTCCGCCGCCCAGGCCATTACGCAATTGCTTGCTCAAGTGGCCGGCGCACAAATCCCGTCGCCGCGTGGTGAAGGTCAGATCGAGCTGCTCGGTTGGCTGGAACTGCCCTTGGATACGGCTCCGGCCTTGATCGTGACGGGGTTCAACGAAGGGAATGTACCGACGAGTGTCAATTCGGACCTGTTTCTGCCCAACCAGTTGCGTCAGCAACTGGACCTGGTCGACAATCGCCGTCGCTATGCGCGTGATGCGTATGCGCTGAGTGCGCTACGGGCGTCACGCGAGGATCTGGTATTGATCGCCGGTCGGTTTTCGGCCGAACATGATCCGCTTCCTCCCAGCCGTTTGATGTTCGCCACCGATATGGAGACGATGGCTGAACGTGCGTTGTCGTTTTTCCGAGCCACGGCCACCGAGCAAGCCGTACCGTCGGTGATTGCCTCGGTCGACGGTTCGGCCGAGGCGTCAAGCATCGTCGTGCCGAAGCCGAAGCGGCTGGCAGAACCGATTGACAAGATCAGCGTCACGTCGTTTCGTACTTACTTGGAATGTCCTTATCGATTCTATCTGCGCCACGTCTTGAAGCTGACAAGCATTGATGATGCGGCCGAGGAGCTGGGCCCGGCTCTGTTCGGTACGTTGATCCATGATGTCCTCAAGGGTTTTGGCGAAGGGGATCTGAAGGCGTCGACCGATCCCGACAAAATCGATCGGTTTCTGCAGCGGACGTTGAGCGAGCAGGTGGCGGCACGGTTGGGCAACGAGCATTTGCCGGCCGTCGACGTGCAAGTCGAGTTGGCTCGTAAACGGTTAAGCGCCTTTGCGCAATGGCAGGCTCACCGTGCCCATGAAGGTTGGGAGATTGTTCACGTCGAGACGGCGGGGGGCAAAGAGCCGGCAAGGTTGAATATTGACAGCGAGACTTCCGTGCTGCTGCGCGGTCGTATCGATCGAATTGACCGGCGCGGCGACCAATGGGCGATCCTGGACTACAAGACAGGAGACGCGGCCAAAAAGCCGAAGGAAACGCATCTGAAGCGTGGCGAATGGATCGACTTGCAATTGCCTCTCTACGTCCATTTGGCGCGGTCACTCGAGATCAAAGGCCCTTTGCAACTCGGTTACGTCCTGTTGCCGAAAGAAATCGGGCAGACCGGCGCAGAGATGGCCGACTGGGACGATGAGATGCTCGCGGCGGCCGACGAAAAGGCATTACAGGTGGCCGGTGACATCGTCGCCGGCAAGTTTTGGCCGCCACAGCAGCCAGTTTCAGGCTACGCGAGCGATTTTGCGGCGATCTGCCAAGAGCAAGCGTTTCGGCCACGCTTGGAAGGTGCCGGCAAGCGTGGCGGCAAACGTGTGAGTAAGTAACGGGTCGCGAATTTGTTGGATGGAAAGAGCAGATGATGACGGACTATCCTAATCTCCTGATACGCGCGTCGGCGGGCAGTGGAAAAACATACCAGTTATCGAATCGGTACCTGAGTCTGTTACGCCAAGGTGTCCAACCCGACCAGATCCTGGCAACGACATTCACTCGTAAAGCGGCTGGCGAGATTCT
Source organism: Planctomycetota bacterium (assembly GCA_024277285.1). The sequence continues at coordinate 4,839 of JAJRVM010000006.1, forward strand.
TGATCGTGTGATGGTTCGGTTGGCCGAGGCCGCACTGGATGAAACTGACCGTGGTGTATTGGCCACGGACATTGGCGATTCGGCGCTGTCAAAGACCGACTGTCTGGAGGCGCTGGGTCGGTTAATTCGACACTTGCACCGGTTGCGAGTCTGTACCTTGGACGCCTTCTTTGCGCAGCTTGCGGGCAGTTTCAGTTTGGAGCTGGGCTTGCCAACGGGCTGGCGTATTATCGAACCGGTTCGCGACGGCAATCTGCGTCGCGAAGCGATTGCCATGACGCTGCAAGGCGGTTCACATCGCGAGGTCGAACGTCTGTTGCACTTGATGGCCAAAGGGGAAGCGCGACGCTCGATCAGCACTTTGATTCAGTCGACGGTGGATGACTTGTACGGGTTGTATCTGGAAACCGAACCCTCGGCCTGGCAACGGATCCCCAAGCCGAAGATGTTGCGGGACGAGGAAGTAGCTGCGGCTATCGCATCCATACGGGACGCTCCCCTACCGGACGACAAACGTGCCACGACCGCACGCGAGAAAGATGTTGCGGCGGCCGAGCAGCGTGACTGGGCCACATTTGTTGGTAAAGGGTTCGGTGTCAAAATCCTGGATGGAGCAACCACGTACCAACGCAAGACGATTCCAGCTGAGATGGTTGCTGCCTATCAACCGCTGCTAGATCACGCGCGCGGGGCGTTGTTGCACCAGGTTGCCAACCAGACTGAAGCGACCTACGAGCTTCTGGATAAATTTCATCACTGTTACGAACAGCTGAAACACAATGCGCGTGCGGTACGTTTTGACGATATTACACGCACGTTGGCGCGCAACGCGGCACTTGGCGACATCCGACAGCAACAGTTTCGCCTGGATACGGCGATTCGTCATCTGCTGTTGGACGAGTTTCAAGACACGTCGTTAGCGCAGTGGCACGTGCTGCGGCCGTTTGCCAAGGACGTTACCGCTCGCAATCTGGCTGACTCTGGCGAGTCCACCGCGACACGGGCACCCGACGCGTCGTTTTTTTGCGTCGGTGACGTCAAGCAGGCAATCTATGGGTGGCGCGGTGGGTTGTCAGAGATATTCGATGCGTTGAAGGGCGAGTTGACTGGTTTGACCGACGAATCGATGGATGTCAGTTACCGATCATCCCAGCCAGTGATCGACGCAGTGAATCAAGTGTTTCGGCATGCCGTGCGCCATCCGAACCTTGAAAGGTATGAAGCTGGTGTGACTCAGTGGTGCGACAAGTTCCAAGATCATTCGACTGCGCGTAAGAAGCTGCGCGGGTATGTCGAGCTGGTTGCGGCACCGGCCCCTGGCGACGATGAGGACAAGAAGGGTGTTAAGTTTCAATATGCGGCGCAGCGGATCGCTGAGATGGTGAAGCAGTCACCCGGTTCGAGTGTCGGCGTGCTGGTGCGCAGCAACGACGCGGTAGCGCACATGATCTATGAATTGCGGCACCAGCAAGTGCCAGCCAGTGAAGAGGGCGGTAACCCGTTGACCGATTCGCCCGCCGTCCAACTCATTCTGTCACTGCTCAAGCTGGCCGATCATCCCGGCGACACGATTGCCCGGTTCCATGTCACGAGCTCGCCGTTAGGTGCCGCCTTGCGGTTCACGGATCACGAACAAACGACGCGCACGCTGGGATTGGCGACAGAAGTTCGGGCGAGCCTGCTGCATGAAGGCTATGGCCCCACTCTCCTGCGTTGGTCACGCCTGCTGCAACCGCACTGCGATCGGCGGGATCGGAATCGATTGCGCCAGTTCGTTGAAATGGCGTACGAATACCAATCGATCGCCACGTTGCGGACGGCCGATTTTCTGGCGCATGTCGAATCGCAGCGAGTGGCCGACCCGACGACGGCGGAAGTGCGCGTGATGACCGTTCATCAAGCCAAGGGGCTGCAATTTGACATCGTTGTCCTCCCCGATTTGGATAACAACCTGGTCGGACAACCAAGTAGCTGCGTGGTCGGCCAACCTTCGCCGACCGAACCGGTTGATCGCGTTTGCCTCTATCGCAACAGTGCCATTCAGAAGCTGTTGCCGGGCGAGTTGCAGGAATTGTTCGATTTGGATGTGCGGCGCAACGTCAACGAAGCAATGTGCGTGCTGTATGTGGCCGTGACGCGCGCTATCCACGCGTTGCATATGATCGTTTTCCCCTCTGCCGCGAAGGAAAAAACGCTTCCCAAGAAACCGGCTGGCCTGTTGCGCGCGGCGCTAACCGATGGCCAGCTACTTGAGCCGGAGACAGTCGCGTTTTGCTGTGGTGAACCACGCTGGTACGAGCACGAACCGTCGCCCGCCACCCACGGAACGATGCCGTCCGACGAACCGGTCAAACGGGAAGTCAAATTGGCACCGATGCCACACGATTCGCGGTTGGACCACACCTCGCCATCCATGTTGGAAGGAGGTGCACGTGTGCCCGGCCATCGCGTGCTTGATCTGACCAGCTCCATAGCCACGTCGCGAGGTACATTGATCCACGCGTTGTTTGAACAGATCACTTGGATCGACGATGGCGTGCCCGAACGAGAGCGGCTACAGAAGGTGGCCGAGCGTCTGAATAACGCCGGCTTGGATATCGACCAGCAATTGGACGCGTTTGTGCGAATGATCGCCATGCCCGAGATTGCAGCGGTGCTGCGGCGAGACTTTTATGTGGCGGCGCAAGATCAGAGCCTATTAGCTGCGCTGCCGCCTGAGTGTGTCGGAAAGTCGTTGCAGGTGAAAGTGCACAACGAACGCCGGTTTACGGTGCGCGACGACCGGCAGATCCTTGCCGGCGTGATCGATCGGCTTGTGCTGGTATATGATCAGAAGCAACTGGTGGCAGCGGATATCATCGACTACAAGACGGATGCGGTGCGAGGCGGTGTCCCTGACGCTCTTGAGCAGTTAGTCGCCCATTATCAACCACAGATCGAAGCCTATCGCCGCGCCGTGGCCACGATGTTTCGCCTGCCACCCCAACGGATTGCCGCTCGGTTAGCGTTTGTTTCGGTAGGAATCGTGCGCAGCTTGTAATGGAACTGCGGTGTCTCGCATCGCTTTGGGGTAAGCGTTGAACGTGCAGAACCGTGAACCGCTAATGAACACTCAGACACGCTAACGATCAGCCGGGAGTCCGTCGAATGGGGATCGGCTATCTACCCGGCAAGCCTTGTGACTGCACTTGAGGACAGGCCATTTCAGCAACTAGTGTGCTTTGGTTATTAGCGTCGACTAGCGTTCATTAGCGGTTCGTTTTATTGAATTCTGAGGAACTTCTACGAATATGGTCTCACCCTCCCGGTGTGGATTTCGGAGCGTCGTGCTCCGGTGGGTTTTACGAATCTCGTTGGGCAAGGCGCGTCACGCGGAAGTCACTTCAATCCGCTTGGCTTGTACTTCGTGAGTCTTGGGGATGTGAACCTCCAGGACACCACTGTGGTAACGAGCGTCGATCTGCTGTTGATCCGCGCCGTGCGGCAACGTCAACGAACGCCTAAACGAACCATAGTGATAACGCGTGCCATGCTTGTCCTGCATCTCGTCTTTGTGTTCAGCACAGACCGTCAACACGTTGCCACTCACTTTGACATCGAGGTCCTCGGGTTCGAAGCCAGGAAGCTCTGCCTGGAATACGTATTCCTTGCCATTGTCTTCCCAGCCCATGTCCCAGTTCCAGTTCAGTCGAGGCATGTCCAACATGCCAGGCAGATTGCCGGTCCAGCGATTATTCATCAGACGTTCGTTGGGCCAATTGCTACTGAAGAACTGTTGCAGCAGTGAGTCGAATTCGTCGCGCAAGCGGGCCAGCGAATAGTCGCCCGGATCTTGAGAACGTGTCGGTTCATCGTGGCGAACCGCGATCTTGCTGTTTCCTTTTCTCCAAGGGATCAAGTTTTTTAGCATTGCACTTACCTCCTTCGGCCGCTTGAATCGCGGAACGGTCCGCGCTGCGATCCGCGATCGTTGTGGCGATTTTTTCGTATCTGTTTAGCCATCTGAAGTAGAGTGGCTTTCGGTCGGAAGGCGGGCAACGCGAACTGGATTGGCAAAGTGGTATTGCCAATCTGACTGCGATTGCAATTTGCCAAGCTTTCGCCGCCTACTGACCTTCTCAGCTGCTTCATTTGGCTAAAGTGTTACCTTTTTTGAAACCCTGGTTCGAAGCATGCTGCAACGAACTAGCCACTCTTCACTTCAATGCGACGCGGCTTTACCGCTTCGGTCTTCGGCAGGTGGAGGGCTAGTACCCCATTGTTCATTTCGGCCGAGATTCCTTCGCTGTTGATCGTCTCGCCGATCGTGAAGGTGCGATAGAAGTCACCGATGCCATATTCGCCGTACAGATAGTTGATATCGGTGTGGCGTGGTTCCACCTTGCCGTTGATGGTGAGTACACGGTTCTCGAACTGGATGTCGAGGTTTTCGGGTGAAACGCCAGGTAAGTCACCGTACAAGATGAGTTCGTCGGCCGTTTCACAGATATCGAAACGCGGGCTGTAGGTCTGGCCGCTCCGAGTTCGCTCGACCGTGGCCACTTCCGCAGGTTCTTTCTTGACGAGTGTATCCGACATGATCTGGTTCTCCTTTCATCAATCCTCGTTCGCCCCGCAATGGCGCTGCTCAAAGGCCGCGTCGGCCGTTTCGCATACGTGGCGGTATGCCACGGTCCGCGTGCAAAGTGATGCGGGGATTGATCACTGTTCGAGTAGTATTTCCGGTTCATGTATTCAGATGCGAGTAACTTGGTTCGAGCCTCGAACGGGTGCCGAGGCTCGAACAATACCTTTAAGTCTGCCTCGGCCACCTTGTCTTGGTACCATCGTCGATTCGGTGACCGAGGACTTTCGCTGCGGGGCTGTCACGCCCAGCCTACCGCCATGGACGCCGCCGCTCGCAGGAGCGTTGCCAGCGGTGCTGGCAGATTGACGCTGCTAGGCAGGCTTCACTTCGATCCGGCGCGGCTTCGATTCTTCTTTCTTGGGCATTGTGATCGTCAGAACACCATGTTTGAACTGAGCCGACACGTGCTCGGCGTCGACGTGTTCGGGCAATTCGAGCATGCGGCTGAAGCTGCCGTAGCCGCGTTCCTGGCGGTGCCAGGTGCCTTTTTCCGGCTCGGGCTGCTTGCGTTCGCCATTGATCGAAAGGTGGTTGTCGCCCGTCACCGTGATCTCTAGGTCGTTCAGATCGAACCCAGGAAGCTCGGCCTCCACAAACAAGTTGTTGTCGTCTTCCCAGAGATTCAGCGGTGGGTAGACCGACATGCTCAGGCGGCGAAATCCTGTTCCGCCAAAGACGCGATCCATCTCTTCACGAAGCCGGTTCATTTCCGACCAGATGCCGCGAGGTTCCCAACGTGTGGATAACATGAATGTACCCTCCTTCCTAAGTGTGACTCGAAAACGTGTTTTCGTTCCCTATTTCCCAAGTGGTGGTTTCGTTGTCGACCTGATTGCCAACCTCCAAAGTGTCCAGGTCAGCCTTCTCATAATCGTTCGTCGCACACGCAAGATGGCATGCAATAACCGTGCCAATTCAACATAAGTTCGTTGGTCCTGGTTACCGGTCACTGGGCGTTCGCCGTTGGCAAGCTCGGTAGGGTAACGCTGGGCCGCATTTCTTCCCGCGTGTTTCGTTCGTCCATGGCTGTGGCCTGGCTCTTTACTGCGAAGCGGTAGTACTCCAGAGCCCAAGGGTCGCGACGCGGCGCAGCTGCGGAACGCACTCTGGGAGAACTCCCAGCAGACCAATTTGTCATGGCGAAACACGTCATTTTGTCCAGACAAAATGACGTGTTTCACTGAGTGGCGTGCGGTGTCGCAAATGCCACCCAGCGCGGCACGCCGCCCCGGCGATGCGGCCCGCTCGATCCTTGCACGATTCAAGTAGGAGCTGGTACGCGTTTTGCTAGAATAGGAATAAGTGTCCGCTTCTCTTGTGGAGCGACAATGGCTGTGGTTTGGCGAGTTACCTGGCGTTACGTCGGATCTTTAAGGCCGAGTCGGGTATCAACGTTTGTCAAGCCTGTTCGTCATGTTGTTCCAGGGTGTCAGTCGGTTGGCATGAGAGTTCCTGCTGTGCGATATGGAGGAGGTAGCCATGACCAGACACGTTGCTATTTTGTTCGTTGCGGTTTTTTTGATCATTGTCTTGCCAAACATGGTCCATCAGCCCACGGTTGTGGACCACGTTGTCCTCCGAACTCGTCCGTTGTCCTCTGGGCTCGATCTTGCCGCGCCGCCGCGAGTGCGTGTTCAGGCGAGCGATTCGCTGGCAGCCGCGCGCATCGAACCGGAGTCGCAGTTCCTATCTTCCAGCTTTGCCCAGGTTGAATCGACACCTCCCTACCACTCGGTCCCGGACAACGAGAATCAAGACCGTCGGCACCCGCAAATGCTGGCAACGCTATCGGGATCGGGCATCGAGCTTGTAAGTCGGTTGGGGCGGCGAAAGTCGATGCGACATGAATCTGGTCGCAACAAGCGGGACGCGAACGTGCCACGCGCCGACGGTGATGCTAATGAACCGATCAACGGGCGTGTTCGCCGCGATCGACTCGGCGCAGTGTGATCGCTAGTAATTGCGAATCTGTGGCGGCGGATATTACCGTCGCCTTTCATGCGTTGGCACGTAAGCACCACCCTGACACGACCGAGCACGACGATCCGGGCAATCAGCAGTTTAAGAACCTTGTCGAGGCTTACGAAGTGCGGGCCGATCCGCTTTCTAGGTAATAGGTTATTTTCCTTAAGGCCCCTGCCTGCTTGTCAGGCAGGTGAATCAGTTTGCCAGGCTAGATCGCAATCGAGATGATTTCCCCCCTTCTCTCCCGCGTCTGCCGCCTCCGGCGGCAGACGCGGGAGAGAGGGGCCATTTTCGGCAGTGCCCCTGCTAAGCGAGGCAAACTGATTCACCCACCGCACAAGGCGGTGGGGGGCGACCGATGGAAAATGAACTCGAGTGCACGTCTCACTTCAGCTGGCTAAACGGTTACTAAAATCGCAGTTCGTGAACGGTTACCTTCTGCGACCAAGTGTCAGGCTCACACTACTCTTGGCTTGCGTGGATTGTGCGCCCGAGACCGCGTTGACGATCGTCAGCTTGCCAGGTAGTTGCCCCAACCGATGACCATCGTCGAGGCGATCAGTGTGAGGATGCCGCACCATACGAGCGTCTTGGTCTTCGTGCTGGTTCCGCGCCATTCATGGAATGCGATCCCCCACAGGTTGCTGAATACAATGATAAACGCCATATGGATCGACCATGACGAGAAGTCAAACTTCTCGCCCAGTTTCGTGGTTCCCATGCCATAGAAGAAAAATTGGCCGTACCAAATCACTCCCGCCGTCGCTGACATGATGTAGTTGAACGCCTGACGCGACGCGGGGCCAGCGGTGTAGTCATCGAAGCTGCGATTGCGCCAGTTCAGCAGCAGGCACCAAAAGGCGTTGCTGACAAACCCGCCGATCAGGATCACGACCAACACGGCCGTGTTCCGGAACACCGGAGTCGTACCGTGTGCTTCGGACAGCTTGGCAATCGGGTCGCCCGCAGCCAAGCCAAACGCGAAACAGGCGCTTAAGATCCCGGACATTGCCGCCACGGCGAACCCTTTGCCCAAGGCGAATTCGCGGACCGTTTCGTGTTTCTGTGTATCGGTTAGTTCGCCTTCTTTACTGACTCCCGCCCAGCCACAAAGTCCGATGCCGAAAAGACAGGAAAGAACTCCACCGAGCGTCACTAATCCGGAAGTCGTTGACAGAATGGCAATGATCTTGCCATTGGCGATGGGTGGGACTAACGTGCCGACAACCATGCAAAAACCGAGTGCGACCGAATAGCCCAACGCCATGCCCAGGTAACGCACGGAGAGTCCGAAGGTGAGATTGCCCAATCCCCACAACATGCCGAACAGAATGCATAGCCACCATATCTTGATTGGGCTGCTGGCAAGCACGCCGAGCAGGTCGGGCGTGGTCAAGAAGGCGACCAGCCAGGGAGCTACCAGCCAGGCCGCCAAGCCCATGATCAGCCAATAGCTTTCCCAAGACCATTGCCGCACTTTCTTGAGTGGCGCGTAAAAGCTGCCCGCCGCGAAACCACCGATCGCGTGCAGCAAAACTCCCAAAGCCGGGTTCGGTACCATCAGTTAAATCCTCGTTGTTTTCACGGCTGGGTTTTCACGGTTGGCACACTCCGCGGCGGGTACGCGCCGCGTCTGCCCGGCGAGGGTCCAGACTCAAGAGGCCTCAAGCCGGGTGTCTCGACTTGCCAAGGCTTTTCGGAAATATCGTATGTATGCGGTGCGCGCTGCGGACACGGTATTGCGTTCGTGTTCTTGTCCGTGTGGCAAGTCTGCGGTTGAGCACCGATTGGCCAATTGCTTCAGCTGCCATCTGCCTCGCGATCGGAAACGGTCCACTCCAAGATCCCGCCCGAGAACTGGGGTTGCAACTGAACCTCGATCCGCAAGGCGTCCGTCTTGACCGGAGTGAAGGAAACTCGGTTGTAGCCATTCGTGGCGGTTCCAAAGTCGGCTTTCGTGGTTACCTCGCGCCAAGCATCGCCGTCACGATAGAGCAGCTTCCAGGATCGAGGCACTCGGCACGATCCTTTTCCGGTATCATCGAACCAGTAGACGGCGATTTGGGAAACGGTGGTGGGCCGAGCCAGATCGTATTGCACCCATTCGGCCGTGCCACAGTGGTCCCACCAGGTAAACCGAGGAATGTCGTGATCATGAGAGCTGGTCGGTTCCTGAGCATCGTTCAATGCCGTAGTGCTGTCGGTATGCCAGGTATGCGAAGCGCTTACTCGGCTCAGTCCGGCGATGGTTGGCAGCGGTCGAACCGCCGCTTGTTTGGGTGAACGAGGAATCCAGACCACCATCTCATTCGCGCCACGGTGACACCACGCGTAATAGGGGATGAACGTGATCGCCCTGGGGCGACTTGCGACGCTTCCGTCTTTTTGCCGATAAGCGGCGTCTGCTTCTCCCTTCAGCACGGTGATACCTCCAAGCAGGTTGTCGATGTGCTGCGGGGTGAGTGTGACGTCATCGGCCATCCACATTTCCCGCACCCTGCCATCATGGTCGGCGCCTTCAATGCAGTAGACCAGCGGACCTCGTTCGATGGCAACTCGGCCGCGATCGTATTTGACATTGTCGTTAGCCAGCACGCGGCGCACTCTCATCTGCAAGTCAAGTTCAACGATGTCACCCGGTTCCCATCGTCTTTCCAGCACGGCGAACCCGTCAATCAGTGGAGCTGTCACTTGCTTGCCGTTTACGCGCAACGACCAATTGGCGGGTGTGTCATCGGCGTATCGATAAAGATCACTCGGTAACACTTCGCCACGTACCCAGGCAGGGATCCGTACACGTAAGCTGAACTTGCGAGCAGCCGTGGGCGATACGGTCATGCGAACGTGGCCGTCCCAGGGATAGTCTGTTTCTTGTGCGATGATAACTTTGCCATCATCCAGTTGAATCGTGCCTTTGCCGGCAATGAACAGATTGACGTAGATACTTGAGCCACGGGTGGCGTAAATGTAGCCGGGAATGGAGGGCATGAATCGTACGACGTTGCTGGGGCAACACGAGCAGCCGAACCAGGGGCTCCGCTCGAGACTTCCCTGGTTGAATTTGAACTGCATGTCACATTCAAGCGGGTTCGGGTAGAAGAACTGGTCGCCACTCAACGACACGCCAGCGAGGAACCCGTTGTAGATAATCCGTTCCAACACATCGGCGTACTTTGCGTCGCCGTGCAACAGGAACATGCGATGGTTCCAGAGTGCCAAGGCGATCGCGGCACACGTCTCATTGTATGCTTTCAAGTTCGTCAGCTCGTAAGCCCCTGCGTAGCCTTCACCCGCACCGTGCTGGCCAACGCTGCCGATCAAGTACAACTTTCGATCAATGACATCTTGCCAGATGCGATCGATCGCATTGATGTATTGCGCGTCACCCGTCAAGGCGGCAACGTCGGCCACTCCGGCGTAGAAATAGCCGCCACGTACCGCGTGCCCCACTGCTTCCGATTGACTTACCACCGGCGCGTGATCTTGTGCGTATTGACCGTAAAGATGGTCGCGTTTTTCTTTATTGCCACGCATGTCGACGAAGAACTTCGCCAGGTCAAGGTACTTCTTATCGCCGGTCGCGCGGGAGAGTCGCACGAGCCCGATCTCGATCTCCTCGTGCCCCGGCACGTGCGTCAGTTGGCCCTGATTGGGGCCGAATGTCTTTGCGATCAGATCGGCGTTCTTGATGGCGATGTCGAGGAAGCTGCGTTTACCGGTCGCTTGGTAGTGTGCCACGGCCGCCTCGTACATGTGCCCCACGTTGTACAGTTCGTGGCTGTGGTCCAGGCCGGTCCAGCGAGGGTCTCGGCCATGCGGGCCCTTGGAGCGAGACGTCTTGGCCGTGTAGAGGTAGCCGTCTTTTTCCTGCGCTGCGGCGAATTTGGCGATCAGCTCGTCCAGGAGCCTATCGAGCTGCGGGTCGGGTTTGAGTGCCAACGCGTAGGAAGCACCTTCGACGATTTTGAATACATCCGAGTCGTTGAAGAAAATCCCCTGAAAACCGTCCGGATTATGCTCGGCCGCCGCCACGAAATTGCTGATTCGGCCAGTCTCTTCGCACCGTTCCAGGCAGTACGGTACCGTCACTCGCCGGTTCGTAGCCATGCGTGGTGCCCAAAAACCGGGCCCCACTTCCACGGCGGTGAAAGGGACCGGCTTGGTGGGGTAATCGGGGCCTGCCGCCGCCAGCGTAACTGGCAGGAGAAATGTAAACAGCGACAAGACGATAGACTTCATGATACCACCACTCAAGTTGCCCGCAATGCTAACGTAACCGTGCCGAGTGGCCATTATAGCGTAGCGGCGCGCGCATGACACACCCTGCAGTGAGCGGGAAAGACGAGCGTATCTGGACAGCGCCACCTCGCCGTCTAACTCTCGCTGAGCAACCCGTGCGCCAACAGGGAGGTCTGTGGCGTTTAACCGCTACGCCAGAGCCGCAGTGCGTTGAACTTGTGTGTGCGTCGCGGAACGGCTTCCTTGCGCACCGGTCAGCGGTGGCGGCGTGCGCGCCAAAGTTTGGCGAGCGGGGACGCGTCATGCAAACGCCACCTTGCAGCGCGCATCCCGTCAGAGCATCCTGAAAAAGTCTCCTGCACTCACAATGCGCCATGCAAGCGTACTATCCCAACACGTGATGCTTGGTATTTGAACCCGCTTTTTCAGCACGCTCCTCTGGGATTGCGGTTAAACGCATCTGCATGCCACCGCGCTACCGGTCTGTCTTGACTGACGCGAAACTTGGAGCCAGTGCTCGTTGAAGCGGCAACACGCGTGCAAGTGGCCAGCGATTACGCCGAGTCCCGCTCATTCAGCCAGTGCCACACAGCGCCCGTGAAGTTGCCTGAGTGTCTTTGACTACCCACGACTGCGGATCAGTCCAGCCGTCGCAAGAGCAACTCCTTCACATCACACGCGCATGGTGCAGGGATGCTCAATGCGCTAAGTGTGATGCGTTGTGTGCCTGGTTCGAGGTGCATTTGACCGAGGCTTTGTGTTGCAAA
>JAJRVM010000007.1 GCA_024277285.1 Planctomycetota bacterium
GGGGGGGGGGGGGGGGGGGGGGGGGGGGGGGGGGGGGGGGGGGGGGGGGGGGGGGGGGGGGGGGGGGGGGGGGGGGGGGGGGGGGGGGGGGGGGGGGGGGGGGAGAGGGGGAGAGTGGGAGAGGCTCTCGTTTGTTGCGCTTTCCCGATGAGTGGGCGGTTGATGGAGAATGTATTTTTCGGCCGACAGAAGAATCGGTGCGTGTTGTTCGGTAGCTGACCAGTCGTGCCTCGCGCCGGGACAAGCCCGGCGGAGGGCCTTTGGTTCGATAGGCGCGCGCCGGGCGGTACATTCCTTGCCCGCCCCGGTCCACTTCGACGGCTCTTTGTGCCGCAACCGCGGTTTTAGGGTCCGTTGAGCGAAGTGTCTAACGAGATGAGAAGATCCCGGTGGCGTACCAGATGCCGTTGGGCCCTCGTTTCATGTCGTAGCCGTAGTACCGGTGACGGCCCCGCACGGCGCGCCAATGTCCGCCCGATTGCCGCCAACTTTGCACCACATCGAGTGCGGCCGCGATCAACCCTTTGCCCGGCCAGCTTTCGGCGCAAACTTCCTGCGCCAGCATCCCGCCCGGCATCTCGGCGGAAATCCGATGGAATCGGGACTCCCAATTGTGATGCCCTTGGTTGGTGATGCGCGCTTGATAAAGCGAATGGCTCTCCGACTCGGCCGCCAGTGCGGTCAGAAAGGTCCCATCCGTACTGGAAGGGCCTTCGGGGTGGATACGTACTGCCAGAATCAGGGTGCGCTGCGTCAATGTGCCTTCGGGCAAGCTTAGGAGTGCATGGAGATGTGCGGAGGTCAATGCGCCAGGCAAACTGAGCGGGTAGATACTCACGACATGCCCGTAATACCGGTTCTTCGGGTTTTCAAAATCGATGACCGCGATTCCCGCTTGCCCTTGCAGCTCGGCGAACGCCGAATGACGGATCAGCGCAATCTGCTTGCCCTTCACCTGCGCTCGGTGGGACATCGGTATGCGCACCAACACGTGATTGTCGAGCAGCGGCCGGAGTTTGGCGTTATTTGCGAGTTTCTTGCACAACGCGTCCTTTTCCAGCGTCGCACCGTCTTTGTGGAAATAGACCAACAGCATCTGCTTGCGCTGTTTGGCTTCTTTCATCGCTTGACCATAGCTGTCCATCCACACGGGGCCACCTGCGGACCATGCCGTGGAACAGACCAAGCAAAGGTACCCTAGACAGACTGTCACCATACCTCTTGCCATCATCGGTACGTCGTCTCCAAATTAACTCGACGTAAGGAGCGGACACTCCGCCTTACGCCGAAAGAACATACGACTTGCGGTTCCACCACAACGGGTTAGTGAACGGGGGCATCGACGAGTCGGACCCGTTTTCGCTTCGTCAAACTTCGTTTCGCCACGCGGTGTGAGCTGGTTGCAGCTTTGGTTGTGAGCGTTCCACGGGCCTGTCAACGGTCTTGCGGTTTCATCTCATGTGCCTTGGCGCAAACGCAGGGCAGTTGAGCGCGTAGGGGCGTTGACGGGGAGCCTGCTTGGCGGGCCAGAGAATCGGAATGCAGTGAGCGGGTGAGAAAGGAATTGGTTGCTGTCAGACGCCATCGCCTGCGCAATGGAGTCCCTGCCTTCCGAGGCCATACGTTTCCCAGACAAATAGCCTCCTATAGCAACCGGGTGCTTGTCAAGACGGGGTGTTGCCGTAGATTTGACGGTTCGGGCAAAAGGTGCCGTTTAAGGGAGTTGTATTCGTTGGCGTGTCAGCGGAAGATAGGGAGATATATAGGGCGCTGGATGAATTCCCCCCGTTGGTGGTGTGTTGTGGCGTCGGCCCTGGTTCTGGTCGCGCGGGGCACAAGACTCAACTGGTGGGGAATTCCAGTGGATTAACGGATTGATTTCACGCGACGGACTCGAAGGAGTACCAGCATGCAGTATTACTCGAATTACATTCTCGCCGTTGCGGTCGCTGTCGTCCCATGGGCCCCATCCTCGTTGGCCGCCCAGGAGCCGACTGCGCAACCGGATCTGGTCGTTTCGCCAGATTTAGTGGCGATGACGGTGGCGGCAAAATCACAGTTTCGGCCGACTCCCGGCGACCGCGTCGCGCAGACGCGGGCGCGTCTCGAGCGCGCGATACAGCAGCTTGACCGGTACTTGGCAACGGGTACCCAGGAAAACGCGGAGCAATGGCGGCAATACTTGCATTGGGATGAGATGACCGCCGAATTGGCGAGCCCCGATGGCCCGGACATGAAACGTCTAGGCAAGATCCTCGGTGCCTACTACCGAAACTACGAGTCGTTGGAGCATCCTCATTTCATGGAGATGCGTGATGCGTTGGCGGATTATCGCATTGCCTACACGATTGCGAACGATCCTAAGATGGAGCAACGGTATGTCGAACAGCTCGATCGGCTAGCTGAAATGTTGGTGAAGTTTGCCGACGAGCCTACTCACAAACGGAGCCAAGCTATCGGAACGCTGGTCCGCTGGTTGGAGTTGGCCGGGCAGTCGGACGAATTGGTCGCATCGATTCGCCAGCGTTATTGGCGTCCAAATTTGTATGTGTCCGCATCGCAGCGTCTGATCAGCTCGAGCTTGACGATGGACGTTGCGCAAACGGAAGAGATCCGCGACTGCATTCTCGGCACATCGTTAGTGGGGACGGCGACGATGCAAGGGAGCACGGACGTGCAGTTGGTCGACAGCGACCACGACGCGCATTTGCGTGTGCGGTTGACCGGCGCGATCCACAGCACGAATGTGGGCTTCAATCGTGGCGTGCGAATCGACAGTCGTGGCGAGACGCAAGTACTAGGTACCAAGAGCGTTCGCATTGATGCTTCCGGCATCACGGCCGAAGGGGCACAAGTCCAATGCTCGACCCATAGCACGATCGACGCCATCCGAGCACGTTCCTGTTTGATCGAGAAAATTGCCTGGAAGCGTGCTGGGCGAAGTAAGGGCAGTGCCGAACGAATTGGATCGCAGCATGCCGAGCAGCGTGTGGCCGAAGGAATGGACGAACGCGCGAACGAGCAGCTCGCGCCAGCACGACGCGATTTTGAGGAAAAGTTTCGCAACCCACTGTTGCGCCGCGATGAGTTTCCCCAAGACCTGAAGCTGCGTACGATCGGTGGCCTGCTGAAAGTCGTTTGGCTTCAGGCCAATTCCGGTCAACTCGCCGCCCCGAATGTGCCTGCTCCGATCCAGGGCAAAAACGACCTGGTCGTGCAGCTCCATGAGTCGTTTGTAAGTAATTTTTCACGCGCGATGCTCGGGGGTGTTCGCCTGACCGATGAACGGCTCGCCGAACTGCTGGAAAAGAACACCGGTGAGGTTCCCGAAGCGGTTCGACCATCGGGCGACAAGGAGCCATGGGCGATTACGTTCAGTTCTCAGGAGCCATTGAGCGTGGAGTTCGCCAACAACACGATCCGGTTCGCGATTCGAGGACGGGTCTTCGAACTTGGTGAGCGAACGGTACGCAATGAGGTGGAAATGTCGGCCGTTTACCAGTTCAAAAAAACGCCGACCGGTGCGCATCTCGTGCGTCAGGGCCGAGTGACGGTAAAGTATCTTGGCCTGAACCGGCGACTCTCGTCGGACGAGAATATCGTGCGTACGGTCATGCGAACGAAACTCAACGCGCTGTTTGCTCCAGAGTTTACGACCACCGGGATTCCGTTGCCCGGTCGGACGGAAAGTGACGCGGAATTGCACCTGGAGCGTCTGGCGACGGACAACGGCTGGCTCGACTTGGCCTGGACCCATGTGGAAGGGGCAACGAAGAAGACCAGCAAGTGAGCCCGAACGCTCGATTTTCGAGCGGGCAAGATGATTGTCGTTATGCTTGTGGTTGCCATCTTCTTTGTCGCGTGCTCTGCTTGAGCGTCGCCGCCAAGCAATTCGAGGCTTGCCGCGTTCGCGCTTCCGCCGTTGCGGTTTGACAGGCAATCGAGAAACTGGTATCCCAGCAATCTGCGGGCGCATCGGGCTGCAAATGCTCGCTGCGCTTGCCGCGTGTTTTCTGCTAGCACACATGTGAGTGGGCCATGGGAGAGTGGGCAATGGGACAATGGGTTGATATCGAATTCGACTGCCTGCCCTTGCGCAGTATTTCACGGTGGGACGCGCCACTCGACGCGTCTCCCAAATACGGCCAGCTCCTGAGCACGCTGAAATCGGCGGCTGACAAGCACGGTTTCCACAATACCTATTTTCTCCACAACGCGCATTGCGCCTTCCGACTCACAAATCAACCCGATGTGGGCATGCTTGACTTCGCTTTCCAAGGAATCGTATTGACCGATTCCGAGGATCGGCGTACTAGAGGGAGCGATTTAGAAGTTAAGTTGGTTCGGGAAACCTGCAGCTGGCTCACGGAACCGGTCGTTCAGTGGTTTGCGGAATCGGTGGCTCGGGAGGTAGAAGTCGAGTTCAATCGATTCATTGCCGCCGGCGACCTGGCCCGCACCGCGCAACGCGTCGAATTGATTCAGTCGCAGTGCGACGACCAAGAGGGGTTTCTGGGCATGTTTCTGTGATCCGATGCGCTGTTGTGGCTGGTCGCCGAGCGACCCGGTCAGAGCCGTGCTTCCACAAGACGCTCAGCGCACGTGACCGACCAGTTTCCTCCAGTCTGTGGACTTGTCACTCGACAGCAAACTCGATGCAAAGCATGAGGGTGCCACTTTGTGGGACCAGCTTCTCCGATTGGATGGAACCGCCGGCGCGTGTTTCTTGCGATGTTGACAAATGGCCCGAGCACTACCGCGTGGTGATGTAGGTTGGCTGTGGTGATAGGGGTGTCTATGTTTGCTTTGCGGGTTGCATGAATGGGGCTGTTTTTGACGATTATGCGGTTTTGTCAAAGTTTGCTGATTGAGTCGTCGATGTAAGTGATACTGACTACGCTGCAGCGGGGCTTTGCGCTTGCCGGGCCGTTGCGTCGAGTGGCGTTTGGTCAGGGGGGATTTCACCGTTGCACGACTTGAGCCATTGCGTAAGTGATGGCGAATACCCAGTTTATACTCTGCTGACCGTTTGCGTTTGCCACGGCAAACCGGACCTTGTTAGGGAACGCCCATCGATGAATCGGCCATCCTATCGCCTGGTTGCTCTGCTACTGACGATGCTCGCGACTGCGTCTGGGTGTCATCCGACACAACCGTTTTATCTTCACGAAGACGGTGATCTTTCCCATTACCTGGCAACTGCCACGGAGATGGAGAATCCGGACGTCGAACAGGCTTCTTTGGAGGAGGTTACGCAGGCCCGCGCGCCGTTGACGCTGAGCGATCTCGAATTCACGCAATTTCGTGACGTCACGTTGGAAGAATGCGTGACCTACGCGTTGCAGAACAGCAAGGTGATTCGCAACCTTGGCTCATTAACGCAATTCACGATTGCTGATGGTCTTGTTGGCCGCACGGCCGGTTCGATGACCGTCTACGATCCGACGATTTTCGAAACGGACCCGCAGTTTGGCGTGGAAGCGGCTCTTTCCGCATTCGACGCTCAATTCACAACCAATGTCTTTTGGGAGAAGACCGACCGGCCTCAGAACTCGAGCTTCCTGGCGCAGGGTTTCTTCAACAACAAATTCCGCCGCGACCTGGGGCAGTTTGATGCGGGGCTGACGAAACGCACAGCGTCTGGCACGACCTTCGCCGTGCGGAACCAGACGATTTCGGACTACAACAACAATCCCAGTCGTGGCATTCCCAGCGATTGGTACACCGCGATGGATGTCGAAGCGACGCAGCCGTTGTTGCGCGGTCGCGGTACTCAAGTGAATCGCGCGCCGGTCATTCTGGCACGCATGCGAGTTGATATATCCTTGGCTGATTTTGAAGCTGCGGTTCGCAACATGATGCAGGACTTGGAGAATTCGTACTGGGACCTCCACTTTGCCTACCGGTTCTTGCAAACGGCTAAGACGGGCCGCGACAGTGCGCTAGTGACTTGGCAGGTTCAGGATGCGAAGGCCAAAGGCGGCAATGCGACAGCTCAAGAAGAAGCCCAATCATTGGAGCAGTACTTTTTCTTCCGGGCGCAGATGGAGACGGCATTACGCGACTTGTTAGCGGCCGAAAACCGCTTGCGCTGGCTCATGGGATGGTCGCCGACCGATGGCGAGTTGCTTCGTCCTATCGACCGACCGACACTGGCACGGATCGAATTTGAATGGCATCCGACCCATTCGGAAGCCCTCGTCCGTAGCGCCGAATTGCGTCGTCAACGATGGCAAGTAAAGCAGGCGGAAACGGAGATGATTGTGGCACGCAACCAGTTGTTGCCACAACTTGACGTTGTCGGCCGCTACCGCTGGCTTGGCATGGGCGATGACCTGATTGGTGTGCCCCGTCGCGGTTTGAATTTTATCGATGACACCACCGGGTTGCCCACCTCGGGATCGTACGCCTGGGACGAGTTGACGGAAGGGAACTATCAGGAAGTTCGGTTTGGCCTGGCATTCACTCCGCCACCGATCGGAGCTCGGCGCGAGCACGCGGGCGTGCGCAACGCTCAGTTGAAAATTGCGCGTGAACGGGCGCGGCTGGAAGACATGGAATTGAACGTCTCCCACTTGTTGACGACGGCGATTCAGAACCTCGATTACCATTACCAAAATGCGCAAACGCATTTCAATCGATGGTTGGCCGCTGAAAAGGAAGTGGAAGCGTTGGCTGCCTTGGTCCAGTACGAGAAGGGCTCGATCGATCTGATGCTGGACGGCCAACGGCGTCGCGCCAGTGCACAGGCCGACTTCTACCGCTCGATTATAGAATACAACAAGGCGATCGCTCAGGTTCATTTCCGCAAAGGGACGTTGCTGGACTACAACAATATCAAGCTGGCGGAAGGACCTTGGCCGAAGAAAGCCTATTGGGACGCGATGGGACGAGCACGTGAACGGGATGCGAGCTACTATATGGACTACGGTGTGACTCGCCCACGTGTAATCAGCCAAGGGCCGGTCGGGCAGGGTGCGACCGAAGGCTTGATCGAGTCGTTTGAGTCAGGCGAACAGATGTTGGAGATGGACACCGAGCAGATCATGACGCCCACGCCTGCGGACGAATCGATGGGGATGCCTTCGGGAGCGCCGATGGACCTGGATTCGATGGACCTGGATCCCACGACCGGTGGTGGTTCGATCTTTGAAGGTCCCGCGTTGAGCCTGAAAGACAACGCGCCGCCGAACCTGTTGCGGCAAGTCCAGCACACGCAACCGGCCGAACGTTAGTAGGGTGTGTCAAACTCGCCGCACCGCTGCATTGCAGCGGCTGTGAACCTTGAAAGGCGAGTGCAGGCACACCAAAATCTTCCGCGCGTGCGTTGAGCGCGATTCCCAAAGACGTAACGGTTTAGCCATCTGAAGTGGGATGTGCACTCGAGTTGCTTTTCCATCGGTCGACCCCCACCGCCTTGTGTGGTGGGTGAAGATGATTGGTAGGCTACCTGTGACTTCCCATCCCCTCCCCCACATTTACGGCCCCCTTGCCTCGCCGCCGCCGAAGGCGGCGGCGAGGCAAGGGGGGGAGTCGCTGGCATCGCGGGTAGCTCACCAGCCGTATTCACCCATGGGACAAGCCCATGGGAGTCACTTGAAAGCGACATTACTTCATTCGGTTAAACGGTTACCCAAAGACAAACCCCGTGTCGATTTAGAGTCGACACGGGGTTCACCCGTGGTATCGGTCGATTCACGAGGAATCTATTTCAGCCTTTCGAGTGCTGCTCTTGCAGCAGCACGAACAGTGGGGCTGGTGTCCTCAAGCGATTTTTCGAGTGCTGGTATGGCAGCTTTGGCCGGTCCGCCGATTTCGCCGAGCGTATAGGCTGCTTCGACCCGCACGTGAACGCGTTCGTTCGTCAGTGCTTTGACCAGGTAGGGCACGGCCTTTTCCTGCAGCCTGGCATCATTCGGGTTGATCTTCAGAGCTGCCCAGACGGCCGTGATTCGCATGAACTCGTCATCGCTGCCCATCTGTTTTTCCAAAGCCGGGAGCGCTGCCTGGGCAGCGGGTCCGATTTGGCTCAGAGCATAACAAGCGGCATGAGCGACATCGGGATCGGAATCGGCCAGCTTCTCGGCGATCTTTTCGACTGCCGGGGCGGCGCCCGGACCGATGGCACCGAGCGCAAAGAGTGTTTCGCGTCGCAGCGTAGCGTCCGAATCGTCCAGGGTTGCCATGAGTGCTGGAACCGCCGGAACTGCGTCGCTGCCGACTCGTTGCAGCACCTGCAGTGCATAGAAGCGGAACGGTCGCTTATTCTCCAAACTGCGAATGCAGCCGCGCACGGCTTTCCCGCCAAGAGCGGCAAAAGCATTGACGATCGGCAGTAGCTTCTCCGGGCCATCGGCTTCCAATTTGGCCATCGCTTTGGTCAGTGCCGGGCCGACCACTGCATCGGGGAGATCAATGTCGGCCAGCGCGCGCGCGGCAGCCAATCGAACATTCTCGTTGTTCGCCGAAAGGCCAACGACGATGTTCTTGATTGCCTTGCGCAACAGCGGGGTCTCACCGCGGGATAGTTTCAGCAATGCCCATGCGCCCGTTACTTTCAGGAAAGGATCGTCACTGTCGAGCGATTCGGCAAGCTTCTCGTGGGAGATGGAGGGATCACCGATTCTACCGAGTGCGAACGCGGCGGCGTAACGGACACCTTCGACCGGATCACTGCCCAGCAACTTGTTGATCTTCTTGGCCATCGGCTTTGCCGAGGCGCCGATCGCGCCCAATGCCAACGCGGCTTGCATACGGATCTCCGGGGCCTTGTGATCGAGCAGTGCGCCCAGTTGCGGGACGGCTCCGGCCGCTTGCGGCCCAATTTCCGCCAACGTCAACGCTGCCCAATAGCAGGTGTCCTTGTTGTCAAGCGCTTTACATAGGTCGGGCACTGCCACCTCGCCCAGTTCGGCCAATGTCATCACTGCCGCAGCTGCATCGGTGGGACTAGCCGCATTGAGGAGTTTGCCGATGCTCGGTAACACGACTTCGGGCGGTGCCTTGACGCTCTTGAGTGCATCACGGGCTTCGCGGCGAACGATCGGGTCCTTGTCGGTGATGGCATCGATGAGGGGGAGCGCCGCAGTGGCGGCGGCCGGCCCGATTTCACCCAGTGCGTGCGCTGCATAGGCGCGCAATTTGGGGTTCTTGGATTGCAGCGTGGCGATCAAAGCCGGTATGGCGTCCTTGGCCTTTGGGCCGATCGCCGACAAGGCCAATGCCGCACAACGTTGCACGTCGGTATGGTCCGTCATCTTCAAGGCCTTGATCAAGTCCTCGACCGACCCACTGGCCGTCGGGCCCAGCCGGCTCAAGTGTTGGCAAGCTTCGATACAGGCTTGATGATCAGCAGCTTTCAGAGCCTTGGCCAGATCGGCGGCGGCATCGTCTTGCGCAAAGACCGTAGTGGCACAGAATAATCCGCAAACCACCAAGGCCAAGAGTGTGAACGTTCGCATCATTTGTTCCTCTGAAATGTCAGTCTAAGGGCGCAATGCGATTTGCGATGAGTGCAGTTAACAACACGGTCGTAACAACAACGTGGCGCGACGGTCGTTGGGTCAGCCAGTAAGGCTCGCCGCGTATTCCAGCCTCTTCAGGAACGCGTTGGTTTTCGAGAAGACTTGCGGAGGGATATCATTGATTTGTCCCTTCAATTCCGCCTGCATCTCGCGGATGTTCTTGCGAATCTCTTGATATTGCTTGAGATCCGCCTTTCCGCCGGCTTTGGCACGGTCCGCGTACAACGCTTCCAAGTTGCCGCGGGTCATTTCATAGACGTCCGTTTTCAATGCCACCGGCCAATTGATCGCACCCGTGACGGGATCCAACTCGGCTGGACTCAGCCCGTCGGGCGTCGCCTCTTTGGCCAAGCGGAACAGCTGCTCCGAGGTCGGTCGTGGTTTCTTGTTGGCGTCTCGGTACTCTTTGTTGTACCGCTTCATCTCGAAATAAGTCTTCGTTGCCTGAAGACGATTGTCGATGTACTTCGACCGCGCGTCTTCCACGTTCTTCATGGCTTCCGAGTTCCTCAGGTTGGCGGCACCCGCCGAGCGAACCACGTCCGCAAATCCCCGCTGATAGCCTTCGGCTGCCGTGGATGAATGGTATCCACCACCCCATCCACCTCGACCCCAAGACTGGGCGTTTGCGGGGAGGGCTGTGGCCAACGTGCCGAGCGCAAGCAGGACCGGCAATACTTTCATTGTCGTCTCTCCTGTAAAATCATCGAAGATCTAGCTGTATATTGTAGTTACAAAATTTGGTGGTGCACAGCAAAAAGGACGTTTGCCAGCTTCGGCCGCCAACGCTTGTACCGGGCAATCGGCCTACCCGCTACTGCCGTTAAAACTGTCGCCTCACTGAGTTTAGTCCAATTCTTGCAGTCCCGCCAGCTTTCGGGAAACCTGGTTGCCAACCTGAACGCCGGTCGTCTTTGACGTCCGTTAACCGCGCTGGCACCGTGGGGCCCTGCAGGGCCCCGACTTATCTGACCAAGTTTGTCCCGGATTAGGTGTCTGACAATTTGGCTCTCGATGAGCTTGAAGAATGGCAAACGGCCACCAGATCGGAAGACGTTCCACCGAGCGCTGTTTTTTGCCCGTAATCTTCTTTGCCCTTCTCTCCCGTTGCGCTTATGGACGACGTTCTGGTGGTGCTCCTTGGGGGCAAAGAAAATGATGGGCAAAAAAGAGACAGAACCATCCATGTCCTTCTTGCCCGTGGCCTTGCTGCCCTCGGCTGCTAGATGCTTGCGCGCGGCACCTCATCGGCCCTCTAGGCCCAGAACCAAGACGGGATCAACAACTCCACCAGCGAAGCCCGACTTATTAGCAGCCCAGGCGGGGTTCAAGAGATAGTCGCAATGGGCGAGGTTACGCTGGACAAGTAACTTGAGACTTTGGACGCCTATTCCGGTCAGCCAGTCTTAGACGTAGCAGGGCCCCACGGAGTGCCATTTGGGCCTGTCGGCTCAATCGCTTTCTTCAGCAGGTCTTTATGCCAAGGTCCACCGCCCTGCCTTGCCAGGTGGTTACCGTGTAAGATACGCAACCGGCACAATGTGCTCGGCGGTGGGGTGGGCATGGGGGCGTAAATGGACTGGTACTGCGCAAAATTGAAATGACGTTGGTGCGGCGACCGGTGTCATGCGCTATTAATTACCGAGGACAGATTGCCCTGTGAGCATCGGTACTGACCCATGGAGCATGGTTGAATCGCAGCGGGAGCAGGAGAGGTTATGTTTCTGAGTATCGATGGTGTCGACGGCGGCGGCAAGTCAACGCAAATCAAGCTGCTCTGCCAGTGGCTTGAAGCCCAGCAGCAGAAAGTGGTTGCCTGTCGCGACCCGGGCACCACGCAGTTGGGCGAAGCGCTCCGGACTATGGTGCTGCGAGATTTTGAAACGCCCATCGACCGGGTTAGCGAAATGCTGCTCTACATGGCCTCACGAGCCCAGCTCGTCACCGAGGTGATTCGCCCCGCTTTGCAGGCTGGCAAGACGGTTGTTTCCGACCGCTTTCTGTTGGCGAATGTCGTTTATCAAGGGTATGCCGGTGGGTTGGATATTGAACGGCTGTGGCAGGTGGGCGAAGTCGCAACGGGTGGTTTGCACCCCGACTTGACGATTGTTCTCGACATGGATGTGGTCGCCGCGCACGGCAGAATGGACCGCGAATTGGATCGTATGGAAGCCCAAGGGCTGGCCTACCAAGAACAAGTTCGGCGGGGGTTCCTTGCCGAATCGCGATTGGACCACGAGCGCATCGTTGTGATCGATGCCCAACAACAGGTGGAGGACGTTCAGGCCGACATCCAGCAGGCCATCTTAAATTGGCGCGAGACTAGCGCGACGCAGCGGTCGCCCGTTTCCGGGGACGGCGCTACAGATTGAAGCGGCGGTGGGGATAGCGGAGAGTTGTGGGATACGCCGCACTTGGCCCACGAGAGACCTTTTTGCGAGTTCAGACGAGAGGTGATTCAATGCAACTGCAAACGGTTCTTGGGCATGAACGTGTTTTCGAGCGGTTTCGACGCAGTCTGGAATGCGGGCGTCTGGCCAGTACATTTCTGTTCCTGGGGCCGGCGGGGGTTGGTAAACGGACCACCGCGTTGCAATTGGCGCAGTGCCTGCTGTGTGAATCGACGGCTCCTGATCAGCTGGCCGCGTGCGGAACCTGTCCGGGCTGCCAGCAGGTCAGTGCGATGACACACCCCGATTTGATGGTGATTACGAAGCCGGAAGACAAGAGCTTCATCCCGATCGAGCTGTTGATCGGGGACCGCGAGCACCGTATGCGGCAGGGGCTATGCCACGACATTTCCTTGAAACCGTTTCGCGGTGGCCGTAAGATTGCCATTATCGATGACGCTGACTATCTCAATCAAGAAGGCGCCAATTGTCTCCTCAAAACACTCGAAGAACCTCCCGCTCGGTCGCTGATTGTCTTGATCGGGACGAGCGAGCAGCGGCAATTGCCGACGATCCGGTCCCGCTGTCAGATTGTCCGCTTTGCGCCGTTGAGTGATTCGATCGTTGCCCAATTGCTGACGCAACGTGGGGACCTGGATGTGGCACAGATTGAAGTCGCCGTACGCCGCTCTGGAGGCAGTTTGAGTCGCGCGATCGAACTGGCCGACACGGAATTGGACGATGCTCGACGCACCCTGCTCGAACAACTCTGCCAGCGCGACTTTGACGCGGTGGCATTGGCAAAGAGGCTCAGTGGCTTCGTCGATGCCGCTGGTAAGGACTCGCCGCCACGCCGTGCCAGGTTGCGGCAAATCGCACAGGATGCGGCCGATTTCTATCGTGAACTGATGCGGCAGTCCGCCCATGCCGGTACAAGTGGTGACGCACTGGTCGACAAACTGGTGGCGGCAGCACGCAAGCACTGGAACGACGATGCCACTAAGGCTGCCGATTGCCTCGATCGCTGCCTGGACGCTCTTACGCAAATCAACGCCAATGCGAATCTCGCTACCTTGGTGCAAACTTGGGTGGATGACCTGGCGGAATTGACTCGGCGTACCAGTAACTAACGCCGTTCCCAGCGACGATGCGGCACCCTGAGGCACGCAACCCCATGACATCGCAACCCCATGACATCGCACTCTATTCCCCTTGCAGTGTCAGCACCAAACGCCGCGGAGTCGGGTGGTCGCGGTGCTCGCAAAGATAGATGCCCTGCCAAGTTCCCAACGCCAAACGACCCGCCCGTACCGGAATCGTCAGATGGCTGCCCATTAACGACGCTTTGAGGTGAGCCGGCATGTCGTCGGGGCCCTCCAATGTGTGGGTATAGTCAAGTTCTTCAGGGGCGACCACATTGAACCAATACTCCATATCAACTCGCACGTCGGGGTCCGCGTTCTCGTTGAGTGTCAACGATGCGGACGTGTGCTGAATGAATACGTTGAGTAACCCGACCTGCAGCTCGCGTAGTTCGGGAATCGCGTCGACGACGTGACGCGTAATAAGGTGCACTCCCCGTCGTTTGGCGGGCAACGCTACGACATGCTGGATCCAAACCACTTGTTGACTCTCCTCGCGGCGACCTCGGCCGCTAACTCAGGTTTCCGGATGTGATTCCCCACCGTATGCGCCGAGCGAAAAGCATTCTGCTAGCAGGCGTTTCGGCGTTTGGTCCACTCTTGAAGATCGACTCTCGGCGCTCAACTGAACGTCACGGTACGCGAAAATGCCCTGGCGACACGCTCTGAAGTCCATTCTTAAGGTAGGCGTAAAAAAAAAATGAAGAATTTCCCGTTTGGCAAAGTGTCCATATCGTCGCTAGTGGCGTGGGATCTCCCACTGCCAGTGCCCCCCCTGAAATTACGGTAGTTTCCCTCTTCTTCCGGACGCGAAACGGGATTCATAATAGCCAGCGTCGTGGCCAAGCGAATCGACAACAGGACGATAGTTGGCGCAAGGTAAGCTGTGTTCCCCTTAA
>JAJRVM010000063.1 GCA_024277285.1 Planctomycetota bacterium
CGGCACACTGCGCGTCACGTTTGCCACCGATGCGGGTGGCGAGGTCTCGGAACTGGCCGGCGAGCTGAAGACGTATGGCGACGAGTTCTCGGGCGACGATGCGGCCGCGATCCAGAAACGGGTCGGCGACCTGGCCGGCGCGCTGCGCACCTTCAGCGTGACCGACGTCAGCCTGCAGGCCAATCTGGCCAACGACATTGCGGGTGAAGATCGCGACCTGGCAATCGACATCGCGCAGCTCGATGGCCAGAAATCCCAGGACGACGTCGCGGCGCGTGGTACGTATGAAAACACGCTTTTCGCGAACCACTCGAGTGCCCGCGCCGCCGCGTCCCAGGCCAGCAACACGCTCGTGGACGCCTACCAGGCTGCCTACGCCGCCGCCGACGCGCTCTGGAGCGTCCAGAACCGCGACGCGCTCGATGCGTACGAAGAAGACCTGACTGGCCATAAGGTTACGGCGGTTACCGGTTTAGCGAACAGCGACTATGCACTGGAGACGGATACGAATGACGCCGGCGTCACGGTCGCGCCAACGCTGTTTGATGCGGACAAGAGCTTGTCCACTGCCGAAGTCGGCGCACTGACGGGATTGGACGTGGATATTCACAAGGCGTACTCGAAGGCCATTGTGGAGGCAACCGGAGCAACCGTTGACTTCGACATCGATTTTGCTGAGGACGAGAAAACCTACAACGGCAAGCTGGCGGACGCCTACGTCGTGTGGGCTGCGGCAGTAGCCGATGCGGAGGCAGCATTCTTGGTCTCCGAGAAAACACAGGCGGACGATGCGATCCGGCAGGCGGCAAGAGACGCGGCCGACAGTGTTCGTGCCGACTCTGAGTTCAACGCACATGTCGACAACATCCGAGATGTTGGCAATGCGCACATTGAACGAGCTGGTCTCTTGGGGGATGCAAGCACAACGCTCTCCACGGAAAGTGGGGACGCGAGTGTGACGTTCATTGGCAAGGAAAACACGGCAGCGACAAACTACGTCAATGCATCGAATGACGCGAGTTCACAGCTAGTTGACTTGGCCTCTCAGGCCGAATCGAATGCTTCCGTGGCATTGGCGAACGTCGGTGTAACGACGACATCGAACGTTGGACTAGCGACAACCGATTTGCTGGCAATGTGGGGAACTGCTCACGTTACGCGAGCGGATTCGATAGCGGACGCCGAAGCAAGCTACCAGATTGACGCCACATCGGATGACGCCGCGCAGTGGACGGTTTTCTCTGCTGCGGTGGGTACTGCCAACGCTAATTTTCAAGCTGCCGCCGCGACCGCGTTCGCTGATTGGGTTACGGAGATGGATGGTGACTTTCAAGCCTACGAGCATGGCACTGCTCAGACGCATGCCGACGGGAAGATGGACCAAGAGGCCGCCCTCATCGATTACAACAGCGCCCAGACGTCCCATTCCGTTACCTTTGAACAAAATAGAGCCAGTGCGGTGCGGACATCGGCCGTTGAAGACGCCACCGATCTTGGAGATCGTGCGGCCGAAGCGGTGGGAAACGCAAACGGCTTGGCAACGGAGTTTGCCGATTCCGACAAGGAACTCTTGATCGACTATGCGTTGGCCGACAAGCATTTTCTGATTGATCTACTGACGGCACAGCGCGACTATCAGATTGCCCGCGCGCAAGACGCGCCAGATGCCGAGTCTGATAGGCAAACGGCGTTGGCCGACGCTAACCTGCGACTCAAAACAAGCCAGGCAGATGCCGACTTGGCATGGAAGCAGGATGTGGCACCATCAATCGGCTCGTTTATATCCGACGACGCCACTTCGACAAAGGGCCTTTCAATCGACCTTGCCGCCAACGAGGTAGCATTTGACGCAAGTCTGGCGTCCGCGGTCAATGCGTTGCGCAACGCCGATACCGTTGCCCTTGCCGATTCCGAAGCCGACTCCGTTGTGGCGAGCGGTACATTCGATTTGGCGGTGGCGAACGCACGAACCGATGTCTGGATAGCTCAGTATGAAGGCAGCGTTGTCGCCTTGGCTGCATTCGCCACCACCATGGGTTCACCGTGGGCACAATACCAGGCGGATCAAGCGGTGGCACGTCGTGATTGGTGGGTAGGTCAGGAGCAGACTTATCTCGATTGGTTCACGCAGTCAGCCGGGCATGATAACTCCTACGAAACGACTGTTGGCACGGCGTTGGCGAATCGGGGGTCGGCGAGAGGCTCGGCTGACGGAACGCTGGGCTCTGCGGTTGCCGCCGCGGACCAAACGCGGTTTGTCGTTCGGTCGGAAGCGGATCGGCAATATGCCGCTACGATGGCAGCCGCTTACGAGACGTATCAGCTTGCCGTGGCCCAAGCCCAGCACGCGGTCGAGGTCGCCCTGGCATCGGTCGAGCGTAATCTGGAAGCTGGTGGAAGCCAAGCGGATGCTGATGCGGCGACCCTCTCGGCCAATACCGATCATGCCGTTGCGTTGGAGTCCGCCGCGGAAACCTACACCGCCACGAAAGTCACCGCCGACCGTGATCATGAAGTTGACTTGGCGGAGGCGGAATTGGCATTTGCCCAGGCCGTTGGTCCGGCGGAGATGCAGTTTGTTGCCGACTATGGAGCGGCGGAGCAGCTGTACGTAACGGAGACGACAGCGGCGCGAGTGAACCGGGCCACGAACGTTGCCAACGCGGATGCGGACTATCTGAAGCAAGAGGCTGATTCATTGCGTTTGGCGATGACCAGTCTTGCGGTCGCGCATCCAAGTCCCTGGGCAACCTTTCGTGCCGACGCGAAAACTGCGCGGTCAGAGGCGACCGACACCGTCGCTTCGGCGCGCGCCACGCGTGACATCGCCATGGCGGGGGCTGGGCGTGATTCGGAACGTGCCCAGCTGCAAGCAGGTATTGATCTGGACGAAGCTCTTACCGAGGCGGATGTGGCCGAGCGGATTGCAACAGCGCAAGCCGTGTTGGATCGGGCGAACGCGGAAAAGCAAACCGATGAGGCGCTTGTGGCACAAGCCGGCGCGTCGGGACTTCGCCAGGCGAAAGAGGACACGGAAGACGACGCGTCGGAAGACGCACCGAGTGCACTTGATACCGGCCTGTCAAAGGGTGCCCAGCACGAAGCAGTCGAAGATTTCGGCGTGGCATCCGGCTTCACCGACTATCCGGACGTCCATCTGTGTTCAAATACGGCGGAATGCGACGATGACGAGCCGGAGGAACTGTTTCCGAAGGGCACGCAATATATCGCCGTGACTTGGTGGAAAGCGCACCACGGGGAAAAGAACCCCGTACTGCTTGTTGAGACCCGGTACTTTAGCGACAAAGGGGAAACCCTCCTCAGCCGCGAGTTGGGCGAGTCTCCCTTGATACCAGGCGCAATGGCTGACGGCACGTGGGGCGTGCTGGCGTTTGACATCAAGGGAAACACACTCGTCAAGGCCACTCCACAAAGGAATAAGATAAAAGAGGGCGTCCCAGACCTCAACAGCTTGGGCACCCCGGAACTAAGAGAGAACTACAACAAGATCCGGGGCGAAATCAACGAGATGGGCAAGGATTTCGCAAAGCACAACGCCGAGCTGGCAATGTACTTTACTCCTGGCCCTGAAGAAGTTGCCTTTTTCGTCTTTTGGAAGTACGCTGGCAAAAAGGGATTGGGAATCATCGTTGTCAATGGGAAACGATTCCTCACCAAGAGAGGCGAGCTACTTAAAGGCAAACCGCTCCAGACGGCCACTAATACGCTCAAGAAATGGGCCGCCAAGCTAGGCTGGTCAAGCGGGAAAGTCGCCCCAAGGGGGGTAGCAGACGTTGGTACTCTGAGGGGTCGGCAGCTGGCCAGTGAGTTTACCGGCAACAAGATCAAGCGATTCAGGCGACAAATGCAGGCGCAGGGCGGTTACGGTGACTTCCCGCCAATCAAGATAGCCGAGATCAACGGGAAGAAAATAATCATCGACGGACATCATCGAGCACGGGCTGCCGGAGCGGCAGGCATCAGGGAGGTTCCAGTCGAAATCATCGACTTACCACCTGATGTGGCACGAAAGTACTTCGAGCAGGCAGCCGAAGCCGCCGATAGACTCGGCTTACCATTCTAGGCACGACTATGACGAACCACGACGCACTCGCCAATGACACTACGACGAAGCGGATTCAATGGATTCGCGAATACGTCGTTTTGCAAGAACAACTAGTCTCAGAAGCTGTCTCAAAGCTTGATCCGGCAGCTACTGAGTTTGACTTTGAATATTCATTGCCACCTACGATTGCGATCAGTGGTACAACTTGGTCGACAAAGGCACATGGTGCTGGCGTAATGTTTGTAAATCCACGGACAAAAACAATCGTAGACGTTCACGTTGGCTTCATGGACTCGCCAAACACATTCGACGCTTGGCGATTAGTTCAGTACTGCGAATCGATACTCGGAACGAAAGAGGACTTCACGTCGTGGCAAAGCACGCTTGATGAACTTGCTCGCGATGGAAGGATCATACCGCATGAAAAACACGAAAGGCACTACGTGTTGAAGTGATGGTCAAGCACCCGATGCTCGCCGCCATATGTTTCGGCCTACTTTTGCTGGATTCGTGAGAGTCTGTCGCCTCAGGCGATTTGCTTAATGCCCCAA
>JAJRVM010000064.1 GCA_024277285.1 Planctomycetota bacterium
CCCAGCGCAGTGCTATCCGGATCACAGAACCCCGCAAAGCCAACGCCGTCAATCTTCTCGAACTGCTTGAGCAACTGGCCGGCACGGCCACCGCAACTGATGAATCCCAAATTGATTGTTTCGTTCGCGCTCCGCGCCAGCAGTGACGTGGCCGGCAAGGTCACAGCCGCTCCAGCAGCCAAGCCACTTTTGACAAAATCACGGCGAGTTAGATGACGCATGGGATGGAATCCTTTGCTTCAGATGCAGCGGGATAGTGGTTTGAGTAGACCGGCCGCGAAACCAGTCGTCGCCATTATAGCCAAATCGTTGGTTCTTTGCGGGCGCGTAGCCTGGGATTCCACGGCCAGGCATGGAAAACACTCTGTCGGCAAGAAGCCCCCTATCGCCAATACGCCCAAACAAGCGAGTCCCGCAGAACACCTCTTCAAGATCGGCCGGCAATAGAGATTCGCCTGGAGAGGTAATCTCGTCCATGCCCGGGAAGGATTCCCGAGCTACGTGAAAGCCCTCCGCAGAACGAGGATGACAGCCTGGGCGCCTTCGGTTAACCTATGTGTGTGTATCCGCAATAGGTTCTCGTATTGCTAATTATGGCGCTTTTCACTTCTTTAGACCATCAGCACGGCTATGCAACAGACATCCATCATCGCGTCGACAGCGCGTCGTAAGTGGCGATTGCCAACGACCATCTTCGCGCTCGCAATGCTCCTGTTCGCGGTGCCCACATATGCGGCAAATCCCGCGACACCGACAAGCGAATCCGCCACCATCGGCCAAACGCAACACTTCGTGATGATGCTGGTTTACGCATCCGTCGCACTGTTCTTTTCCTTTCTCTGCTCGGTCGCGGAAGCCGTTTTGCTGAGCATCTCGCCTTCGTACGTTGGCACGCTCGAGAAAACGAAACCAGCAAGTGCCAAACTACTGGCAAAGCTAAAGGCGAATATCGACCGACCGCTCGCCGGAATCCTGACCCTGAACACCATTGCTCACACCGTCGGCGCCGGTGGCGCCGGGGCCGAGGCAGCAGCCTACTTTGGCACCAATTACGTCGGCATCGCCATGGCCGTATTAACGCTCTTGATTCTGTTCGTCTCCGAGATCATTCCCAAGACAATCGGTGCGGTCTACTGGCGATCGTTGGCACCGATCGCCGGTGCCTTTGCGCAGTTTCTGATTTGGGTCCTCTACCCGCTGATCTGGGTCTCCGAGTTCATGACGAAATGGCTGGCACGCGGCAAGAGCGTTCACGCATTCAGCCGGGACGAATTCGCGGCCATGGCTGACATCGGCGCACGTGACGGCTTGTTGGATGACAAGGAATCACGCATCCTGACCAACTTGTTTCGCCTGCCTGGCCTGATCGCGGAAGACATCATGACGCCGCGGCCCGTTGTCTTCTCGTTGCAACAGGACATGACAGCTCACGAAGTACTCGAAACACACGCCGAGATTCCGTTCTCACGGATCCCGATTCATGCCGATAGCCGAGATGAAGTAACGGGCTTTGTCTTGAAGACAGACATCTTGCTCAACAAAAACGATGGCAAATCAAAACTACGCGACCTGAAACGTGAGATTCGCACGGTCCACCAGGACACGCGACTCTCCAATGTCCTGGAGGATTTGCTCGACCATCGTGCCCACATCATGATCGTCGTTGACGATTTCGGCAGCATGCGCGGCATTGTCACACTCGAAGATGTTGTCGAAACATTGATCGGTATCGAAATTGTTGATGAAGCCGACCAAATCGATGACATGCGCAGCCTTGCACGACAAAAGTGGGAAGAACGCATGCAGCGAATGGGTATCGAAATCCGCCCTCCCGAAAAAGACGACGACCCGCAAACGACGACCAAGCCAGAGAGTTGATTCCCCCATGTAGCCTGAAAACAGGTGGCCTGGGAATCTTTCCCAGACGTCGTGCAGTTTCCATCTCGCGATAGCCCTACGGCAATAGAGAACTCTAAGCAGAGGGGGCGTTGTCCACGCTCGGGTCGGATACCCAAGCTACGCCACATTGCCGACCGGTTCTCGTTGCGATATCCTGGCAAGTCGGCCATCGACCTGCTTCTTAACCTCCTAAGAAAAACACACCAAGGAGCCCCACCATGCACCGACACTCCCTCATTGCCTTCCTGATCGGCTTGTCCCTGACGCTCAGCGACACGCTCGGCCAAGCCGAAGAGCCGGCCAAGATCCAAGTCTTGATGGTAACCGGCGATGATGTCGCGCCGTTCCACGACTGGCGCGAGATCTCAGAAACAACTCGATATGTGCTGGTCAGCACCGGCAAGTTCGACGTGCGCGTCTGCGAGGATCCCGCCATCCTCGATTCCGCCGACGCGTTGAAGAAATACGACGTGATCGCGTTCATGCTGTACAACAAGAGTTTGCCGATGCTGTCCGATGCCGGCAAGGAGAACTTGCTGAACTTCGTCAAGCAGGGCAAGGGGTTCTATGTCCAACACCTGGCGAGCGCTTCGTACGGCGACTGGGAAGAGTTCGGCAAACTATGCGGACGACACTGGGTGATGGGCACGTCGGGACACGGACCGCGCAGCGTCTTTGCATGCCAGATCGCTGATACAGAACACCCCATCACCAAAGGCCTGAAGGATTTTAAGATCTTCGACGAACTGTACGCCAAACTGCAAGGCGACGAGAAGATCGACGTGCTGGTCACAGCCGATTCGGATTGGAGCGATCAGACCGAACCACTCCTGTTCGTGCGCAGCTACGGCCAGGGACGTAGCGTCCACAACGCGTTCGGGCACGATCACAAAGCGATCAAGAACCCGACCTGCCGGACCCTGATCGTGCGTTCGGTGGAATGGGCTGCGACCGGCAAAGTCACCGAATAGCCCAAACTCAAGAAGTGTGGCACGCCGCTCCGCGGCGTGAACGCGACTTGCCCGTCGCCCCCCCGACTGCCTTGTGCGTTTGGCGAAAGAGTTTGTAAGACCAAATGCGGCTCGACCAGTGCGATCACCAGACAAAACGGCGCATCACGATCGCGAGTCATGAATCGGCGGATCCGCTGCAGCTGGTGAGGCCGCGTCGGATTACGCACGCAGTTCGCGTCAAAGCCACTCACTCTTTCGAACGAAAACACGCTCTTCGGGGCCGCATGCACCTTGCCGGCCAGCCCCACTCGGTATCCGAGTGGCCGCAGATAGTGTGGAATACTCTTGACCGCCTTTCGAGACGAGGAATGATTCCAGGCACATCCGTTGCGCATGGGGTACAAGCCACTGTACAACTCGGCCCGGCACGGTTGGCACATCGCTTCACACAAGTACGCTCGATTGAACGTCATGCCTTGTTTTGCCAGCGCGTCGATATTCGGTGTGCGCGCATTTTGGCCACCGTACAGAGGGAGGTCACTGTGAGTGCAATCGTCCGCCATGATGATCAACACATTGGGGCGTTCAGCGGCGAACGTTCGGCCAACGACGCTGATCACCAAGGATACGAAACAGGTAAGCAACTGATTTGGTCATGAACCGTATCTCCGGGGCATTTTCAAAGTTCACACAAGGCGTTGTGATGCAACTGCCGTCGCGGGAACCTGTTCACGGCTTACCGCCGTGAAATATCCCGGCACGACAAAGACTTTGCCTTTGGGGCTGGTGAACGTGACGTTCAATCGACAATCCGTGAACGGGTTCGGGTCACTCGATTCGCTGGCCAGGGGGCCTTGAAAATCGACTACGACACGGTGCCACAGTCTCAATTCACCGCCAACTCTCTGTGCAAGCGCCGGCGACGCGAACGCCAGAACGGCAGCCAACAGCAGCACACTCGACAAACTGGTAGATCTCATAACGACATTCCTCACTCGTCGGTCATCGAAGACCGATCGTGTTGTTCTTCCTTTTGCCGCAACCGCTCTTCCCACGAGACGGCAAACACCGAGTTGCCACACAACACACATCCAGGTCGCCCGGGCACACAGAACCCGCGAACACGATCACAATAGTCGCGCTGCTGATCAAAATGCGGGCATGAAAATGACGTCACCTTTGAGCTCCTCGTAGCTTGGATATCCGACGCAGTGTGGAACGACGCTCCGCGTCGTTCGCCCCATCACGAAACTCTCAATACCATGAAAGGATGTGGCCGACAAGCGAGTAGGATTAAGATTAATCCAACAGCGCCACTTTGCGATCACGTTCTTTCGTGAATGACGAACGCTCTTCCAGCAGACGACCGGTGCAGTGTCGCGTTCTGAACGGCATTCGTGCTTCGGATTTCGCCTTTTCTTGGTCATTGGGTATTTCGATTGGCGGCCGTTGGGCAGCTAAATGCGCAGTCCAGTCAAGCGGACCTGCTCACGGCTGTAAGCCGTGAACAGCCACGAACAAATAGATCACAACACCCAAAGGTTCACGGCACGGTGTGCCGTGCCACACTGCTTATCTACGGCACGGAGTGCCGTGTCACACTGCGTCATGAAGGTTACACATTCAGCTCCCAACCGTGGCGATAGGGACGCTGGATGTACTTTTTCAAGTCGGGGCGGCCTTTGATTTCCATTTTCTCGGCGTCCCACTGTAACTTGGTGTCGGGTGCGCGTTGTGCCAGGACGCCCAGCAAGATGGTCTCGGTCATCGGACCGGCCAGGCCGAAATTGGATTGCCCTTGGGCAATCTTACCTTGGATGGCATCGAGCCATTCTTGATAGTTATTCTGTTTCGGTGCGCGCGGAACGGTCAGTTCCGGCTCCGCAAAGCCACGCGCCGCATCAGC
Organism: Planctomycetota bacterium; assembly: GCA_024277285.1. The sequence goes on from JAJRVM010000064.1 coordinate 4,759, forward strand.
CGGCTTGAGCACCCAGCCTTTCTTCTTGCGGTTGAAGAACAACTTACCTTGCTCGCCGATAATCACGCTGCCGAACTTCCGGAAATCAACGCCTTCCAGGATATCCTCACCGGGATGGTTGTACTGGTCGCTATTCTTGGCCAGCCGCCAGTTGTCGCGATCAAAATGAGCGTCGACATAACCGTCATACCAGAAGAACTTGAAACCGTCCGCGGCGCTGTACTTGCCCGGGCCGAAGTCCCAGACGATCTTCGAGTTGATCGGGGGCGAAATATCGGTTGCCCCAGCCTGATGCGCAATCACGCTGCGCGGCGAATTGGTCTGCATCGCCCAGTACCCCACATCCATGATGTGGCATGCCATATCGCCCAGCGCGCCAGTACCGTAGTTCCACCAACCACGCCAGTTGAATGGTGCAATATGGCGACTGTATTCGACCCATGGCGCGGGTCCAATCCACTGATCCCAATCGACGCCCGCGGGAACGGGTTCCTTGTCCGGTGGTACCTGGAACCCTTGCGGCCAAATCGGTCGGTTGGTCCAAGCGTGAATTTCCTTGACTTTGCCAATAATCCCGGCGCGAATCAGTTCGACGCAACGACGCATGTGATCGTTCGCATGAGCCTGGTTCCCCATCTGCGTTTTGACGCCGGTCTGCTGCGCAATCTGGGTCATCATGCGTGCTTCCCAGATCCCGTGCGTCAGGGGCTTCTGGCAGTACACATGTTTTCCGGCTTGCATTGCCATCACCGACGCATGAAAGTGGTGATGGTCAGGCGTCGAAACCGTAACGGCATCCACCTTGTCACCCAGATCGGCGAACATCTCTCGATAGTCGCTGTAGAATGCCGCATCGGGATAGCGCCCTTGCGCGTCAGCGACTTTTTGCAACCGGCCCATGGCTGCTTGCAGTTTCTTGGCGTTAACAACATCGACCAGTGCAACGATCTCGAAACCGACTTTCCGCGACTGCTCGATATCGGTCCGCCCCTTGCCGCCGACACCAATTCCCGCAAGTGTCAATCTTTCCAATCGCCCCCATGCTCGACTGGGAATAAAGTGAAATCCTGCGGCAGCTCCAAACGTGGCTGCCGCTGCTTTCCCGAATTGCCGCCGCGAAATCGTGTTTTTCTGGCAATTATCGTCAGCTTTCATCATGTTGGGTCGTCTCCTATTGCGAGTCAGGGAACTTCATTGGCCAAACGGTTTGGGCTCGGTGCTTTTTTTTGCTTGCACTGGGGGCTCACCCCTTATAATGACCGATACATCCACAGGGCAAGCGCAACGGGAGATCGCATTGTACACCACAAACAGGGCGGCGAATCCATGTCCGGAGTGACCGAATGGACGCGGCAGACCAAATCTCAAACGTGCCAACAACCAGCCAGGGTAACAACGCAGCCGCCCGCGCAGCCGCGCTGAAAGCGCGCATCCGTGAACTGCGTGATCGAGCGCACGGCCATAGCGCTCCGATCGAAGTGGCGGAAAACGTATCGGATACGCCGCCAACGGCGACGACCGAGATCGCCGGTGACGCATTTGCGGAACTCGCTCACACGATAGATCGAAGCCGTGCCGGCAGGGTCCCCGCACTGCCATACATCGAACTGGCAGGTATCGAACCGGCAGGTATCGAACCGGACAGGGGCTCTCGTCAGACTGCCACCACAACTCAACCTCGTTGGCGGCGCTCGCCACCCCCCCAAGTCACTCTGTCCGCAGAATCAAGGGAATCTGGGGAGCTGCGCACGATCAAAGATTGGCTCAGCTGCACTCCGAGCTGGGCGATCAGCGCTGGGGTTCATGCTCTGTTACTCGTTGCCCTAGCACTGTTGACGGTCAGCCAAGACTCGTTCGCGCCGGCTATTGTGGTTACCGGCGCGCAGGTCGAGCCCGAAATAGTTGCAAGCTTGACCGACGACATCAAGATCGGTGCTCCCAAGAGTGACTCGGAGGAACCGCTATGGAACTTGGATGTGATGGACGCCGGTCCAATGCAGATCAAGGCACTGGACTTACTGGCCGCAACCGATTTTTCAGCTGACTTGACGCGGCTATCCGTCCGCTCGGAACAACTCGACGCCGCACAGAATATCGCTGGAAGTGCGGACTGGCGACGCGGTAACCGTGGCGGTGGCGCACAGTTCTACGGCATCCAAGCAATTGGCGATCGGTTTGTCTTTATTGTCGACAGTTCGACCAGCATGCAAATGAAGTTTGCCGAGGCAAAACGCGAGCTTGAAAAAGCCATCCGAAAATTGCATCCGGAACAATTATTCTACGTCATTTTCTTTGACCGCAATGCAGAGCGTCTGCGACTCGGAAAGTGGAACAAGCGAAGAACACGCTATTCGCTTCACAGTCGTCCCGAACCCAATCTCGTTCCTGCCAGCAACGAAAATATGAATGCGCTAATCTACTGGATGAACACGATCCAGCTCGATTCCGACACCAATCCATATACTGCCGTCGTCTACGCGTTACGAGTCTTAAAACCCGACGCAATTTTTCTTTTGAGTGACGGCGAGTTCAACGACAATGGATCGACCGAAGCGTTCCTTGAGCGAGAGAACTTGACCGATGACCCAACCAAGACCCCATTGCCAAAGACCATCGTGCATTGTGTTGGATTCCATAGCCGTCGAGGTGAAGTGACACTCAAGAGGATCGCCAAGACTCACGGCGGAACCTATCGCTTCATCGAGCCTCCCGGAGCGGCAGGGAAGATCACCGGTCGACGGGTCGGCCGGCGCGCGCGCCGCCCCTGACCATGCGCTGCGAAAACTAACGGCAAGATGGACATTTCCACATGCGGAAGGTATCGTAGTAGGAAGATCATCGATTTCGTTCAACGCTTATCATCCCCCCCTTGCTCATTACCCCCCTTGCTCATTACCCCCCTTGCTCATTACCAGAGTCCCGCGTCACGAGTTCCGTTCAACACAACCGCATAGCGAGTCACGCCATGCAACGCATCCATTCCCCCAGTCGCTTGCCAATTTCCATCTTGCCAGGGCTGCACATTCTCACCATCGTGGCAATTGCGTACAACCAACTCACCAAACAGGAGAATCAACATGCGAACGACAGCAACCGCGACGTTTCTGCTTTCAATGATACTGGCATCAACCGCCACAAGCGGCGAATGGGTCAACTTATTCGATGGCAAGACACTTGACGGCTGGGAGATCCATAGTGGCACCGCCACTTACAAGGTCGAGAATGGCGCGATCGTCGGCACGGCCGTGCTTGGCAGCCCGAATTCGTTCCTCTGCACGAAACAGAAATATGGTGACTTCATCTTGGAGTTTGAAGTAAAGAACGATCCCGAATTGAACTCCGGAGTTCAATTTCGCAGCTTGATTGCGTCGAAATCAATGAGCTTCGAGGCAACCCATCGCCAGGGCAAAAAGATCACGCGCAAGATCCCCGAAGACCGCGTCTATGGCTATCAAGTTGAAATCTCGAACGAGGCACAAGGTGCGGCTGGCAATGTCTATGACGAAGCCCGTCGTGGCAAGATGCTTGACGATTTTTCCGACAAACCGGCCGCTCGAGCGGCATTCAAGAACAATACGTGGAACCGCTATCTGGTCGTCTGCCATGGCAACTCGATCCGCACTTGGATCAATGGCGTACCGTGTGCCGAATTCACGGACAACGTGACCGACAAAGGCATTATCGGCCTGCAAGTCCATGCCGTCCCCAAGAACAAGTTCAAGCCCTACACCGTTCGTTGGCGGAATATTCGATTGCTTGAGCTGTAAGTGGATGTAGCTTGGGATTCCATCCCAAGCATGGACAACGTTCTGCCGGCGAAAAGCCCTCTATCGCCAGAACACCTTCACAAGCGCAACCCTGCTCAATCAACCGGCAATAGATGGCGGCCTGACGAGATTAACGTTGCTCATGCCCGGACGACACGTAGCTTGGGATTCCATCCCAAGCATGGACAACGTTCTGCCGGCAAAAAGCCCTCTATCGCCAGAACACCTTCACAAGCGCAACCCTGCTCAATCAATCGGCAATAGATGGCGGCCTGACGAGATTAACGTTGCTCATGCCCGGGAAAGATTCCCGGGCTACGGCACAAATCCCAAACCACGGAGAAAAAACGGGCATCATTTTATCGATTTTCACCTTTTTCGCATAACGCAGCGGTCAGTTGCGCGTACTTGCTTCTGGGGCATCCCATTTTGGTAACTGCCACCAAACACGTGCGCGCAACGGACTTTAAAATGAAGACCGATGAAAGAACATTCAACGACAGCGACAGGAAACCGAAAGCTGCGGAATTCCGGCGTTTTGACCCTGAGGGTGAGGTCCGTGTCTACCACGGAAATCTGCCCCATTGGCGGCAACCGGGCGCCACGTATTTCGTCACTTTCCGCCAAGGAGATTCGATCCCCAAGTCAGTGCTTGCCGAGTGGCAGGGCATTCGTGACCGATGGTTCAACGCACATGGAATCAAACTGGAATGGAAACAGAAAGCTCCAGATCGATTCAGTGAAGCGTACCGTGACGTCCCGGACAAGCAGAGACACCAATTCGAGCGGCAACAGGCACGAATGCTCCATGACGAACTCGATCGTTGCCACGGAAGTTGCGTTCTACGTCAAGCGGAGCCTCGAAAGATCTTGGCCGATTCCCTTTTCCATTTCCATGGCAGTCGCATGTGGTTGGGCGACTTTGTAATCATGCCCAATCATGTCCATTTGTTGGTGCAGCCATTCGATCAATGGGAGTTGGAAGATCTGCTTGGCTCGATAAAGAGATGGACTTCTCGCAACATCAGAAAGTTCCTTGAGGCGACTGCCTGTGAAGATGTCAAGAAAGAGAAGAGCCATTCCTTCTGGCAACCGGGTTCGTACGATCGGATCGTTCGAGACCGGCAGGAATTGCTCGCGTTTCGCCAGTACACCGCGTCCAATCCAAAGCGGTCGCACCTGCCACCTGGCGAGTTCACCTATCACAGCGCATCATGGCTTGGCAATCTTGGTGATGAATAGACAAAAGTAGCTTGGGATTCCATCCCAAGCATGGACAAGGCCCCATCTGCCAACAGCCCTCTATTGCCAAAACGCCTAATCGCACGCAAAGCGCAACCCTGCTCAATCAACCGGCAATAGATGGCTGCTTGGAGGGATTAGCGTTGCCCATACCCGGACGACACGTAGCTTGGGATTCCATCCCAAGCATGGACAACGTTCTGTCGGCAAAAAGCCCTCTATCGCCAGGACGCCTTCACAAGCGCAACCCTGCTCAATCAACCGGCAATAGATGGCTGCTTGGAGGGATTAACGTTGTCCATACCCGGGAAGGATTCCCGGGCTACGATCTACCGCCAAAACGCCTAATCGCACGCAAAGCGCCCCCGCTTGATCAAACGGCAATAGAAAGCTGCCCGGAGAGTTTAACGTCGTCCATGCCCGGGAAGGATTCCCGGGTTACGACTAGGGACTTGCATATCCCCTCTATTGCAGCCCAGAATGGGGTTTTGCCAATACGGTTCCCTCACAGGAAAGCTGCGCATGCCCTATTGCAACAAATGTCACATCCTCAGCGCATTCGTGTTTCTTCTGCCGGTACCGGTTTTCGCTCAGGACAACACACCGGGTGACGCGGCAGCCAACGTCGTGTTCACCGACCATTTCCGAACTAAGACGATGCGGGTCGACTACTTCCACAGTGGCAATGCGACCGAGCAGCATGTGACGTTGGACCAAGTGGTTGCGGATGGCCCTTGGGCGGGCAATCGTCGAAATTTGGTGGATGTGTTAGATCGAGGTGAGTATCGCTTTGAGGTGCGCGACTCGGCCACTGACAGAGTGCTCTTCCGGCGCGGGTTCGGAAGTGTCTTCCAGGAATGGCAGACAACGGTCGATGCCAAGCGGCATTGGGGCACTTTTCACGAATCGCTCCGATTCCCATGGCCCAAGCATCCGGTGCAAGTGGTGTTGGAACAACGCGTGAAAGCACAGTGGCGCAAGGTCTGGTCGACCACGATCGATCCGGACTCGCGGTTCGTCACCAACGTCGAAACACCGCGCCGCGACAATGTCTGGACGGTCTTCGCACATGGCGATCCCGCCGAGAAAGTCGACATCGTTATGCTCGGTGACGGGTATACCAAGGAAGAGATGCCAGCATTTCACGCGGCCGCGCGGCGTTTGACAAAGGCCCTTTTTGCTGCCGAACCGTTCAAGAGCCGCCGCAACGATTTCAACGTGCGCGCGATCGATACCGTGGCCGCCGAGAGTGGCGTCTCGCGACCGCGGCGCAAGGTATTTCGACGTTCGCCACTAGCCTGTCAATACAACACGTTTGACTTGCCTCGCTACGTGCTGACCTTCGACAACCGAACCGTACGCGACGTGGCGGCACAAGCACCGTACGACTACCTGGTAATCCTGCTGAACGAAAAGACGTATGGCGGTGGCGGCATCTACAATGACCAGACAACGGTCGTGGCAGACCACGCTTTGTCGAGTTACATCATCGTCCATGAATTTGGCCATCATCTGGCCGGTCTGGGCGACGAATACTACGCGGCACCCGTCGCTTACGCGACCGGCCTTCCGATCACCGTCGAACCGTGGGAACCCAACATCACGGCGCTGCTTGACGGAACGACTTTGAAGTGGCAAGACCTGGTTGAACCGGACGTGCCGATCCCGACGCCCTGGAATAAGGAGGCCTACGAGTCACGCGGCAAGAGGAAACCGTCCGCCAAACCTGAAGCACGCAAGGCTAGCCAAGAAGGCAGGCAAAAAGACCACGCCAAATCATCTGGTGAAAAAACGAGCGGCTCAGCCAAGCCAAATGACCTGCTGGCCGAAAACGAATACTACGGCAAGGCAGGCGCGTTCGAAGGTGCAAGGTATGAATTCAAGGGGCTCTATCGCCCCGCCGTGAACTGTGTGATGTTCAGCCGCAATGGCTTGGAATTCTGCCCCGTCTGCCGGCGCGCGATCGAGCAAGCGATCGACATGCAAACCGATCACGGTTCGGCACCGTAGGCCCCGGCACCGTGCGCGCGGCAGAGTGGTACAGCGACCTCAGCAGTGTTGCCCCACAGTCAATCTTCCACGTCGACCCTGAAAAAAGTGCCCACGCACGCGTTGAGTTACTCGGGAAAACAGCTCACAATAGGACTGCAACGTGGGCTCGCCCTGCGGCGAAAGCATGCCGCGACGTGTCGTTCCTATTCTTTGGACAGTGTAAACAACGGAACTCCTGACAATGGCGTCCTTTCTGTGCGGCGTGGGCGTGAGCCTATTCATAGGCACCTTGATCGGTGGCGCAATCCTGATGGGTTCGTGTAAACTGTTCAATGTGATGGTCTACAAACCTGTATCGAGAAACGGCGTGCCGGTGCCCGAAATGGATCAAGCCATGGGTATCGTTTTCGCCGCCATATTGGTCAGCATCGCGACCGTGTTTGGAATTCGAGTCGCCTTCGGTGCGTCATTACTCGAGGGAACCACCAACCTGAATAACATCACTCAGCCGATATCCATCGCCGTAAACTACTGCGTTGTGACCGGACTGCTCGCTGCGATGCTGCCTACGTCACCCGGCCGGGCAGCATTGGTCGCATTACTGTATTCTGCGATAGGGTTGGTATGCGGAGCCGCATTCGTCTTGCTCGTCGTCTTGAGCATCGGTCCGCCTGAAGCACTGGTGTAAGGCGTTTCAAGCCC
>JAJRVM010000065.1 GCA_024277285.1 Planctomycetota bacterium
GCGATTGCCAGCTGCGCCAGCGAGCAGGCGTACTTGTCGGTCAGATCCGCCCAACTGGCCAATAGATCGAGCACTTGGGCGCGATTGTCTTGCTTCAGCCAGGCATTCCAGGCTTCGTTACTCCGAAACTCGCCTTCGCCAAATTGGCGTTCCAAGCCGATCTTGCCTGTCAGTAGGCCCTGTTCCAGGGACATGTAGGTCAAGGTTGCCAGTTGGTGCTGCTGACAGAAAGGGAAAATATCGGCCTCCGCGTCACGCGCCAGCATGCTGTAACGCAACTGGTCGCTGGCAAGCAATCCACAGTCGACGTTCTGTTGCAGTTCGTCCACCGAACAGTTGCAGACTCCGATCGCTTTGATCTTGCCGTCGTCCTTGATTTTGAGCAAGCAGGCCCACGTATCTTCGATGGCCGTCTTATCGGGTTCGACACTGGGCCAATGGGTTTGGTACAGATCGATTACGTCGGTTTGCAACCGTTTCAGGCTGAGTTCAATCTCTTCGCGAATCGTATCGGGTCGCAAGCTGCGGCGCAGCATCTTGCCATCGAGTTCGGCGAAGGGTGATCCGCGTTGGTCGTCCCAGATCAATCCACATTTGGTTGCCAGGACGACCGAGTCGCGTCGATCTTTGATAGCTTGCCCAACGACTTCTTCGCTGCGGCCCCAACCGTAGGCGGGAGCGGTATCGATCAAGTTGACTCCGGCGTCCAACGCTGCGTGGATCGCCCGAATCGACTCCTGGTCATCGGGCTCCGTGCCCCAGGTAGCCCCGCCGCCGGTGACCCAAGTCCCGAATCCGACGATCGACGCTTCGATTCCCGTGGATCCCAACGGTCGGTACTTCATCGACATTCTCCTCGCTTCGGGTGACGTGACTTCAGAGCCTGAGGTGGTCAATTTCTTAAGTCGTTGTTGCTGCCTTTGTTGCGTTGCTTTTCTTTCACTACTTTTCTTTGACTGGCTTCGGCCTGAAGGGCCGGCGCTATGACAGCCTAGCTGGACAGCACCACTTTGGACGCAAACTCCAGACCCCAACGGCCTTGTGCCGTTGGCGAATCAGTTTGCATGGCTAGCCGGGGCACCGCCGAAAATCATCTCGATTGCGATCTAGCTTGGCAAACTGATTCACCTGCCTGACAAGCAGGCAGGGGCCTTAAGGTAAATAACCTATTACCTAGAAACCTGTTACGGGTTTTGGTTCAGATAAAGTGGCGCTGTCGAACTAGGGTTCCGCGAGGTCATTCTACCGCGTGACGCGACAGGCCGCCACTTCCACGTTGCCGTGACCGTTTACAACGATCGTATTGTCTGTGCCGCTTGGACCAGCTTGGGACTGTCGTCGCATGTCCCGGCGACCCGAATGAACGGCATGCGGCCGGTCGTTGAAACCAACAAAACCAGTGAAAAAGCGGCGGTCGGCCGTAGCGGGAAACTAGAGTTGCGTATCGGTGCGCGGTTGATTCTTCTCGCGAGTTGGGCGTGAATCGGAACGGCGCGGGTAGGGCGTTCCTTTCGAGTTAACATGGCTTGGCAAGACAAGAACGGGCAGTTCAGTGGACGCGGTCAAGAGCAGCAACACGAACCGAGTTGAGGCGTCGGATTGCGACATCACTGTTTTCGGCGACCGCTATCGGGCGATCAAGGAATTGGCAACCGGCCCAGGAAAGCGGACCTTGTTGGCAATTGACCGTGCCCGCAGCGAGACGGTCGTGCTAAAAACGCGCGCGGCCGACACGCTATCACTCGTGGCGCGCACGCGGTTCGTCGAAGAGTGCAGGCGGCTGTGCGAACTGCGAAATCTATCACCGCGTCCGGTGCTTGACGTTGGCGAGGAGGGAGGGCTGTTATTTGCCGTCCTGCCATTCATTAGTGGTGCATCACTCAAGACTCGGCTGGAACGTCGCCACTTGAACCTCATCGAGACGCTGCGCGTGGCGATCTGCGTTTGCACGACGCTACGTGATTTACATGGGCGGCGGGTTCTCCATCGAAACATCAAGCCGTCGAACGTCATTGTCAACGGCCAGGGAACGGTAGTGCGTGCTGTCCTGACTGATATCGGTATGCTGTTTGGCAATCTGTTGGGCATGAACCAGCAGCAGGCGCGCGAATCGGTGTTGTACTTATCGCCGGAGCAAACAGGGAGTGTCGATGTTGACGTGCGCGAGTCCTCGGACCTCTATTCGGTTGGCATTCTGTTATACGAATGCCTGACGGGACGGCCTCCTTTTCGGGGCAAGACGTTTGGCGACATCTTATTCGAGCACATGACGGTGCCGGTCCCCGGCTTGAGCGCACGTGGATTCAATATCCCAAGCGTGGTGGACGAAGTCATTCAACGCCTATTGCACAAGGACCCACGTGACCGCTACCAGTCGGCGCAGGGGGTACTTAGCGATCTGCTGCTGATCTTGGCGGCGTTAGAGCGTGGCGACGCCGCCCCGACGCTCGTCCTGGGCGCAACCGACCGGCGACGCACGTTGACGGAACCGGCATTTGCTGGCCGTGGGCTGGAGTTAGACACGATCAGCGCGGAAATCGAAGCAGTGCGTACGAAACCGTCGCGCATGTTGGCTGTCGAAGGGGCGTCGGGCAGCGGCAAGACACGCTTGTTAGAGGAAGTCGCTCGCTATGGTACGCACGAAGGGGTGTGGGTCTTGCGCGGAGTGGCGGCCAACGGCGTGAGCCGGCTACCGCTGCAAGCAATTGGGGGAGTCGTCAACAACGTGATTACGGCGGCCCGGTCGTCTCCCGAACTTGCCAGCGCGATCTACCGGCAGTTAGACGATGGTGGGGCGGGAGTAACCGCCGCCTTCCCGGAGCTGGTGACCGAGTTGGGGTGGGAGGCTCCGCACGCTGACATGCCTGGGGCTTTTCGCGAAACGCGAATCGTCAAGGGAGTGGCTCAGTTTCTGCATGCCTTGGGCACTCCGCAACGCCCCGCGATCGTCATTTTGGACGATTGCCAATGGTGCGATGACCTGACGTTGAAACTGCTGGAATACTGGTCCGGCATGGCCACCACGTACGAAGGTGAAGCGAGTCACGTGCTGTTGGTTACCAGCTACCGGCCGGAGGAAGTGCCCGCAGGCCATGCGCTGCGTCAGTTGAATGTCTCGACTTGCATCCAGCTCGAGCCGCTTGCAAAGCAAGACATTCGGCATCTCGCGGAGTCGATGGCAGGTCCACTTCCCGACAAGGTGGTCCAGGTGGTGCAGCGGTTGTCAGCGGGGAGTCCTTTCATGGCCTCGGCCGTGTTGCGTGGATTAGTCGAATCGGGAGTTATGATTCCGACAGAGCAGGGGTGGGACACTGCTCAGCTGGAGATTGAGAGTCTTCAGTCGTCACACCAGGCCGGTTCGATCCTGTCGCGACGCATCGATCTACTGCCAGCGCGCACGATCGAAATGCTTCAGGTTGCAGCGATTCTTGGCAAGGAATTCGATTTGGACGTGGCGGCCGGTGTGACTGAACAATCGCAGTCCGCCGCTTTGGAGACACTGGAAGAGGCACGGCAACGGCAACTCGTATGGGTCCGACCCGACGGATATCATTGCACGTTTGTGCACGATACGATTCGACAGGTATTGCTGGACCGCTTGGCGTTGGACGAGCGTCAGCAATTGCATCGCGCGGCAGCTCACTATTTGCAAGAGCACAACGGTCAGCGCATTTCCGAGTTGGCCTACCACTTTGACGCATCCGGGGACAGTGCCCTGGCGCTCCCTTACGCGATCGAAGCGGCCGAACAATCGCGGTCGCAATTCGCGTTGGAAGTCGCCGAAGGCCAATACCGGATTGCGCAGCGTGGCGTTGGGGAAGCGGCTGCATCGGTTCGATACTGCATTGCGCGCGGGTTGGGCGAAGTGCTGATGTTGCGAGGCCAATACGATGCTGCCGAGGTGTTGTTCGAGGAAGCGGCTTGCCTGGCCGAAGGGCAACATGCCAGCGCGCACATTCGTGGCATGCTGGGCGAGCTTGCCAGCAAACGGGGCGACATGGAACATGCGGTGAAGTGTGTGGAAGAAGCGCTTGAGGCTTTGGGAGAGCGTATTCCCCGCTCACGTTTTACACGGTTTTGCCACGCGGCACGCGAAACCGCAGTGCAGTTGCTGCACACGCTGTTGCCGTTCCTGCTGGTGCATCGATGCAAGCGCAAACCGACGGAATCGCAGCGACTGGCGATACGCCTTTACAGCCGCTTGTCGCATGCGTACTGGTTTACGCGTCCACGTGTCACGTTGCTCTGGGCCCATCTACGAGGGTTGAATCTGGCCGAGCGTTTTCCATCGACGCTCGAATTGGCGCAAATGTACTCCGAGCACGCTCCGGCGATGAGCCTGGTGCCCTATGTTTCACGCGGCATCTCGTACGTAAGGAAGTCGCTGGCGATTCGCCGGTCACTTGGCGACATATGGGGTGAGGGGCAGAGTCTCAGTTACTACAGCCTGGTGCTCTACGCGGCATCTCGGTTTGCCGAGTGTGCCGAGAAATCGCATGAGGCGATACGGTTGCTGGAGCGTACCGGTGACTATTGGCAGGTCCACATTGCGCGATTCCAGTACAGCGTCACACTTTATCGCATGGGGGAGCTGCGACGTGCATGCGAGGAAGCCCAGCTTCACTACCGGTCTGGCATCGCCGTAGGCGATGGGCAGGCGTCGGGGATCGCACTTGACATCTGGGCAAGAACGACTCATGGGAACATTCCCCAAGCGATTATCGAAGCGGAATTGGCACGCAAGCGGTGCGATGCGCAGGGGACGGTGCAGGTGCTGTTTGCGCATGGCGTCCAGCTCTATGGTGCCGGCAAACTGGAGGAAGCGGCGCAGCGGTTTGAAGAGGCGGCGGCATATGCTCGAAGAATACGCATTCGTAATGCCTATACGCTCAGTTGCCTTCCTTGGCTGGCGACTTGTCGACGCAGGCTGGTCGAACAGTGCGAAGATCGAGTGCCGGGACGCCGGCAGGAACTTTTGCACGAAGCCCGTCGCGCGGCGCTCCGAGCATTAAAGGCCGTGCGTCAATTCAAGTGCGATCTGCCCCATGCCCTGCGCGAATACGCCATGGTGCTGACGCTCGAAGGCAAGCACTGGCGCGCACGTCGCATGTTCGGGAAGAGCCTGAAGCTGGCAGAGCGCCAGGGAGCACGCTATGAATATGCTCAGACCTTGTTGGCTTGGGGCCGAGTTGGCAAGGTAATCGGTTGGCCTGATGCCGATCAGCAGGTGCAAACGGCAACGGTGTTGCTGCAAAAGATGGCAGCTCCAGAAATGTCGGCGCTCCGATCAAGTGACTCGGAAGCGGAATCGACGGCGCTGTCGCTCGTCGATCGATTCGGAACCGTGCTCGATTCAGGCCGCAAGATTGCCGCTGCTCTTTCGCCAATTGCCGTTTATCGTGAAGTGCAGGCTGCATCTCTCCATCTACTGCGGGGCGAACACTGTCTCGTGCTGCAGCTGTTCAAGACCGAGGCAGGATTGGATATTGCGGCTTGGCAGAGCGAGTCCCCGTTTAGTGCGACGTTCGTTAAAGCCGCCGTGAAAAAAGGGAAGGCGTTGGCATTCGAGCACAGTCAAGTCGACGCGCCGGCGGGCGTTCGCGTGGCGGATGATCGTGCCTCCGTGCTCTGTATCCCTCTCTTTGTGCACGGCCGGCCGGTCGCTTGCGTCTATGTTACTCATCAGCACATTCGCGGACTGTTCGGGCCGGACGAAGAGCAATTGGCCGATTTCATTGGCACGATCGCAGGCGCCGCACTGGAGAATGCAGAAGGTTTTCAGCAGCTTCAAAAACTCAATGAAACGCTCGAACAACGTGTCGCGGATCGAACCGCGGCGGCGGAGATGCGCACGGCGGAACTTGCCAAATCCAATACCGATCTCGAACGGATTGCCAAGGAGCTGTTGCAGACCGAAGAAGATCTGCGTTGTGCCATGAAGGCGGCCAAAGCGGCCAGTCGTGCGAAGAGCCAGTTTCTAGCCACGATGAGTCACGAAATCCGGACACCGATGAACGGCATCATTGGAATGAGCGAGCTGGCCTTGAAAACATCGCTCAATGTGCAACAACGCAATTATCTCAATACCCTCAGTCAATCCGCCGACGCTCTGATGAGGCTGCTCAACGACATTCTCGATATCTCGAAAATCGAGGCCGGGAAAATGGAGTTAGAGCAAATGCCGTTTGATGTTCGCGATGTCGTGCTCGATGCCTCGCGATTGATGATTGTGCCGACGACGAAGAAAGGAATTGAAATCAATTGCCGTATCGCGCCAGAAGTGCCGGTCCAGGTAATTGGTGATGGCGGACGTTTGCGGCAGGTCATCGTGAACCTGGTTGGGAATGCGCTGAAGTTCACGCCGGACGGCGAGATTTTCATCGATTGCCAGGTCGAACGTCAAACGCCAGAGAGCATGGTATTGCACTTCATAATTGAAGATACCGGTATCGGCATTCCCGCTGATAAGGTCGACCATATCTTTGAATCGTTTGGCCAAGCTGACTTGTCAACGACACGCCGTTTCGGAGGGACCGGGTTGGGTCTTGCGATCTCGGCACAATTGGTCAGTTTGATGAACGGACGCATCTGGGTCGAAAGTGAGCCTGGCAAGGGCAGTCGGTTCCATTTCCTGGCCCAGTTCCGACAGGCGGAAATACGCACGAGTACGCAATTCGCCCGATTGGCACCGGCCGATCAACCCATATTGCTCGTGGATCCCGATCCCGCACGACGCGATATCTACCGTGACATGCTCACATTCCTCGGTTGGTCGCTGACGCACGCGTGCGATGTCGCGGCGGCGCTACGACATTTCAGGCAAGCAATGGAGCAAGAAAAGCCGTTCGCCGCGATTGTGATTGTCGGTTCATCGCGTGAGCGACAGGCGACGTGGACATGCGTAGAGAGGCTTGCGCGGGCCGTCAAACAGGTGAAGACGCCTATTGTCATGGCGTTGCCCAGAAGTGATCAGGACGAGACAGCGCGTATTGCCAAGCTAAACATCTCGCGCTGCGTTCCCGTGCTGGTCAAGCCCGCCGAGCTGCAAGAGGCCCTGTTCGGCGCGCTCGGTCTCGACCAAGGGAAGCCACGTCACCGACGCCGTGGCAAACTCTGTCGAGAAGTCAAGCCATTACGCATCCTTCTGGCGGAAGACTGCCTGGTCAACCAAGAGGTGGCTATCGGCTTGCTCGAGCTTCGCGGACATTCAATTGAAGTGGCTAACAATGGGCTTGAAGCTGTCGCACTGTGCGCCGAAAAACGGTTTGACGTCGTACTGATGGACGTGGAAATGCCTGAAATGGATGGGCTTGAAGCGACCCGTGCGATTCGCAATCTAGAAACAGCACGTGGCCAGTTTACGCCGATTATCGCCATGACAGCACACGCCGTTCGCGGGTTCCAGGCTACTTGTGAGGAGGCTGGGATGGACGGCTACATTGCAAAGCCGGTCGACGCCGAAAAGCTGTACCACATCGTCGAAACGGCGGCGGAAGAGGTCCGCGCATAGCCCGTCGGCGCGACTCGAAGGTTACCGAAACGGCCCGGACTCGATCGGATTGGGAACGGAATCTACGACCGTTTCGTCTGAATCCGGGCAATTGAGGATGGCTGGCGTTGTCCCCTGGCCGCCAGACGGTAGGATGGAGCTATCGCGACTTGAGTTGGCTGCAGATTCGTCTGTTTGGTAGCTGCCAGACACACTCGGTAGTAGCCGACGCTCTGCTCATGATGTGGCGACTCGCGTCATTCAAGGCCTCCCCGCTAAGCATTCCAGACTGAGGAATTCGATGCCTCTGCGCAATACGATTACGATCATCGTCGCCGCCATCATCTCGCTCGTCTGCTATGAAAAAGCGTGGCGCAATCGCTATTTGTCGACCCTTTCACACGCGATGGACGTGATTGAGGACAATTACGTTGAAGAGGTCTCGCCACGCGTTCTGTTTGAAAACGCCATGCACGGTATGGTGTCTGGATTGGACCAGTACTCGGACTACATTGGTCCGGAGCATTTCGAACAATTTCAACAGAGTATCGATCAGCAGTTTGTGGGGATTGGCGTGGTGGTCGAAGGTCCGCCTGAAGCGGAGAGCTTGAGGGTGGTCAGTCCAGTATACGACAGTCCGGCGTACCGAGCCGGCTTGCGCGCTGGCGACTTGATCGTGGAGATCGATGGCGAGCCGACGGCAGGAATGTTGTTGGTCGATGCGGTCAAGAAAATGAAGGGCCTTCCGAAAACCAAGGTCCAATTGAAGATTCGCCATGCCGATCATGAAGAGCTAATGACGTTCGAGGTGACGCGCGATTTGATTCGTACGAAATCGGTGCTCGGTGACAGACTACTCGCGGACGGCCAGTGGCACTATTTCCTGGAACGAGCCCCACGTGTCGGCTACGTTCGCATTACGACTTTCGGCGAGTTTACCGCATCTGAGCTGAAAAGCGTATTGCCGTTTGCGAACCATCCGATCGATGCTTTGATTCTTGACCTGCGCGGCAATGTCGGTGGTTTACTGTCGGCCGCAGTCGAGACGTGTGACATGTTTATTGAGCAGGGGGCAATTGTAAGCACGCGCGGGCGCAACGGCCTGAATGAACGATACGATGCGTCGGCCGGGACTTTGCTTGACCCCACGATACCGATGGTGGTCTTGGTCGATCGGTACTCGGCGAGTGCCTCGGAAATTGTCGCAGCCTGTTTGAAGGACCATCGACGCGCCGTCATTGTGGGCGAACGGACGTGGGGCAAAGGGACCGTGCAGAATGTGATCCCGCTAGAGCGAGGGACCAGTGCACTGAAACTGACGACGGCCAGCTATTGGCGGCCCAATGGCAAGAACATACACCGCCGACGCAAAGCGACGGAAACCGAGGATTGGGGCGTACGGCCATCCGAAGGCCTCGAAGTGAAGCTGACAGACGAGCAGATTCGCAAGCTGTATCAACAGCGGCGCGACGAAGATGTGTTGCACGAGGAGAGGGATGTGAAAGCACCATCGTCATCAGATAAAAAGCATATCGACGATCTGCAACTGGACAAAGCGCTTGATTACCTCAAGAAAGAGCTCTCGTCAGTCGCCGCCTGAGAACGTCCCTTCGGGACTGGAACAAGAAAAAAATGTAAGACGACGACGTAAGCGTTTTCAAGACACGTTCTGAGATTGCGTTCGCAGGTATTCGCGCATTTCGGCGGCCAGGAAGAATGACCCGGTCACACAGATCACATGATCGGGCGTGACGAGTGCCTGTATGCGCTGCCAGGCGGCCCGTGGATTCGGGCAAGTGTCGATATGCAATTGAGGCACTTCACGTTGGCCAGCAATGTTCTGGCCAACAATGCGTTGGTGCGTGATTTTCTTTGCAAGCTGTTCGAGCTCGGACGGATCGACGGCGCGCGGGTTATTCAGGTATCGGGTCAGCACGACATGTTCAAAGCTTGGCAGCAGTTGCGCCAGCATTTGAGCAGCGTCCTTGTCGACACTCGTGGCGAAAATCAAGAGGCGAGGCCGGCTGGGAAAATGCTGGTCCAACGCGTCGCTCAGCGCGACCACGGATGCGGGATTATGGGCCGCGTCGAGCACCACGGTGGGGCGTTCTCCGACCACTTCAAAACGGGCCGGGCAACGCGTGTGTGCCAGTCCCGTGCGCACTGCGGCTTCGTCGATGTTCCAGCCCTGACGCTGCAGCTGTCCCAAAGTCGCCAAGGCAACGGCAGCGTTAGCAGCCTGATGCTTGCCCAGCATGGCGACCCGTACATCGTCGATTGATCGCGAGACTCCGTCGACGTTCTCGCAGTAGTTAATCGCGTTGCCGTCAGGCCGTCGGCCTGATGCGGTTTCTTCCCCGGGCAACACCCGATGTTCAAAATGGAAGTCTCGCTCGAGGGCCAGCAAGGGGGAGTTGTTTTCAGCCGCGATCGACTTGATGACTTCCAAAGGCTCGCTCTGCAACACACCGGTCACCACGGGTACACTCGGCTTAATGATCCCCGCTTTTTCCGCTGCAATCTCGGCCCGCGTTTCTCCGAGCTGGCGAGTGTGATCCAGGCTGATCGTCGTGATTACCGACACGACAGGATGGCAGATGTTGGTGGAATCAAGCCGCCCACCCAAGCCGACTTCCAATACAGCACAATCGACTTGCTTGAGTTGGAAATGGCGCAATGCGGCAGCGGTCGTGATTTCAAAGTAGGTTGGCCCCGAGCGGCGGTCGCCAGCCATGTCGTCCATTTGGCAGACGGCGACTTGCAGGTCGGCAAACAGGCTCACCAATTCCGGTTCGCTGCACTGTCGAGCGTCGACGACGAACCGTTCTTCGAGACGGTGCAGGTGGGGCGATGTATATAAACCGGTGCGTAGCCCGGCTGCGGTCAGGGCTGCGGCGATCATGCTTGCCGAGGAGCCCTTGCCCTTGGTGCCGGCGACGTGAATGGCGGGGAACGCGGCTTCGGGGTGGCCAAGGATGGCGGCCAGTTGCCGCATCCGGTCCAATTTGAAGCGGCGGGACCGGTAGGGAAGGCTGCGTGCTCGTTCATAGTCGATCCGCCCCATCAGGAAGTCCAAAGCAGATTGTCGATCTCGAATCAATGAACTTTCCTTAGGCATTTCAGAGCTCACGCCCCCCCGCCAGAGTCATGCAAATTAGCCGACGGGGGAGATTTTGTGGATACACCCACATCATGCTGAGCGGTGGTACGCCAAGCGACAAGGGGCTGGGTAACGCTTGAAGGATTGACTAACCCATTTATACTAGGCTTCGTCTCAAAACTCGTATTTACCACCTTGCGTTTCACGTAATCTGCTGAAAAGGGCATGGCTTTGCCGCGCGAAAAGACGTTTTGGGACAAAGCCTAGGGTTCGTTTCAAAATGTCCCGTTCTGCATGGGTCGGTACTCCCGAGATTTGTACCACAGAAAGAAAATGGTTTGGAATAGTAGGTCCATCGAGTTTTAAAACGGGCCCCCCCCCATGCTTTGCCACGCCTAGTTTTCTGGAACGAGCACCGTTCTCAATCGTGCGCAGTGCGGGTAGGGGCGAGAAAACTCGGGCCTGACTGCGGGAACCGAAACCGAGGTGACGCGGAGGCCTTTACCAACGCGGCTGTTTTGCTCATCAAGCAGGTTTTTACAGGTTCTCTGTTGTGCCGCTCTCTGTTGTGCCAATGTGCGTCGCAGCGTGTCATGACCTATCGGGCACGGCGGCGGCGCGGTCGTGGCAAACATCGGTCCGGCAAAAGGCCCGAACCCTTACGGGGGGCGATGCGTACACTATAGACGACCTGTCATGCGCGTCCAAATGCGTTTCGGAGTTACTTAGGGCAACCATCCGGTTTCTGCGGATGGGGCCAGCAAACCGCCGTCTTTCACGGAAACCACCCATGAGTAGTGATGCCACTGTCACGCAGGCCTCCAAGCCGGCCGATTCTTCCTCGAGCGACGTCGTCATTGAAACGCGCAACCTGACGAAGGTCTATCGCGATTTTTGGGGCCGACAAAAGGTGCAAGCTCTCAAAGCACTCGATCTCGACGTGCGGCGGGGCGAGATTTTCGGCTTGCTCGGCCCAAACGGCTCGGGAAAGACGACCACCATCAAACTACTGCTCGGGCTGTTGTTTCCGACAAGCGGCCGCGCCTTGGTGTTTAACAAGGATGCCACGGACGTGGGCAAGAACGAACGGATCGGGTATTTGCCCGAGGAATCGTACTTATACAAATTCCTCAATGCGGACGAAACGCTCGATTTTTACGCCCGCTTGTTCAACATACCAGCCGACGAGCGACGCGATCGGATTGATCGGCTGATTTCCGACGTGAATTTACAGGGCGCGCGTCGCCGACAGCTCAAGGAATACTCGAAAGGTATGACGCGACGTATTGGTCTGGCACAAGCTTTGATTAACGATCCCGAGCTGATTCTGCTGGACGAGCCGACGACCGGGCTGGATCCCATCGGCACGCGTGAGATGAAAGATTTGATTTTGCGATTGCGCGACGAAGGCAAGACGGTGCTGTTGTGCAGCCACTTGTTGCCCGACATTCAGGATGTATGTGACCGCATTGCCATCTTGCACCGGGGCGAACTGAAGGAGTTGGGACGGATCGATACATTACTGACCTTGCAGGACGAAACTGAGATTCGCGCGAAGGGGCTAAGCTCCGAGGCGGAAGAGGAGATTCGGCAGGTGATCCAACGGCATGGTGGCGAGTTGCTAGAAATGGAGCATCCGACGTCGACACTCGAAGAACTGTTCTTGTCAATCGTTCGCGAGAGCGAAGCGCACCCAGGACGTCGAGCACTCGAACGCAAAGATGCTCCCAAAGCGTAACGGGGCCAACGACGGCACGCATGCCCCGCGACACGCTACGTTCGCTCACGGTCGCCGTTGTTGCAAAGGTATGACAGCCCCTTTACCCGATATCATTATTCACGCAATCATTGTTCACGCAGTACAACAAAAAGGCATGTTCGTAACGCCATGGAAATCCGACCGGAAGAATTCCTCTCGTTTGCTGAATGGTTTGGGCCTGCGGTGCAGACATTCATCATTGCTGTACCTGTCCTCGTCCTGCTCGCCATATTCGTTTGCTATGTGATCGCCGCAGCGCGGCGCGGTCCGGTGGAGGGCTTTTATGCCGTCGCCGGCGTGATTGCCAGCGCCATCGGGCGCGACCTCCCGGCCACTTCACCCCGGCGCATCCTGGCGATAACGCGTCTCACGATCAAGGAGGCGATTCGCCGCAAAGTGCTGGTAGCCTTTGCCCTGTTTGTGATCATCTTTCTGTTCGCCGGCTGGTTCCTCGATGTGCGGAGCGACGATCCCGCGCACCTTTACTTGAGTTTCGTGCTGACGACCACCAGTTATCTGGTAATTGTGTTGTCACTGTTTCTTGCCACCGTTAGTTTGCCAGCCGACATCAAGAGTAAGACCATTTATACGATCGTGACCAAGCCGGTACGCTCGGGCGAGATCGTGCTGGGGCGCATCTTGGGATTAGTGGTGGTGATCACCGTCTTGCTGGCCGGTATGGGGTTCGTCAGCTATATGTTTGTCGAACGCGGTATGGATCATGAGCATGCCGTGATCACGGAGAGTGCGGGGAAGATCCCAGCTGCAACCGAAGGCGAGGTGTCGCCGGGCTGGGAAGGAGAGACAACGCTGCAGTCGCATCACCGCCATACGTGGCGCGTGAACAACGAGGATAAAGGGGTTACCAACAAAGTAATGGGGCACCGACATGTCGTAACACGCACCGAAGCGGGTGATGATCCCCTTGGCAGTTACGAGCTCGGCGCGCCGCAAGGTGCTTTGCAAGCACGTGTTCCCGTTTACGGTAAGTTGCACTTCCGGGACCGCGAAGGGAATCCGAACGAGAAGGGTCTCAGCGTTGGCAAGGAATGGGAATACCGTAGTTACATTGAAGGACGCACCTTGATGACTGCGATCTGGCAGTTCAAAGGGATTACGGAGAAAGAGTTTCCTGACGACTATCTTCCGCTCGCGATGACCTTAAGCGTATTCCGTACCTTTAAGGCGGATATTGAAAAAGGCGTGCGTGGTGTCATCATTGTCAACAGCACCGACCCACGCAGACCGCTGCAATGCGAGCCGATGGGGTTTGAGTCGAAGGAATTCACCACGTTGGATTTTCGTATCCCGCGCAAGTTGCGCCCCATGGGCAGCGGTAGCAACGCACCGGAAATCGATCTGTTCGACGACTTGATTAAGGACGGCAATCTGGAAATCTGGATCCGCTGTGATGACCCAGTGCAGTATTTCGGGATGGCTCAGGCCGACCTGTATTTAGAGGCCCCATTGGCCTCGTTCCGTTGGAACTTCGCCAAGGCGTATGTCACGATTTGGTTGCAGATGGTGATCGTGGTTTGTTTGGGAGTGATGTTTAGCACGTTCCTGAGCAGTCCCGTGGCGATCTTGGCAACATTATCTTCGATTATGTTGGGCTTTTTCGGGCAGTTCGTCCGCGATCTCTGGACCGGTGTGGCGTTTGGTGGCGGCCCGATCGAGTCGATGATCCGGCTTGTGACACAGGATAACATGACCAAACCGCTCGAATTCGGCGCCGGCGAGATTGGAGTTCGCCTGGTGAAGTTTGCCGACAATATCTTGCTAACGATAATGAATGCCGTTGCTACGATCCTGCCCGATTTTTCGGGGTTGGGACGCGCTGCGGAATATGTTGCGTATAATCTAAGCTATCATGATCAATTGCTGGCACGGCAGTGTATAACGACACTGATTTACGTGACTGCTATTACGATCGTCGGTTACTTCTTCTTGAAAACGCGGGAAATTGCCGCATGACACACAACGCTTCCTTCATTCGCAAAATCGTGTACGGTTGCGCTATCGTGCTGCTCCTGTTTCCACTGTTCTTGCTCGGGCAACCCGCTACTCGATCGACGAGTGGCGACCATGAGCAGAAGGGGCAAGGGACCGGTGGGGGCAAGCTGGCGCAAATGCGCGCGAGTTACGGTTTGTCGCAGGCCGAGTTGGGGGAAATCGATCCGGCCAGCGAAACGATGAAGATGGCAACACTCGGCTTGCGCGGTGTGGCCACGAACATCTTGTGGACCAAGGCTAATCACTACAAGTTGACCGAGAGTTGGGACAAACTGTCTGCTACGCTCAATCAGATCGCCAAGTTGCAGCCGAATTATATTACCGTCTGGGAATTCCAAGCACACAACTTGTCGTACAACGTGTCGGCCGAATTTGACGACTATCGGCACCGCTATCACTGGGTCAAGAAAGGGATCGAGTTCCTCATTGAAGGGACTCGATTCAACCAGCGCAATCCCCGCTTGTTTTGGAACCTTGGCTGGTTCATCGGCCACAAGATTGGCAGGTCGGACGAAACCGATCAGTTTCGCCGATTGTTCCGCAAAGATCGCGATTTCCATGATAGCATGACGAACTATATCAACATGAATAATGCCCGGGGGCCGGACGGGTACCCGGACAACTGGCTCGTGGCCTATTTGTGGTACCTGAAGTCCGAGGCGGTGGTGGAAAAAGGCGTTCCCGTCACTTGGACGCGAGTCTCTGAGAATGGCAAGGGCTATGCCGACAAACGACGTAGCTCGGTCGTGTTCTATTCCGATCCGTCGATGGCATTACTTGGCCATGCTGATGCGGTCACCAAGGACTTTACGCCAGGCGAAAAAACGCGCAACGCATGGAGACGCGCCGGCAAGGAGTGGGAACGATTCGGAACGATGGATATTCCCACGTCGTGGGGACACACGGTTCGACTCAATACACTCACGCAGTTTGAAGAGGAAGTCGAATCGATGCGCGCGAAACTCGAGGCACTAGCGCCTGGGTTGCGCGAGAAAATACGCACGCAACGCCGTGCTACGTTGACTCCCGAGGAACTCGCGGCGTATGAGACGAAAAAACCATATAGCCAAATGAGCCAGGACGAGTTGATGGCCGCCGCCCAGGCCCGCAAGAAGCTTACGGTGACCGATCTTGACGTAGCCGAAGGGGCCCCGAAAAACGTACGCGCCAAGGCAAGGTATTATGCGAATCGAGCCGGAGAGGCGGGCGTCTATATCATCCGCATCAGTGCCTATTCGACGCAAGTGAACTATGAGTACTGGCAGACTCGGTGCGAAGTCGAACAGTCGGAGACGACCGCCAATGCACGCGCGTTGATGCGTTTGGCCGACGAAAAGGGGGAAAGTGGTGCCCTTGAAGAGGCGCGTGATCTTTACGAAAAATCATGGGACGATTGGGCAAAGATCTTTGACGAGTACCCCCAGTTGATTCACGATGTGATGGCCGAAGACCTCAGCGAAGTGATCTTGCGTTACAAGACGGTGTTGGACCAGTTGGACGAAGATTTCCCACGCGACTTTAAGCTCAAAATGCTGCTCGACGCGAACGCACCACCGACGGAACCGCCTCCAGCAGGGTCAGGATCCTCAGCGGCAAAAGAACCGGCAGCAAAAGAACCGGTAAAGAATGCGGCAGCGGCAACAGATACGCCCACCAATTCGGGTGCGAAGCAATAGAATTGGTGTGGCGGAAACTGGATCGTTTGAATCTTGAACAGACGCATCGCGTCGCTCCCATGGAAGCCGCGGCGTTGCGCGGAGCTGGATGACGTGGTACGCTTTACGGGCTATTGCCGCGGTTGCAACCAACCGTTACCTGCGCTCTTCATGCGATCCGGTGGCGATCCGCCACAGCATTCTCGATATCGCACAGTGGGCTGACGACGTTGAGCAAGCCCTGACCGACGATGATCGGTTTTGATTCGGTCTTGAGGCATGCGCCAACGGATACGCCGGTCAAGCGACTCGGCCCGTGTCGCTTGTTTCGAGCACGGCCGTGTTAGAATTGCAGTTTGATGCTGGCCAAGCGGCGTTCGGTTTCCTGCATGATTACGTCTTCAGCCGCCTCGTCGGCTGCTTCGTAAGTAGCCGAGAAGCGCAGGAACTCGCCCGCTTCATTCCACGGTACGGTGACCATCGAGTGTTCGGTGATCAAATACTGGCTGGCATCTTCCGCGGTTGCGAACGAAGGGCCGCCTGCCACACCGATTGGGGCACGGGTGTAGAGGAAATAGCTGCCGCCGGGCATCTGGCAGTCGAATCCACATGCGTTGAGCGTCGTGACCAGTTTGCCTAACCGCCGCCGGTATTTCGCGTTCGTATGCAGGGGAATCGATGGATCGTCCAGCGCCGCCACTGCCGCTTTTTGAATGGCGATGAATTGGCCCGAGTCACAGTTGTCTTTGACGTCGGAAAAAGCTTGCACTACCTTAGCGTTTCCACAGACCCAGCCAATACGCCAGCCGATCATGTCGAAGCCTTTGGACAAGGAGTGCACTTCCACTCCCACGTCCTTGGCACCCGGCAATGAAAGGAAGCTGAGCGGCTTGTCGGCAAAGGTCAGCACGATATGGGCCGCATCTTGAACGACGACGATTCGATGCTGCTTAGCAAATTCGATCACGCGTTGAAAGAAATCGACCGTCGCCACCTGGCCGGTTGGGCTATTGGGATAGTTCAAGACCAGTAGTTTGGCATTGGTCAACACATCTTCGGGAATCGAATCCAGGTCGGGCAGGAAGCCGTTTTCCGCGCGTAGCGGCAACTGGAACAGGCTGCCACCATAGTAACGCGTGTGAGTACCAGCCACCGGATAGCCAGGTACGGTCATGAGTGTCACGTCGCCGGGATTGATAAAGCAAGCTGGCAGCATGGCCAAGGCGGTTTTTGAACCAATGCAATGGTTGATTTCATTTTTCGCATCCAGTTCAACACCAAAACTGCGTTGCATGAAGCGCGCGACCGCTTCCTTGAACTCGGGCACGCCATTGTCAGCATAGCCACGGTTTTCCGGCTGATTCACTTCCTGTTCCATCTGCTGGCGAACCACTTCGGGAGCCATCGCGTCATTTTCGCCAATCCCGAAGTCGAGCAACTGGCGGTTGGGAGTGTCGGCCAATGCCTTGCGTTTGGCACGCTTGATCTTCTCGAATTTGTAAATGTCCGATCCCATTCCGTAGCTGGCGCCACCAATGCGATCGGCAAACAGCTCCTGAAAATAAGGCGTGCTCATTCCCTGCCTTTCAAAAAAACTTAACGCGAATCGAATCTGCACATCACGGCCCACGCCAATGCGGCGTTGTCCCTCGCGCCGCCGCACGAGCCCAGAGGCAGCCAGCGACCGCAACAGCTTCCGGAAGCTGGCCGTTCGATGGGGCCCAGCCGTTCCCGGCTCACCATGGAAGTATCCAGCAGCTCGTTGGACGTTCGTAGATTGTATCGAGAACACTCGCCGCGTGACAGGTGACAGGTCGTCGGCCAACGCATCACTCGAACGACGCGAAACTAGTCCACGGTGTCGAATTGGTCGGGGATGGCGATCGAAGCTTCCTCGGGATCACGCACGCCAAGTTCGCCACAGCCAACGACTAAACCGCGCAACTCGTCATCGCTCTTGCGACGACCGGTCAGCAAGCTCATAACATAGCCGGTCACAAGTGAGAAGACGACGCCGATCGTCAACGGCCAGATGCCGTTGAGTTTGAAATCCCAGAACCAGAGCCACGCAAAGGACTCGTACGTATTGGCGATCATCAGCCAGAGCGTGAATAGCGTGCCGGCACCCAGCGTCCAGAGCATTCCCTTGGCGGTAGCGCGACGCGTGAACATGCCTAGCAGGAATACGGCGAGTAAAGGCCCGCCGAACGTATTCACAACGGCGACCATGATCGTGAAAATGTCATTGATCTGGGCGATGAACAAGGAGAAGCCGGTTGCCACAAGACCGATGATCAAAACCAATGGGCGGCCAATGCGTAATTCATCTGCTTCGCTAAGTTCTTCCACCGGTTTATTGACATGGCGCGCCAGCCAGTGCCGACCGATTCCCAAGCGACGATGAAAGTCGGTGATCAACAGCGTGCAGATCGAATTCAGACCGGAGTCCATGGACGACATCGAGGCGGCGAGCAACGCGGCGAGAATCAGTCCTCCCAGCCCGTACGACAATTGACTGGTAATGAAGTGAGGCAACAGCTCGTCTTTGGCCAGCTTGTTGAGCATGATTTCTCCTCGCTCGGCGGTATCGCCTCGTGGCAGTCGCATGGCGAGTCGTTGTACATTGATTCGTTTACCATTCTCATCCGCGATGACCAGGTCGCGTGTATCGGTGAACGGTTGCGTCGAATTGGGACGCAACAGACGCCGTTCGTCGACCAGCTGTTGGATGTTTTCAGGTGTGATGGCATTGGTCCGCCATTCGATCAACGGTGCGCCATCGGCATCGCGCATCGACGTCCGGTCCTGGTGGTCGATATTCGCAACCCAAATAGGCCGCATTTGATCGGGATGGTCGTGATAAAAGGCCAGCAGCGAGGTCCCCGCATACATCAGCGCCGGGATCATGATCGACACACTGATGCAATTGAGTACGAAAGATCGCCGTGCAGTGGTCAGGCTCTTGGCGGTCAAGTAACGCTGAACCGTGATTTGATCGGCGATGTAGAACGAGAGTGAGGCCAGTAGGAAGTGAGGAAAGATCCCCCAGAACGACCATTTTTCGGCAAGTGAGAGGACGGGATCGACAATGGTGGCACGGTCGAGTTGGCGCGTCACCTCGGCAACGCGCGCCGGGCCACCGTCCAGTTGATACCAGACGGCGCCAATAATCAGGAACAGACCGCCCGCCATGACCAACGCCTGAATGACATCGGTCCAGATCACCGCTTTCATGCCGCCCAGGAAGGTATAGCAAGTGCTGACGAGCCCCAGGATCAGCAGTAGCCACCACGTGTCGATCTGCAGCCCGGCGGCGACGATCAGTACCTTGCAAGGCGCATAGAGTACTCCGCCCAGCCAAAGCAATCGCCAGACGACGAACAAGGCGCTTGATACGAAACGCGTTGTGACATCGAAACGCATCTCGATGTATTCGTAGATGCTATAGATATTCAGCCGATGGAAGAGCGGCAGTACGACATATACGAGCAGCGGTAAGGTAAGCCAGACCGCGACCGGCATCAGTAGGAATTTGTAACCTACATAGTAGGCTTCGCCGGGAACGCCACTGTAGCTTAACGCCGATAAGAGTGTGGCCATGATCGACAGGCCGACCGGAAACCAGCCCATGGAGCGGCCAGCCAGAAAGAAATCGCCCAACGTATGTTGCTCGCGACTGAAGTAGATGCCAACGCCAATCATGGCGAGCAAGTAGAGTGCGAGTACCGCGTAGTCGACGGAGGCGAGCGCGAGGAGCATGGTTGGAGGATCCCGTTGAGTTGGTTGGTTGTTGGAGGCAGCGGGAAAGCGAGCGAGCTGCCTAACCAAAATAGACTACCGAGCCCCCCATCCGCAACCACCGAAGAGAAGCGGTTTTTGCAAACGCGTGTGCAGGCCAGCCAGACGCTGGCCTGGTCAACAAGTCGAACAATGAGAGAACGGGGACTGCTAGGTGCTTGTTGGTTTATTGCGCCGGAATCGAGGAGATAGCTGCAAGATAAGCCCCGAAAGGCCGATGCCAGTGACAGAAAAGCAACGCAACAAAGCCAGCAACGACGACTTAAGCAATTGATCACCCCCGATTAGGGTCGCATGGCGAGGCCTACTCGTTCGTGACACATCACGTAAGAGTCGCGGTGCCATGCTGGTCAAAGGCGTTTTTCTTGCTTTTCCGTTGGGACGTGATCGGCATTCATATGGGGAGCGGGTGGGCCGGAGATGGGGGCGTCGATATCACCCAAATAGCGGCGGCGCACTTCCTCGTGGTTCTTGATTTCGTCGGACGTTCCACTGCAAAGAACTTTGCCCGACGCGATGACATAGCATCGGTTCACAATCTGCAGGATCTCCCGCGCGGCGTGATCCGTGATGAGAATGGAGATGCCTTGCGTCTGCAGGTCACCGATGATTCCCTGGATGCTCTGTACCGTGATCGGATCGATCCCGGCAAACGGTTCGTCCAGCATGATGATTTCGGGTTCACTTACCAGGCAACGGGCGATTTCCAACCGCCGCCGTTCGCCGCCCGAGAGTCGCGCTGCTTTCGACTTGCGAATGTGTTCGATGTTGAATTGCTTCAACAACTCGTTGCACCGCTGGCGGCGTGCCTTGCCGCGTACCCCCAGCAGTTCCAACATGCAGAGCAGGTTCTGCTCGACATTCAGTTTCTTGAATACGCTCGATTCTTGCGCCAAGTATCCCATCCCCCCTTCGCGGGCACGGCGATACATGGGCCAAGATGTGACTTCGAGTCCCGACAGAAACACCGTTCCTGCATCAGGTTCCAGCATCCCGCAGATCATTCGAAAGCAGGTCGTCTTGCCGGCACCGTTGGGACCCAATAACCCGACGATCTCGCCTTGCTCGACATGCAGTTGCACGCCATCGACAACACGCCGGCGACCGAATGACTTCACCAGTCCGTCGGCTTCTAAGATTCTCATCGCATTGGTCCTCCATGCCTAGTGAATCGTCGTGCGGTCCCGCACCTGCTGCTCTCACCGCCTCGCG
This sequence comes from Planctomycetota bacterium, assembly GCA_024277285.1. The sequence goes on from JAJRVM010000065.1 coordinate 21,027, forward strand.
TCGATCAGTGGATCAGGCGCATTCGCTTCAGGTTGGGTTGGTAGGGGATGGGACGATACCACGGGTGCGGCCAGTAGATCAGCAGAGCGCGGCCAATCAACAGGTCGCGCTCGAAGAAATGCTCCGACCACATGCGGGCGTCCGAACTTTGCGGGCTATTGTCGCCCATGGGAAAGAACTGGTTGTCTTCAAGCGTATACTCGAACGTCCCCCGAGACTTGAACAAGTCCGTCTCCTCCCAGATAGACGGCGTATTCAAGATCTGCCGGATCTGTCGTGGACCAATTGCGATTGGATACTCGTGAAAACCACTGCTCGTGGCAATATAGTAGACGTCACGCCATACACGCAGATGCTCAACATGGAACGCGGCGCCACAGGCACCAATTCCGACCGGAGCCAGGTCGCCCGGATCATCGAGCGTCGTAACCGGCTGGGCATCATCACGCGGTGCGTAAGTCGTCGGACCGTTGAATTCAATGCGTTTGCCGTCTATCGATAGCCGCAGCTCCGCATCGACGTTGGTGTAACGGATCGTATGTTTGCCACCACCCCGTATGCCGGTCGTGCCCGTGACCGTTTGGGCGGTCGTGCCATCGGTGGCCAGAAAGGGAGTGCCATCACTGGCTGAAAGAGCGGCGTTGCCCGTCGCGATGTTGATTCGGCAAACGTAAGCGACACCTCCCTTGGTCAGTTGTACCAGCAGGTCGCCAACGTCGCTTTGAATGTTGACTTCGCCTTCAAAGGCGAGATCCCCGACCCAATGAAGACCGAGCGTTACAAAGGGGCGGAGCGAACGTCTGTCGAAATCCGACGTCGGCAGTTCTTCCGGGCTGCCTTTCGGATTGAAAGAGCGCAAGTCACGACGGTCGATCGCGGTATAGGCGTTGTAGGCATAGAAGTCCGTGATGAGCGTGGGAGACAGCTCTTCGGGCACCTGCACTTTCTCACCCGCTTTGACCATCGCGCGAATTTGCTGCCAATCTTCTGCGATCGGAACGATGTGGTGATACCGTAACCAGACGTCCCGGTCGCCAATGGCTTTCACGTCAAACGAACGGCCGTCGTCCGTCGTTGCCCACTCTTCGGCAACATCCGAGCTAGCGCTATTGTCGGCGGCCCATGGTTGCCAACGCGTCGGCCAACCGACCTTAACCAAGCTTTTTGAAAGGTAGCGGGAATCATCGACCAATTGCAAAATCGCTCGAAGCTTGCGGTCCGGTTTGCGGGCAATGGAGAACTCGTCTTCGCCTGGTTTCTTGATAAAGATGTCGCCTCGTTTGACCAAGACTGTCTCGCCCGGCAGGCCGATCAGGCGTTTGATGAAGTTCTGCTTTGCATTGAAAGGGTATTTGAAGACGATGACATCCCAGCGTTTCGGATCGGTGAAGTCGTAGATGAACTTGCTGACCAGGATGCGATCCCCCGAAAAAGTTGCCATGTTGGCATCCTCTTCCAGGTCAAGAAGTTGCTTGTAACGGCACAGCGGACAGGTTGCAGCCACGACGACGCTGCGCGATAGGGAATGGCCACTTTCGAGCAATTGTTGATCATTGGCTGCATCTTCGATTTCGATACTCGCACCGGCTTGGTACCAATAGCCGCATTCGGGACACTCTACGTCCTTGTGCTGGCCCATCAGCGTAGGCGCCATCGAACCGGTTGGAATAACGAACGCTTCGGCCACGAAAGCGCGGAACAGGAATGCCAGGATGATGGCGACGACAATCGACTCAACCGTCTCGCGCGTCGCGCTGCCGGGGACCGGTCCCACATCCTTTCCATCTCTATTCGTCCCAGACTGGCGTTGCTCAGCCTGACGCGCCGGTGCTTTGTGTGACTTGCTCGATTTCGATGCTTTCGATTTGCTCATGATGTGGGTCTTGTTCTGACAACGGCTCGCGTTTGGGGGTGTCCCCACCGAATTTCCAGGTCATTTCATGGTCCCGCGCCGCACGCAACGCCCCCTGAAGGTGGTAGCATCGTGGCTCGGGAAAACATACGACGTGATTGTATTCGCTTTTCGGAAGATGGATATAGCCCAAAACTTTATGGAGCAACACTCCCCCCCATGAGGACGCCATCAACGACAGGCCTAATGTGGTCGCATTATCGTCTGGCGACAGTGATTGGCGGTTCAATGGGGCGTTTCTTGACCTGCGTGTGAAAGCACCCGCGCGCGTGAACTCGGCCAAGTCACCCTGTGGTGTCAGCCGCGATTGTCAAGATCCACGCGAAGGAATCGCGTGCGGCACGCATCGAACCCGTTTATGAGGCTTCACTACGCGCGATCAGCTCCGGGGTTTTTGATGATGATGGAACGCAATACATTTTGTTCGGACCTCACGCGTCCACCAAAGGGAATTGCCGATCTTGCCGATCGACGTGCTCTCGTCTGGTCCAGGAGGCATGACGCGGCTCGCGACTCGCTTCATCGAGTGGTCGGCTTTCGTGTCGCCAGACGTACGCGCCGGCAATTGTGGGCGATCGCACCCGTTTGCGCCATATTGTTGTTCCCGGTCTTCCTCTTTGCGCAGGGGGCTGCCGAGGGACAACACGCCGAGCACCACCCCGCGGCGCCGCAAGCGAGTGGCCTAGCAAAGGGAGACACTGAAGCGGGAAGCACAGAAAAGGAGAGCGGCAAGCGCGACGGCACCGGTGCCGCCAGCACGGGCATGATGGGGACCGGGAAGGGTGGCGGCGGCATGGGGGGCGGGAAGGGGGGCGGCGGCATGGGGGGCATGATGGAGAAGATGGGAGCTCCCAAGCCGAAGGAAACGTATCCCACGCTGATGAGCTTGCCTGACCTGCCTTTGGCTCGGCGCGGCAAGATCGAGCAACAAGCCCAACAGCGCATGGTGGACGGTAAGACGCTGTTAGCTGATGGAATGAAGGAACTGGCCACCGCCCAAGCGAATGATGATTTCGCGACGTTGCAGGCAGCCACGGCCAAAATGCGTGAAGGATTGGCGCGATTTGAAAGTGGATTGGCGGCGCGCCGAGCGTTGGTGGAAGGTAAATCGCCCTCCAATGTGGCGCTCACCTGGTTTAAACGAGAAATGAACTTGTTGCCACCAACTGCCGCGCCAGGTTTTCGTTTCTTTGGAATGACCACGTTTCACACCAGTGTCATGGCAGTGCTTGTGGCATTTGGCGGAGCGATGGTCTGGATGTATTTTGGCAACATGCGTCGTGCGATGGCGCTGATGGAGAAACTCGCGACGACCCCATCACTTGGTACCCCGTCACCTAGTATCCCATCATCTGGTACGGTCGAGCCGGCGAGTTCCGGATCGAACGAGCGTGAAGCGTTGACGCTCGCGGCCACGTCGCGCGCCGACAGTCAAGAATCTTTGGCACCGTCGCCCAACGCGGCGCACGGCACGTCCGATTGTTGCGATGAGTCGGCTGTGCAGTGTGCGGATGCGGATGATGCGACGGGCCGCGCCGATATTTCGTCCGGGTTACTTCGCGTCGCGAAGCGGCAACTCTGCCGACTCCGAGTCGCGAAGATCTACCAGGAAACTCCTGATGTCAAGACCTTCCGGCTCGTTGCTTGCCACGGAGGCCCGCTTCCATTCAATTATCTGCCCGGTCAGTTTCTCACGTTGACTCTGCCAATCGACGAGAAGAAATCGATTCGGCGCAGCTATACGATCTCGTCTTCCCCGACGCAGGGATACTGTTGTGAAATCACGGTCAAGCGGGAGGAACAAGGTGCCGGCTCTCGCCATTTGCATGACCACGTCCAGGAGGGCGCGATGCTGAAAGTGCAGGCGCCCAGCGGCAAGTTCGTTTTCACGGGGAGCGAAGCGGATGCAGTCGTGTTAATTGCCGGCGGCGTGGGGATCACTCCCATGATGAGTATCACTCGCGCGCTAACCGATATGGGGTGGCCCGGCGATATCGATTTCATCGTTGCCTGCCGCGATCCGGAGCACTTCATTTTCGCATCGGAACTGGAACAACTTGCGGAACGGCACTCCAACGTGCATTTGCATGTCGCCATGAGCCGAATCAAGCCTGAAAATACGCGTTACCACGCCGGCCGACTGACCAAGGATCTGATCGCCAAGTTAGTTCCTGACATCGCGTCAAAGTGGGTCCAGCTTTGTGGTGCGCCACAGATGATGGACTCCACCAAGGCGATGTTAGCGGAATTGGGTGTGCCGGCAGACAACGTTCACCTCGAAAATTTCGGTTCGCAACAAAAACCGCACGTGAAAGCTGCTGAGAAAAAGAAGGTGGCTGACACTGCAGCGACCGAAGTGTTGGCGACGGTCAAATTCGCCACATCGGGGCAAGCGACACGTTTCCAGCCGGACGAGACGGTTTTGGAAGCGGCGGAACGCGTGGAGGTGAGCATTGACAATTCATGCCGAATCGGAATGTGTGGTGTATGTGCGGTGAAGCTTCTTTCAGGGCAGGTCACAATGGAAGTCGACGATGGTTTAGATCCCGACGATAAAGACGCGGGTATGATCCTGGCTTGCCAGGCCAAGGCGAAACGCGACGTGACGGTGGAGGCGTGAACGATGAAAGAACGCGAACGCACGATTGTCAGCGGCTTGGTCATGCTGGCGCTAGTCTCGTGGCTGGGATTCGTTTTTCACCAATCGCCTCGTTTTGCCGGCAGCTTCTGGGGTGGAGTACTCGGCGTCAGCGGTGCGGCATTGATGCTCGTGCCATTGGCTTACCTGTTCGTAAAACGCAGCAAATGGCTTAAGCCCCGCGTGACGAAACGCGTCACGATGCGGACACTCTTGGCGTGGCACATCTACGCTGGAATCGTTGGTCCGATTCTCGTGCTGTTGCACACCGGGCATAAGTTTGCAAGCCCGCTTGGAATCGCGTTGACGGCCATGACGCTGATCGTCGTCCTCAGTGGCTACGTTGGACGCTATTTGATGAACCGATTCTCGACGGAAATACGTGAAAAGAAAGCCCTCTTGGCCAGTCTGCAAACGCGATATGGCCAAGCGGCCGAGCAGTTGGCAAGCGATCCACAAAGTGTCGCTGTCTTGCAGGCGTGGCGCAGTGGACTTGGCATGTTAGCGGCCAGTTTGTTGTGCGCGACACGCCTGACGCGACACGCTCTGCGGTTCAGCCGACCGAAAGTCCCGCAACAATGCTTCGATTGTCGCAGGCAATTGCGGACGTAGAAGACTCCATAACAATGCACGAGGCGTTCAAGAGGTGGTTTGGAAAGTGGCTGAAGTTGCACATCGTTATTTCCGTGCTCCTGTACGTCTTGTTGGCACTACACGTTTGGGCAGCCGTTCATTTCGGTTTGCGATGGTTTGATCCGTGGCGTTCCACGACACCCTATTTCACACCTGTCGCGGGAAGTAACGACAAGGTTGGGACAGGCGATATTGCGAAGCGACCGACTTCAGGGAACACGCATGCCGGAGCATCGCAATCGAACATGGCGATGGAACAGTTCTCGCGTCATTTCGGCCAACTGTTCAAGAAATACTGGCACGCTCCGGTCCCCATTCACGGTATACGAACAACCGTATTTGATTATGCCGGCATTGCTGCGGAAGTTGGCCAGCGGGAGTCAGATTTCATGCAGGCGCTGCGGGCGTTGGAGCAAGTTAACCCGCACCTGCTAGGTGGAGACGACCGAGAAAAGGCGTTTTGGATCAACGCTTATAATTTTGGCGCGATGAAACTGGCAGCAGATCACTATCCCGTCACTTCGATCACCGACGCGAAGATTAGTAATGGAGACCCCTGGGCAATCCCAGGAATTCGCGTCGGAACAGAACGGTACGCATTGCATCAAATCGAGAATGCCATACTGCTCAAGAAATTTGATGACCCGCGAATCGTGTTTGCCGTGAGTTGCGCAGCGGTCAGTTGCCCCGACCGCACCGCTGATATTTTTTCAGCGGAGCACATTGACCAACAGTTGGACGCTATCGTCCGCGGACTTCTGGCCAATCCGACCAAAGGGTTGGCGATCGATGCGCAACGCAAAGTGCTGAAGCTCACGTGGATCTTGAAAGCCGACCGACGGCTCTTCGACGGTGATGACGGACTATTGGACTTTGTGCGACGTTATGCGCCAGCCGAAACGCGTGACTGGATCGATGCCGAACGCGAAAACATTACGATCGAGTTTTTTGAACATGATTGGGCGTTGAACGATATCGCCTTGGCCGACACCGAGGACTGACGGATACCTACGCAATGACGACCAACGCGAAAAAAAAGAAACGGCCCGTTCTCCGGGCAATGCTGGTTGCAAGTTTGCCGCTGCTGTTGCTGTTGTGGGTGTTTACGCCGGGCGAGTCGGCCTTCAAGCAAGCAGCCACTTGGCAACAAATGGCCGAACCTGGCGCGTTATCGGCAGCGCACACGCACCTGGAAAACGACTGTGCTGCTTGCCACACTTCGATCACGGGAGTTGAGCCCGCAAGTTGTATTGTCTGCCATGCCAACAATGAAACGCTCTTGCAACGGCAGCCGACATCTTTCCATGCCAGCATCAGTAGTTGTATCGAATGCCATTCTGAGCACGGAGGTATTGGCCGCCGACCAACCAACATGGATCATGTGGCATTGGCCAGGATCGGCCTGCGCCAGCTCAAGAGCACCGCACCCGACGACCAGCGCAGGTTCTTGCATGACGAGCTCATCTCCTGGACTGCCGGGCGGGCGCCGCCGCATGCTCGCATTACCGTTGCGGAAGCGATGCTGGATTGTGTTGCATGCCACTCCAATGACGACCGCCACTTTAAACTGTTCGGTCAAGATTGTGCCGCCTGCCACGCGACGGACCGCTGGACGGTACCTGACTATCGTCACCCTTCCGCCCGATCGACCGACTGTGCCCAGTGCCACCAGGCGCCGCCGAGCCATTACATGAAGCACTTTACGATGATCTCTGCCCGCGTCGCTGGGAAGCCACACACGCGTGTCGACCAGTGTTTTCAGTGCCACCAGACGACGTCCTGGAACGACATTCGAGGTGCCGGCTGGTACAAACACCATTGAAACGCATCAGCAGAAAGGAACGCCCCGTCTATGTGCAGCATGAAGGAAAGTCACGGTATTTTGTGCGCACCGGCAACTCCACTCACGAGCTTGATACCCGGGAAGCACTCGCGCATATCACGCGTCGTACTTCGCAATCGTGACCTCAGGAAATCGCAGCCGCGCGTGCATTGAATTGATGGCGCGAAGCGGTGTCAGCATGGGGCAGGATGACTATGGACACGCTCGCCCGCTGGAACGCAAAACCGTTCGCATAAACCGTTACCACAGTGTGGTATCACCTGGCTCACCGAAGAATATTGCACACGTTTGAAAGAGACTGAGAAAGGCACCGAACATGGCGATTGACCCGATTTGCGGTATGCACGTTGATGAAGCAGACGGCTTGAGCGTGGAACTCCATGGTCAAACGCGTTACTTTTGCAGCGCGCGTTGCCGTGAGACATTTCTGCGCCAACAGGCTGGTCCAGTGGAAGGATCAGAAGGCGTGGAAAACGCCCACGGCGACACGGAACGCCGCCACACACCGTCGAACGGCAAGCATGAGGCGACGCAATTGGCTGCCGAGAATACAGCTGCCGAGAATACAGCTGCCGAGAATACAGCTGCCGAGTTTGTGTGTCCGATGCATCCCGACGTGGTGAGCGATCAACCGGGCAACTGTCCAAAATGCGGAATGGCATTGGAACGCGCGGTGCCATCGGCTAAGACCCGGACGTTGTACACGTGCCCAATGCACTCAGAGATTCGCCTGGACGATCCTGGCAACTGCCCCAAATGCGGAATGACGCTGGAGCCGATGTCGGGCACGGGTGTTTCGGAAGGGGACGACCGCGAATTGAAGGACATGACGCGGCGTTTCCGGGTCGGGCTCATCTTGGGTATTCCCGTCCTCGTGTTGGCCATGCTGCCAATGATTGTGCCCGCAAGCGAGCGGTGGTTACCCGCCTCGATATCGCATTGGCTCCAGCTGATTCTGAGCACTCCCGTGGTACTATGGGCGGGGTGGCCGTTCTTCGTGCGCGGGTGGCAGAGTGTCGTGCGGCGGAATCTCAATATGTTTACGCTGATCGCTCTGGGAGCGGGCGCGGCGTACGCCTACAGTGTTTTTGCTTTCCTCTTCCCTCACTTGCTCCCCGAGTCGTTCTTGCGGGACGGCCAAGCCGAGGTCTACTTTGAGGCGGCAGCAGTGATCGTTGTACTGGTCCTGCTTGGTCAAGTGCTTGAACTGAGAGCAAGGCATCAGACGAGCGGCGCGATTCGCGAGTTGCTTTCCTTGGCCCCGCCGATTGCTCACGTCCTGCGCGACGGCAGTGAAGTTGACGTGCCGCTTGAAGACGTTGTCAAAGGTGAGCTCTTGCGAGTGCGCCCGGGTGAAAAAATCCCGGTCGATGGAGCAATCACAAAAGGCCACAGCACGATTGACGAGTCGATGATCACCGGTGAGCCGATCCCGGTAACAAAGAATGTGCAAGACCAGGTTATTGGTGGGACCGTGAACCAGACTGGCGGGTTCGTAATGCGTGCTGAACGGATTGGTGGCGATACCATGCTGTCGCGGATTGTGCGGATGGTTGCCGACGCGCAGCGAAGTCGAGCACCGATCCAGCGATTGGCGGATCTTGCCGCATCATGGTTCGTGCCGGCGGTTGTGATGGCATCGGTGTTGACGTTCGTTGTTTGGGCTTTGGTCGGACCTGATCCTCGACTTGCTCACGCGCTGATCAATTCCGTGGCTGTGCTTATCATTGCCTGTCCTTGCGCGCTCGGTTTGGCAACTCCCATGTCGATCATGGTGGGCGTGGGGAGAGGGGCAAAGGAAGGTGTGTTGATCAAGAACGCCGAAGTTTTGGAGACCATGAAGCAAGTAGATACTATTGTGGTTGACAAGACCGGTACGCTCACCGAAGGCAAGCCGAAACTGACGGAATGTGTTGCGGTTGAGCAAACGGATGAAAACCAAATGCTCCAATTGGCGGCCGCAGTCGAATTGGCCAGTGAGCATCCGTTGGCACGCGCGGTCGTCGATGCCGCTCGCGATCGCCAACTACCGTCGCTTGAGGTGAGTCAATTCGAATCGATAACGGGAGGCGGCGTGCTTGGCATCGTGGATGGGAAGCAGGTTGTCATCGGCAAGCCGACGCTGCTTGCACGGTATGGTATTGCCACCGACCTGCTCGATCAACGAGCTGAAGGCCTGCAAATGGAAGGCCGTACCGTGATATTTGTGGGGATCGACGATCGCTTCGCGGGGATCTTGGCAGTCGCCGATCCGATCAAACCATCAACGGCAGAAGCGGTCGCCAGGTTACACCACTTAGGGCTGACGATCACGATGCTGACCGGTGACAATGAAGACACCGCTCGGGCCGTCGCGCGAAAGTTGGGCATCGACGAAGTCCATGCAGGTGTGAAGCCACAGGATAAATACGAGTGGATCAAAAAGCTCAAGGCGGCCGGCCACGTCGTCGCGATGGCGGGCGATGGAATCAATGACGCGCCCGCTTTGGCGGAAGCTGATGTCGGTATCGCAATGGGGACGGGGAGCGACGTGGCGATTGAGAGTGCCGGCGTGACTTTGGTGAAAGGCGACCTGCGTGGGATTGTGAAAGCGGTTCAATTGAGCCGGCTGACGGTACGCAATATCCGCCAAAACTTGTTCTTTGCTTTTATCTATAATCTGCTGGGCGTTCCCGTCGCTGCCGGTGTCTTGTACCCACTATTTGGTCTGTTGCTGAGCCCCATGCTTGCTGCGGCCGCGATGAGTTTCAGTTCGGTATCGGTGGTCTCGAACGCACTGCGACTGCGTACCGCCCGTCTTCAATAGCGAACGCCCTCACACACGGAGACCGCGAACTAACGATGCGGCTAGAGTTTCCTGGCGAGAACGTAGCGGCGTGGGTGTGGCATGACTCCTCACCACCTCAGCGGTTCGTGCTGCGTGCTGCCACAATGGGGACAAAACGGGGTTGTTGATACAGCCACCAAAGCGCCGATAGATCGCGTTCTGTGACGACCACGAATCGTAGCGAGTCGTGCCAATGTCGGTGGACTGTCGGGGCCATGATATCATCCGACACGCTGGAATGATCCAGCCCCAGAATGTGCCCTAGTTCTTGCACCAGTGTTTCGGCAATTTTTGCTTCATCCGCTCCACGCCGCATGACGATGCCCGCGATAACCGTTTCTGAGGGGGAAACTTGCAGCGCTGCAGCACCTGCGGCATCGCTCGGAAGGTCGCGTCCCGACCAGTCAATTGTCATGTCGGCTGCGCCACGGTCGGCAACGTGCAGAAAGAAACTCTTGGTAAGCCCCACACTCCGACCGGCCTCGTTCCAGACGCTGGTTGCACGGTGAACGATGCGCGCTTGCTCTGGATCGTTTGAATAGACACGTAACGGAAGGTCGGTCAGGCGAACACGCTGCAATTGGCCACTGTCGTTTGTCCACATCGCGTAACCTTCCGGCCTTCGCCTCGGAAAGCCCCGTTGTGTGCGTACGGTGGCTGCAATGCGCACCTCGGCGTAACCCAGTCGTTTGTTGGTTGTGAGATCCCAGACTTCAACACCAACTTCGTCATGGTATACGCCCGCTTGGCCTACTTTCTGCTTGGCCAGGTAGACCGAGAACACATCGCGACGCTTGTCAGCGGTGTTCAAATTGTCCGCAAAAGGGAGCGTAATGTCCCTCGAATCATTATCGCCGTGAAAGCTGACAAAGCTGACTCTTTCACGCAAGTGGAATTGGTAGCAAACATTCGCGCCACGCTGATTGACAATCGTCAAATGTACATGCTTGGCCTTGCCGTTGACTGGAGGGGCAGTAAGGAGAATTGGTTTTCCATCAGTATGCACACCGTCGTCGTTTATCGTGACAGTTTGGGCGTGGAGTGGGTTCGAGAGCAGCGCCGCGGTTAAGATGGCAGTAGTGGCCAGGACCGGAATCCAGGCAGCCGCTCTGTGGCGACTCGCCAAGCGTATTCGTCCAGGGGACACGTTTGCGTTAGAACTCGAAATTTGTTTGCTTGCGAAGGTATTACTTCCGTGCGCGTGGAACATTCGTGTTCTCCTGTTTCGCAGAGCGGACGTTTTCTTGAAAGGATTTCAAACCGAACGGGCAGAGTCACGACAACTGCACAAGAGAGGCTAAATGGAGAGCCTCTATCGCAGGGCGAGCGCTGATAAGCGACCAGATCATCCAATGAGTGCAAAAACCGTTCCAAACACGCACATCACACCCAGTGCTCCAAGTTGGCCAATGGTGACTTGCATCGGCAGTTCGTTCCAAGAACAAGAATAGGTGGTGAACCTGATCGTGTGCGCCTGGCCCGGAGTGGAGCCACGTCTTGAATTATGCCATTCGGGTCAGACCCGAATGGCACTACCGGTTTGCAGGCAAGGACTTACGTCGACACATGTGACACCATGTTGGCACATGTCACTCGCCGGCGAACGGCTTTCTGACTGCGGTGTGAAAGGCGCA
>JAJRVM010000066.1 GCA_024277285.1 Planctomycetota bacterium
ATTCTGTCGAAACTCGGTGCGTGCCTACCCCGTTGGATCGCCACCCATGCCTCCAGTGGCATCTGCGTCGTGATCTCGTGGAATTGCAGTGCGGAAACCAGGCAGATTACGCCGCCAGGAACTGCGGCAGCGATCTCGATAAACGTCTCGTGCTCAGGAATATGCTTGGCGAGCACATAAGCGCCACGGGCTAGTCGGCGCAGAACGCCTTTCTTGGCCAGATAGTGCAGCAGCGTGCGACTAGCCCCGATTCTCTCAAGGTCAGCAGCGCGAACAACCCCCCGACGCTCGGCAAACGCAATGATTTTATCAGTCTGCATGCCATTGATCCGTGAATTGACACTTCCTCACCACATATTACTATGTGATAAGCGTTTGTCAATTACGTCGGAGTATCGTGGGCGTATTGAATATGGCGGCCCATCGCGCGAGGGGGGCGTGGAGAAGCCGCTATTGGCCCAACAAACTCCTTTATCAACCACACCGGGCGGTTGGGGTGAACTCGCGACATCCAGGATCTTGGTGCAAACTAGGCTTTGTCTCAAAACTCGTATTTACCACCTTGTGTTTCGCGTAATCTGCTGAAAAGGGCATGGCTTTGCCGCGCGAAAAGACGTTTTGGGACAAAGCCTAGCTTCAAATGGCATGGAAAAGGCCTGCAAAATTTCGTGTTCTGAGCGGTCATTCTCTTGGCCGTGTCACGATACCATCGTCAGCCGACAGTCTGGCTGGCCTGCTTCACGGTAAGGAGTGGCTCACCGCTCTTCCGCTCGCCGCTTTGGATCGTAATAAAGCGATCCCGACTTGGTCAATTCACCAGTGGCAACCGCGTCATCGATCCACTTCTGAATGATATCGTGTGTGCAAGAACCTGCATTGCCATTGTCCAACACAAAGTTGTAGAGTCGCCAAGCATCGAATCCATCCGGCTCACCGTGTTCGCCCCAGTCAAAGTCTATCGTCAGGCCGCCGACTGACAAATCGCCCACAGGCGTCGTTTAGTGTGGACATATCAATCATAGGGACAAAATGACACCGGTCACCGGGCTGCGGCGTTCGACTTCGATGTACTCACTTGAGCGGTCCGCGGCTCCGTGTGCAACGGTTGTCCGGCGCTTAATCAAACGACAAGCAATTGTGCGCGTTTGATACGTCGATTTGCCGCCGGTTCGCACGATAGCGAGCGAGCGCAATCTATCATGAAAGATCTCGGATGACACGCACTTGCAACAGAAGAGTATAGAAGGGCAACGGCTCGTATTGCGTTGAACCCATAAGACAACTTGCGCGCATCGGCAATCGCCGTACGGCTATTGAACATCAAGTTGCTCGGTAGAATCCGCCCCGGCTTTGGCGGACAAACTCGATTTGGTCGTTGGCCACCAGATCGGCCAGGTCGCGTTGGGCTGTCTTTTCGGCAACCTGATATTGCTTTTCCAGATCCACGCGACGCAACAGCACGCCCCGGCGAACCTGGTCCAAGACCCACTGCTGGCGTTCGTTGAGGTCGCGAGTCCGTGGTTCGGATTCGCGAGTGTCTTCCGTGCCAGATGCATCGCCAACGCTGATCGTGTCGCTCAGGTAGTATACTTGTTCGTCATGCACGATGACGTATTCTGGGCCGCACTGGATGCCGATCTTGCGGAGCCGGGTCGTGATGTTGCGGCGTAGGGTCTGAATGAGCCACCGAGCCAAGAAGACGCTGCCGAGATACTGAGCAGAGCAATGGAGTCCTCGCATCCCAAAGTCCCTTGCCGACCGGAAATCGTTTTCCTTCGAGACAATCCAACATGGAAACAGCTGTTCGCCGATGACTACATCATCGGCGAGATGGACAACGTGTATCGAGTCATGAATCGACCGGTCGAATACGATGGCAATCCGGTACTCGAACTCAATCCCGATCAAAAGCCGGGCAGTAAGGAACTGATCGTAGTCAGCGGTAGCGTGTTCTATGACGAAGAAGAATGCATCTTCACAATGTGGTACGAAGGCGCCAACTATGATTGGTCGAACAATGTCGTCTGTTACGCGACATTCAAGGACGGGATTCACTGGCGTTTGCCAAACCTCGGCCTGATCGAATACAACGGTTCGAAAGAAAATAACATTGTTTTCGAGAAAGGCATCGGCGAAATGGCTCCGGGAGTCATGAAGGACCCTGCCACGACCGATCCTCGACGCCAGTATAAGATGATATGGTGGGCAGGATGTCTCCGCGTTGAAAACTCGACCGATCTTGTTGCGATTCTACCTGGACCAATCTAGACTCTATTCGTTTTCCTTTCGCCGTGCCGGGCGAGAGTGAGGGACGTTCATTTTGAAAGGCCACACCATGATTTCACGCTGTCGATTTACGGTACTGCTGTTCGTTCTCGCATTTACGCTCATTATGTCGACTATCCGCCCTTGCCTCGCCCGCGACACCAAGCGTCCCAACATCATCATGCTGCTTGCCGATGACCAGCGGTGGGATACGCTCGGTTGCATGGGCAACAAGATCATCCAAACGCCGAACATCGACCGCCTGGCGTCGCAAGGAGTCGTGTTCGACAACGCGTTTGTGACCACGTCGATCTGCATGACCAACCGAGCCTGCATTTTCACGGGACAGTACGGCTCGCGGCACGGCGTGATCGACTTTCGCACGAGTTTCACACCTGCTCAGTTGCGCGATACCTATCCGGGCAAGCTGAAGCAAGCGGGGTACTACGTCGGCTTCATTGGGAAATGGGGAGTTGGCAAACCATCAACGAGTCTGTTCGACTACAACCAGGGCTGGCCGGGCCAGCATCGTTACTTTCCGGAAAAGGACTTGTCCGTTCACTTGACGACTCAAATGGGCGATCAGGCAATGGCATTCCTCGACGGTGTGCCGAGCGATCGTCCGTTCTGCCTCTCGTTCAGCTTCAAGGCACCGCATGTACAAGATGGGGACCCGGACAAGGCGAAGGTGTTCACTTCCGAGATACGCGCGCTC
>JAJRVM010000067.1 GCA_024277285.1 Planctomycetota bacterium
ACACGCGCCGGTCACCTTGGCGCTGTTGCGATTCAGCGGCGTTGGGTGGCACTGGCTGAGTGAGCGGGACTTGGTGTAACAGCATTCCATTTGCACGAGTTCGAAGGGCTTCTAACTCCGCGAATGGAGCCAGTGTTCTCGCTTTCCATTTGCACGCGTGTTGCCGCTTCAACGAACACGGGATCCGCTCGCGGGTGTCCGGTTGGTTGGGATTACATCACATGACGCTCGCTCTGCCTGTGCCACACGACAACCAACGACACCCGCCCCCGTTTTGGAAAGCTGCGCAGCTTGCAAATCACCCGCACGGCCAAGACGGAAGCAGGCGTCATTGTCGCTGGAAATCGGATTGGCTGTGGCCTGGCCTCTTACCGCGAAGCGGTTGTACCCCGGAGCCCAGGGTCGCGCCGCGGCGCAGCTGCGGAGCGCACTCTGGGAGCTCCCCCCGCGGAAACCGTACGCCGAAGGCGTTCCACAGGAAAGAGCCGACCGCCAAACGCGCTGGGGAACGCGCTGGTACGTACGTCATCTCTGCCAACCGTCACCTAGGGTGGCGCTTGGCCGCTACGCGGCTGCGCTGCCCCCAGGCTTTGGAGTATAACGCCTTCGGCGCAAGGAATCGTCAATGAATGGCCACGCAGCGCACCAGCATCGGCGAGGTGACGGAGTACGAGTGAGACTGTCGCAACCGGTCGCCAGCTTTCGATTGCTGCAGAAAATCCGCCATGCGCGGACGGTCCTCTTGTGTTGATGTTTTTCGTCATAGCCGTGCAGATAGCCATGCCGGATCAGGTCTCCAACGCGCTTGCAATGCGGGCAAGCCGTTGTTTTCAGCTTGGCATGAACCGCCTCAACTTCCTCTTGCGAGCCGCAAATTCGCTTACACACCGATTCATCCAGAAAGCAGCAATTCAAAAAAGGGGCGGGGTTGCGCGAGGTACGATGTTTCACCAAAGAAGCGGGCTGCGGGGTACGGCAGGCTGCAAGCTGCGTGCGAGAGGCGAGCAATGGTCAATTTATGGGTGTAGCAAAAATACCGAACTTCAACGACAATTCGGTAGAACTCACGCCAATAGCACGATCAGAGTCAAGCACGTAACAACTAGTCCGCCAGGGGATAGACGGGACCGATGATGGCATCGGCACTGACGGGGCCGGTTTGGCGACTGTCGATTGACACCGGAACGTTATCGCCAAGTGCAAACCACTGGTCTGGGCCGAGTGGTTGTGGGACTGCCCAATGACGCTGGCCGTTTGGACCGAGGTAATAGACGTCACGGTAGACTTGCAGTGATTCGACCTCCAGCTTCGGGCCTGTCGTACCGAGTGCCAGCGGCGTGGAGATGGTTCGACGTGGAATATCACTCGGTTCGTAGGAGTGTTCGAGCAGGGTGCGACCGTTGATCGCAGTCAATACACGTTGGTCGCAGACCGCAAACTCGATCGACCATGGTTGCCGTTGAAGTGCCCGCTGACCTTGCCACACCACGGACTCATTATGCCACAGCCGGCAAAGTAGATCGGGAAACCCCAGTTCGAGCTCGAAGCGATCGACGCCGTCGTCAATGCGAAACACGATCTGTCCGGTTCCGTTGATAGTTGTTTTGCACTGCAGCATAATGTCGCTCACCGGGTGTAGGCCACTGCGCGCGAGGTTCTGGTTGTAGGCGTAATGGTCCACGATCGGAGCCGGGCCAGTGCGTGGGAGCGGAGGTGCGGGGTTGAGCCAGCAAGTCCACTGCGTGTATTCGAGCCAATCGATCGAAGCAACTGGATCGCCAGGTGGGGGCTGGCTGGAGCCGCATTCGACTGAAGCTCGGTCATGAACATAGCCGGTCGAAGTCAAACGCCAGCGTGAATCCGCGTCCTTGCCATGCCAACGCGTGGGCAGCTTTGGTGAGCGTGTTGGGCGGTAGTGGTCATCGTACACGAGAATTCGCATCTGGCGCAATTGATCGAGTGACTTCCGTTGAATACGACCGTCGACAAAGAGGTCGCCGTTGTGCAGTTCGATCTCGCCCTTGCCGTGCGCGACAAGCCGTTTAACGATCAGGTAGTTTGAGTCGTGGGGGGACGAGAACGCCACCGCTTGCCATATCTTTGGGCCACGCATCCAGTCCGCCCAGCGGTCAATCACCACTCGCTTACCCGCCTTGCGCGCGGTCAGCTCGAGCCGGTTCTGGTTGAATCCGCAGTTCGGGCAGACGGCCATCAATTCGGACGGCACATATTCGAGACCGCATCGAAACGAGATGCCACAATCTTGGCATTGGCCAAACAAGTGAGGTCCGTAGAGTTCACCGGCCATTGACCCACCTGCGACTCGGACCGGGTAGAGCCAGCCTCGAAGAGCAGCTAGACGGACTGGTGGAATGAGCAGAAGGAGTAACAGCAGAAAGGGCCATGCGCGCCGTTTGCGCCGCGAAGGAACGGGCTCACCTGTAAAATACGGCTCGGCCATGGTGAAGCGTCCGATCGAAGACGAGAACGTGGTCAGGGCCTCACCTGAGCGTCATGCGTCAGGTCTATTTTTTGTCGCTACCGGTATCGAGTACGGCCATAAACGCCTTTTGCGGAATATCGACTTTGCCGATCGATTTCATCCGCTTCTTGCCCTCACGCTGCTTGGCCCACAATTTCTTCTTGCGTGAGATATCGCCACCATAGCATTTGGCCGTCACGTTCTTGCGCATCGCGGGAACGGTCTCGCGAGCAATCACGCGCGAACCAATCGCCGCCTGAACGGCGACTTCAAACATGTGTCGGTCAATTTCGCTCTTCAGTGTTTTCACCACCGACCGACCGCGCCGGTCGGCATCCGCTTTATCGCAAATCACGGCGAGGGCATCTACACGTGCGCCATTAACCAGGATGTCAAGCCGGACGAGATC
Organism: Planctomycetota bacterium; assembly: GCA_024277285.1. Next base: position 2,892 of record JAJRVM010000067.1, read on the forward strand.
GGCGGGGAAATAGCCGAGCAGTTCGTAGTCCATGGTGCCATAACCGCGCGTCGCACTCTTGAGTTTGTCGTGCAGGTCATAGATAACTTCGGCCAAGGGCAATTCATAGGTTAGCATGGCACGCGACGGCGAAAGATACTCGGTTCCTTTCTGAACGCCACGGCGGTCCTGGCACAGTTTCATGACCATGCCGATCGACTCGGTTGGCGTGATCACATTGACTCGTACGATCGGCTGCAGGAACTCTTCGATATCTCCGGTGTCAGGCACTTCCTGCGGGCGGTGGATTTCCAAGTGTTCACCCGCCTTGGTATTGATCCGGTAGGTAACGTTCGGTGCGGTTTGGACCAGATCGACATCTGCCTCTTGTTCGAGTCGCTGTTGGACGATCTCCATATGCAGCAATCCGAGGAAACCGCAACGGAACCCGAACCCCAACGCTTCGCTTGTCTCTGGCTCGAATTCAAAACTGGGGTCATTGATAGACAGCCGTTCCAACGCCTCACGCAGTTCCGAGAAGTCCTGTCCGTCGGATGGGTAGAGTCCGCAGTAGACCATGCGCGCCGGATGCTCGTAGCCGGGCAGGGCTTGCGCTTGGTTTTCGCCTGGAACGGAGACGGTGTCACCGATATGAACCAGGTTGAGCGACTTGATGTTGCATATCAAGTAACCGACTTGCCCCGCTTGCAATTGGTTGCACGCGCGTTGCTGCGGTGTGAACTGGCCCACTTCCAACACTTCGTGAGTGGTATTGCCGCGCAGGAAGCAGATCTTTTGACCTTTGCGAACGACTCCGTTCATGATACGCACGTAGGTGATGGCACCACGGTATTCGTCGTAATGCGAGTCAAAGACCATGGCTTGGAGCGAATCCTGAGGATCACCTTGCGGTGCCGGGATGCGAGCGCGAATCGCATCCAACAACTCATTGATGCCAATTCCTGCCTTGGCGCTCACACGCAAGATGTCACCGCTGTTGCAGCCTAGCAAGTGGACTACTTCTTCGGAAACCTCATCGATTCGTGCGTGCTTCAGGTCGATTTTGTTGATGACGGGTATGATTTTAAGGTTGTTGTCCAAAGCCGCATAGGCGTTGGCCACCGTCTGGGCTTCCACGCCCTGAAATGCATCGACCAGCAGTAGTACGCCTTCGCAGCAGGCCAGCGACCGCGACACTTCGTATTGGAAATCGACATGACCCGGAGTGTCGATTAGATTCAGCTCGAACGGCTCGGAACCGCGCCGATCGACCATGGCCACTGCACGTGCCTTGATGGTAATACCACGAGCCCGCTCCAGTTCCATATCGTCCAACAACTGGGCCTTCATTTCTCGCAGCTTGACCGTGCCGGTCACTTCCAGCAAGCGGTCCGCCAGTGTGCTCTTACCGTGGTCAATGTGGGCGATAATGCAGAAATTTCGGATGTGTTGGCAATCTATCTGATTCATACGAAGAACTTTGGCAAATCGTTGACACCGTTGTTGAGCGGCCTGCGGAACGATGCGTCAAGCAAGCGAAAAAATGGCGTTCATGGCCGCAAAACTCAGGCCGACGCCAGCGCGCGCCATGAGCGGCTTGATGGTAGAGGCCGGTGGCCCCGATGCCAAGGTGCAGTGCCCCAGTGTTGTCCCACAGTGCAGTGCAGACGAACGCAGT
>JAJRVM010000008.1 GCA_024277285.1 Planctomycetota bacterium
CATCTTCTCAGGGTCATCTTCTCAGGGTCATCTTCTCAGGGTCATCTTCTCAGCGTCATCTTCTCAGCGGCCGCCCCTTTGGGTTCGAGGCTTAGCTGTTCCAACGTTATTGCATACCGCATGCCAAACTCGCCAGCAACTCGTCAAACCGCATGCAACTATCGATTTGACAAGGACTTGCGGCATCCTGGTGAGCCTGAGCATCGAGCGGGAGTCCCCGCGATGCATCTCGAACTGAGACGATCGTCTCAGTTCAAGACAATACCGCCACGGCCTCGGCCGGTCGCCTGCCGCTGGCACTGCAAGATTCGTTCCAAGTGCAACGTGGTACGACACACGTTTCTTGGTACAATCGCGCGCCGCGACAACCCGCGCCACCACGACCAGACAGCGGCCGTGGAGCATAACATCGTCCATCGGAAGAAATCGCCGCTGGGAAGTACGACACTCAGCGCCGTGCCAAGAAAGGAACGCGCCATGGAAAACAAGGTACGTGTCAAGGTGCATGCACCGAGCGGGACGATCATTTTAGAGCGTGCCGAGAAACGCAACGCGTTGTCACGACTGATGCTGCTGCAGTTGCGACAGGCATTTGAAGACTTGCATCAGGAACGCAAGGTGCGCGCGGTGATACTGACCGGCGCGGGCGACGCGTTCTGCGCGGGGACCGATATCGCCGAGCTGCATGCCACGTATGGTGCCGAGGATGTCTTTGAACAATGGCATCGAGACTCGACGCAATACCAAGAGCTGGTGGAGTACATGCTGCGATTCCCCAAACCGATCATCGCCGCCGTTAATGGCCCGGCGGTCGCGGCGGGAGCTGGACTGGTACTTGCATCGGACATCGTGTTGGCCACTCCCGATGCCCGTTTCGGATTCCCCGAACCACGCCGAGGAATCGTCGCCGGAGTCTCCGCTCCACTGCTCGCCTTCCGCATTGGTGCGGGGCGTGCGGCCAACCTGCTGCTGAGTGGCCGGTTGGCGAACGCCGAGGAAGCACTAGCTTACGGCGTTTACCATCGGTTGGTCGAACAGGACATGGTCTGGGCCGCCGCGCACGACGAAGCGATCCATTGTGCCCAGTCGTCGGCCGAAGCACTCCAGCTGACCAAGCGGATGCTCAACGAGACGATCGGCGAACAGCTCGGTACGCTCCTTTCAGCCGGAGCGGCGGTCAGCGCCACATCCCATACGACCGAAGCCGCCGAAGAGGGACTCAAAGCTTTCGTGCAGAAACGTGATCCCAATTGGCCGTAATGGAAGTCGCGTTGTAGCTTGGGAATCTTTCCCAAGAAGTGTGGCACGGCACTCCGTGCCGTGAGTGGCCGTTTCGCAGCGTTTGGCGGCAATGCAATTGGGCTGCTTTCAGGCGATGCGAACGCCGCGGAGCGGCGTTCCACACTGCGTAGCTTGGGAATCTTTCCCAAGCATGGACAAGTTTCCACCTGCAGAACCATTCCTATTGCCGTGAAGCGGGCACAAGGCGCTAGCCGCCCACCTCGCCCTGGATAGAATCCCGGGCCACATGCATTCCCATCCTTACAAACGGGTTTGTAAGATCGTCAAAATACGCGTTGGGCGTCGAGCGGCGGGAAGCATCCCAAAAAAACGGCAAACTCTTTGTCTGCATAGACTTATCGATCCACATCGCCACCCATGACAAACGTAATTCGCGCTTTGGCACGAGACATGCATTACCAAGTACATCGCCATAGGCTCGCATCCCGAGTTGCATGATCGGGGTGTTTTTCAACGCGAGTGTGAACACAAACTCAGATTCCACCGCGCAGTCGATTTGATTTCGCAACCGAAGAGCCGAATGTGCAAGGGAGTGCTTTGATGAAGAAACGGACCTTCTATTTTCCGAGCCTCATTTTTCTCGCGGCGGGCTGCATCGGACTCCTGGCCGGCGGGGGCACATCGCTACGTGCCCAACAACCGCCCCCCACTTCCGATGATGCTACTTTCGACGAAACGGCTTCCCAAGACGCCACCATCCCCGGCACAGCCACGCTGATAGCAGTCGTTGACATCCCGACCATTTTCAAGACGCATCCAACCTTCAAGATCCGTATGGAGTCCATACAGCAAGAACTCAAAGTCGCCAACAAGGAACTCGAAACGAAGCGGAATGAACTGAACGCCCGCAGTCAACAGCTGAACCGACTAGATCCGTCCAGCCAAGACTATCGACGCTTGGAATCCGAACTGGCTCGGCAAGTGGCCAATCTGCAAGTGCAAGCTCGGCAAGCCAAGAAAGAGTTCATGCTCCGTGAAGCACAACAGTATTACGCCGTCTACCAAGAGATCATCAGCGCCGTGCACCAGATCGCGCTGCAATACGACATCAGCTTGGTGCTCCGTTTCGATAGCGTGCCCGTTGACCCCGACACGCCCCAATCGGTGTTCCGCGGAATAAACCGCACCCTGGTAATGCATCGCAACTTCGACATAACGCCGCTCGTGACCCAACACTTACAGGTCACACTAGCACAAAACAACAACCAAGTCCGTTCTCCACGTCACTGAGTCTGGCAGGATCACACCGGGAACCTTCTGTGTGGGGAAGGTTCCCGGTGTTTCCATTTCTTGTTCTTGGGAAAACACTTCCGCTCCCCGGACCGGGGCAAGCCCGACGGAGCCTCTTTTCATCAGCGTCTATCCGCGTTCATTAGCGGTCCCCAAGACGATCACCTTGCTCCGAGTCCGAACCCGCCCCTGCTCAGCGAGCCACTCTAACCGCACCGCACAAACGGGCCGAACGTATCGCCATCACTCGGGATGTGCAGCGCCGTCGCGAGCAAGACGCTGTGGCAACCAGCTTGTTCCAGCAAGTCGAGATCGCGCTGGCCGCGCACGCCTCCCCCGGTTATCAACTCGGACCAATCGACCTGCTGACTCAGCGCGCAACAGAGCTCCAAGGTGGCTGGCCCTTGCCGAGATCCAACAGCTTGCAAATCCAACACAATCAGACGACGAAATCCCGCGTGCCACGCCTGACGAGCGATTTCGAGTGGGGCGGACTTGGCGAGTTGGGTAGACGGCGTTAGCGGGCGGCCAGATTGCAGATCCAAACTGAAGATCGCGCGACGCACTCCAATCCGCTCGACCAACGACAGCCATTGGCACGGGGCGTGGGAAGATTCCAGCGGCACGATAAGCCCGCGAAGCTGGTCACCTTGCGGCATCCGGTCAAGCAACCAATCAGCTTGGCTCAACGTATGGACGCCCACATCGACGATCAACCGCAAGCCAGCGTCAGCAATCGACTGCAAAGCACCGATGTCAGGCGTTTCGCCACCGATCGCGTCGAGGTCTGCCACGTAAGCATCACGAATCCCCCATCGCTCGATCAATGCGCGCGCCACATCACCCGGCGCAGACGACGCCACCAGATCGCTCCGAATCGGCCGGTACCGATCGCGCTGGCCAGCCACCGCATGCATGACCTGTCCCGCTTTTAAGTCGAGTACCGCATAGATTCGCATGGCTGTGGTTTCGGTAGCCGTTCAAGGTAGCTCTTGGAAAGTGTTTTCAAATTCGCGTAGGAGCGGCTCGGCTCCGACGATCGTTGGCACTCGCTTCAAACGCTGAAGCTTCATTCCGGTACCGAACTGGCCTGCCATACGTGGCACTATGACACGCACCGATAGAAGTCGATAGATTGTGAGCCGTCTGCCCCCGCTACCACCAGTCATCCTCCACGGCCATGTCTTGATAGATCGGCATGTGCCGATAATAAACCTCCAGGATCATGGTGCAGATGGCGGTCGTATAAAGACGCCCACCCTGGGAACCGTGCTGATCAATGAAGAACCAGCTCCCTCGTTCGTGCCCGGTGGTGGCCTGGGTTTTGATCAGGTGTTCGCGCATCTTGACATTCCACTTCGGCCACAGCGGGCCACCGTAATGGTGCATTACTTGAGTGGCATAATAGTTGAAGTACATATCGCGCTGAGCAGGCCCTTCGTTGGCCAAGAACTCGACACCTCGTTGCAGCCGAGCGTCTTCATGCGGCCAACCGGTATACATGCGAATCAACAGGCCCACGGCGGTCGGCCCCGGTTTCTTGCCGCGAATCTGATAGCCATAGTAAGCTCCATTAGCGCTCTGCACACTGTCAAGGAACCGTTGACCTAGCGCGACGACTGGCGACGGAACGTTCAGCCCACCCATGGCGGCACTCTTAAGCGACATCATCTGCCAACCAAAAACGGTTGTATCGCCCGGTTGGTTTGGATAGTAGCGCCAACCACCTTCGGAATGCTGCGCATAACAGATGAAATCGATCGCCTGTTGCGCCGGCTCGCGCAGCGACTCGTCCTGTGTCATGGCGTAGGCTTCGCAGAGTGCGAGCGTGGCGATCCCATGCCCGTACATGGTCCCCTCTTGTAAATCCAGGCCATGCGGAGTTTTGATGCCACGACTCTTGAGATAATAGAGCCCTCTATGGACCACATCACGATAGTCGCCCGCCAGATGCGTGTGCCCGGCGCCGAGAAACGGCAGCAGCGCTAATCCGGTAGCGCCGGTGGACGTGGCCACCTTGCCCGAGTTGCGACAACGGCCACCGCAGGGACCGTCCGCAAGGTCCAGCCGCCAACCACCATCTTGCCACTGATGAGCCGCCAGCCAGGCTAACCCAAGCCCGACCGCGTCTTCACTCTCCCGTGTCCCTCCACCTTGGCCCAACAGCTGCTTTTTCAAGTCACCCGCGCGTCCTTGAAAACCACCTCCGGAAACGTGACCGACGTGTAGCAATGCATCGTTTCGTGTCGAGCGCGTCGTGTCGGGGATCGGTACCACCGGTTGCGCATCACCGTGCAGCAAGTCCTCTAACGGCAGCTCAAGGTCCGAGGACGCTTCCAACGGAGTGGGAGAAGACCGCGTCATGGCATCCGACGCGTCGTTCGCAATCACCCGTGCCGTGTCCAAATCACGCTCCGATGCACCATCATCGCGCAGCGCGGTCACCACCAGCGTGAGACTTTGACGGGCCGGCATGAAAGCCACTATCAACGATAACAAGACAATCAACGCGACATGAAACCCGCAACTGATTAGAAAGCTGGTCAAATTGCGTAGCGACCACAGTGCGTGCCAGAATCGCATGCCACTCGACCGGCCCTCGCCTTCCATAACCGATTCGGCCAGCGCTTGCTCGGCAGCGGCCACGTCTGTCGGTTTGCTGCTAGAGGGCCCATTATCGGGCTGCATTGGTGGCGCTTTTACGACCGGTTGCTGCGCGACCGGAGGCGGCTTGTCGGGCTGCTGGGAATGACGCCTGCGCGGTGATGTGGGCTTGCGGGACATGCTTTTTTCCGGCAGTGATCTCAGCTGCCGAGTTTCTCGTATTTCTCCTGTGGGCGTCTCACCCACAGTCGCTTACCATGACGAGTCCAGCCAATACGCTGGCAATTCAGGCCAATGCGTTGGGCCAATGCAGCGCGGCTACTCTCCATCGATTCTCGCCCTACAGCGGGAACTCCTCCTCGGAAGCCTGTTTGCCGTAGAGGGGCAAGTGCCGATAGTAAACTTCCAAGATCATAGTCGCCATCGACGTACAGTAGAGTCGTCCACCACGGTCTGAATACGCGCCCCGTGGAAAATACCAGCTCCCTTTGGCGTGCCCTTTCGTATCCTGACTCTTGACCAACCGGTCGCGCATGCGCGAGTTCCACGCGTCCCAGAACTCACCGCCATAATGCCGCATCACTTGAGTGGCATAGTAATTGTAGTACATGTTTTGAGTCGGGCCCGTCTTATTCAAGTACTCGACCCCCGCCTTGAGCGATGGATTATCATGTTTCCACCCCAAGTACATGCGGCACAGCAGGCCGACGGCTGTCGTGGCTGGGCCTTGCGCCGGTTTGGTGTACCCATACCTGGCACCATTATCTTCCTGGACGAAGTCCAGAAACTTCGAGGCGCCCATCAGCGTCTTGCGAGGAACTTTCAGGTAGGCCATATGCCCACTCTTGCACGCCATGAGCTGCCAGCCAAGCACCGAGGTGTCCCCTTCCTGGTGCGGCATGTACCGCCATCCGCCACCGATCGGATCCTGTGCATAAACGATAAAGTTCAGCGACAGTTGAGCTGGTTGCAACAGGCCGGAATCGTTGGTCATGGCATACGCTTCGCACAGGGCAATCGAAGCCAGGCCGTGCGAATACAGTCGGCCACCCGAATCACTTAACTCGCCCATGCCATTGCCCAGCTTCATCGAACGCACCAAGTAGGCCAAGCCACGTTCCACGGTCTGTTGGTAGTTCCCTTCCATGTGAGTTTGCCCGGCGCCAAGAAACGGTAACAACGCCATGGCGGTCGCGCCGTTCCGCGCGCTGGGGATCTCGCCCGGGTGCGTGCAACGTCCTTTACAGGCCCCTGTTGTGTGATCGAAGTTCCAGCCGCCGTCGCGCAGCTGGTGCTCGGCCAACCACTTCAACGCAGCCGCCACGGCCGCTTCACTCCCCTTGCTGCCGCCGTTCTTCGCCACAAGTCCACGCCGTGCCTTGGCACCTCGCGCTTCGCCCAATCCCTCGCCGATTCCGCCACCGATAGAATCCATCAACGCGTCGCTCGGCGCCGCCATGTCACCGAAGTCCTCCAACTTGATCTGCTCCGGTGCCGCACTGACATCGTCAAGCGAAGGAACGTCCAGTTCGGCTGTCGTCGTCCGTATGTCCGACGACTCGGCCGGCATCTGGCCTTCAAAAACGTCAACATCCAATGGGTCAATCTCTTCGTTCTCCAGGTTCTCGACCTCTTCCACCCGGTTCGGATCCGCCACCGCCACGATCTGCTGCCCCTCCGGAGGCTGAGGCAACGTCATCAACGCCAGGATCATCAGCAACACGGCATGGATCATCATGCTGACCATCCAACTCGGCACCGCGTTGAACAGCAGGAACCGATTACCGCCGAAGCGCGCAAAAAACGACTCGCGCTCTTCCTGCTCCGCTGCCGGCTGCCCGTCTCTTGACGGCCCGTCATCCGGCTGCCCAGCGTCAAACGCCGCGCCGGTGGCCACGGCTGCGTCTGCGGAAACCTCCGGCTGCCGAGTTTTCCTGTCCTCCTTTTCCGGAGCGTCAGCTCTTTTCTTGCCGGCAAGCTTGTTCGCTTTGCCCGACCGCTTCTTGGTGCCCTTTGGCTCCCCCTGGGGTGCGGAAGGCTGGCCATCACTATTTCCCACAGTGCCATTTCCCCCAACACTATTTCCGATAGTGCCCTCGGCGCCGGCATCCCCACTGGCAGCTTGATCGGCCACTGGACCAGCGTCATCGGAAATCGGCTGCGCCGAAGTATTTGGGCTGGGTTCTGGATTGGGACTGGCATTGGGATCCAGATCCGGCGCACCGTTGGAACGGGTGTTCTTTTTTGGTGTCCGAGCGTCTTCAGAACCCGACACGCGGGAATCGCTTGCCATGGACTGCTGCTCCGAGAAAGGAAAAGGCACTTACTGTTCGGCGCGTGAAGCCAGATTACCAGCGGCCTCACGCCACAGGGATGCACGACCACCGAAGGAATCAACAACTTCCGCGCGTCAGCACCGCTCGCGTCCCCACCGCAGCGACTCCGCTTCGTGGTTCGCAAACGCAACTCTGACCAAACGCAACGTATTCACCCCTATTCACCACACGGCAAACCACACGATGAGACCGGTTTGCCGGCGGCTGTTCCACTAAACTAGCCGATTCTCCGTCCAGCACAAGGATTCGCCGCCCGCAGCTGCGCGGGTCGCCCCACCAAACGCCACGTCACGACGCTGCTTATGTAGGGGGGATTGCGCGGCATTCGTCCCAACGCGCCAGCCATCGAATCCACACCTCTATTATAGCGTAGCGGCACCCATTTATTCTGGTCGAACTTGTCGGTTCCCGCAACGTTTCTACGCTGCGTATGCGCCGCGAACTGCTGGTAAGGCCCATTGTTTGTCCGTTTTTGTCGCTAATTCACCCCTCGCCGATGGCACGGGGCATCGGCTATACTGCAGGATTCGCGTCAAGTTACACCTCCCCCAAAAGCAGGGCGGCACGGCAACCGACGACGCTCAACTGGGCGCAGTCACAATGTGTACACAGCGCTGAGCCCGATCGTTCGTATTCAATCAACACGTTACGCATTCGACCAGCACAAGGACTAATGACCATGGCCAAAGGTACAAAAAGCAAGAAGAAGGTGGAGACGATTTTCTTGGTTTGCCAAGAGACGGGTGATTACAACTACAGCATGCGTCGCAAACCGGGTGGTGAAAAACTGAAACTCAAGAAGTATTCACCCCGCCTGCGCCGGCACACGCTTCACGTCGAGAAGAAGAAGTAGTAGTAGTAGTAGTAGTAGTAGTAGTAGTACTTCGGACGCTTGGAAACTCGAAGAACTCGGTGGGCGTCAACGGCACCGGTCAATATGCGTACCACAGCGACAGCGACAGCCTTGTCGCGGCTGGGAGGTTGAAGCGTGGCTTCATTTCTGATCGCCGCGATGCGACCCCGTGCCATCATACTTAGAACCTGGCACAAGACGATCGGCGGCGTTGCCCAATATCGAGAACTCCTGCACGTTAACCAGATTATGTGACAGGTTCTCACGCGGACTGCTACCTCGCGGCTCCTCCGCTCTAGACTCTCCGTTCTAGACTCTTTCTTATTGCTCTTTGCTCGGGACTCTCACATGGGCAAACGCTGGCGTTTCCATAACCACGATCCGGACAAAATTGCCTCACTCGAGTCGCGTGCATCAGTGCCACCGATCGTTGCCCAATTGCTGTTAGCACGCGGGGTATCGGCTCCGGATGAAGTTGCGGTGTTTCTCAACAACAAGATGACAGGGCTGCGCGACCCGGATCTACTGCCCGGGCTAAGTGAAGCGGCCGACCGGATCTACGCTGCGATCCAAGCGAAGCGCCGAATCGTCATCTACGGCGACTATGATGCGGATGGCATGACGGCCACGGCGTTGCTCTATCGATGCTTGCGATTACTGCACGCGGACGTTGGCTACTACGTACCGAACCGATTCGAAGAAGGTTATGGGCTCAACAGTGCTGCGTTACGGCAATTAGCGACACGTGGCGCGTCGATGGTGATCACCGTCGACTGCGGAATTGCCAGTGTTGACGAGGCACAGACGGCAGTTGAAATTGGCTTGGAGCTGATCATCACGGACCATCACGAGTTGGGCAGCGCGCTGCCCGAGGCGGCGGCGGTGGTGCATCCGCGTCTACCAGGCCACCTCTACCCGTTTGGCGGCTTATGTGGCGCGGGAGTGGCCTTCAAACTGGCGTGGGCACTTTGCCAACGGGCCAGCAATTCACCGCGAGTGAACCCGCCCATGCGAGATTTCCTGGTCGCCGCGATGGGTTATGCGGCGCTAGGGACCGTGGCCGATGTGGTTCCGTTGATCGACGAAAACCGCATCCTGGTGCATCACGGCTTGAACAGCCTGCACCGTCAACCGGAACATGGCATCGCAGCGCTGTTGGAAGTGACAAAGATGCACCAGAAACAACAGCTCAAGAGTGAGGACTTGGGGTTCATGCTGGCGCCTCGTTTGAACGCATCAGGCCGGTTGGGGCAAGCGCAGTTGGGTGTCGAGTTGTTGATTACTGAGGATGCGGATCGAGCGAAGGCGTTGGCCGAGTATATTCACGAACTCAACAGCAGCCGAGACAGCCTCGAGCGGAGCATCCAGCTTGCGGCCAACAAGCAATTGAAAGAACAATTCGATCCGCACAACGACCCGGCGCTGGTGCTGGCGGGGATGGGCTGGCATGCCGGGGTGATTGGAATTGTGGCGGGCCGTTTGGCCGAAAAACACCATCGACCGGTGGTCGTGATTGCCCAGGACCAGGTTGGCGCGAAGCCAGGGACCGGTTCAGCGCGCAGTGCGGGCGGACTGGATCTACACAAAGCGTTGCAAGCGTGTAGCGAGCACCTGATCGGTTTCGGCGGCCATGCGGCGGCGGCCGGATTACAGATCGCCGACGACCGCGTCGAGCGTTTTCGCGCGGACTTTTGCGACTATGCGGCCAGCGAAATTTCGGAGTCGAATCGCGTGGCAGAGATTCGGATTGATGCCGAAGCGCCCCTGAGCCAGTTGACACTGCAAACGTTGTTACAGATCGAGCAATTGGCACCGTTTGGGGCCGGGAACCCACGCCCGGTGCTCGCGGCCAGCGGGGTGACGTTGGACGAACCACCGAAGCGGATGGGCGGTGGCGAACGGCACTTGTCGGCCAAGCTGTCTCAGCATGGCGTAACGTTGCGCAGTGTGGCGTTCGGGCAAGGCGATTGGGCCGAAGAGTTGGCCCAATTATCAACGCCATTTGACATCGCCTATCGTCCCGTGATCAACGACTTCCGCGGTCGCCGCAGCGTCGAGCTGCACTTGGTCGACTGGCGCGTGGCGGAGTGAGAAGGAGAGTGGGAGAGTGGGAGAGTGGGAGTGTGGGAGAGGGGGAGAGGGGGAGTGTGGGTGAGGGGGAGTGTGGGAGAGGGGGAGTGTGGGTAAGGGGGAGAGGGGGGAGGGAGAGAGGAGGCGTCCCTCAGGTCCTCAAGGGCGATTATCCGCACCTTCATCGCAGCGACAACGATTTTGCCAATGCGTAATGCGCGTGTCAGAAAGACAATCTCAGTCCCGGGTCTTAGGTCCCGAAGGGACGGCCCCCAAGCGAGCCCGGGGGTGGAGTAACGTGAGCAGCGCGAACATCATGCCTCCATGGCACAGTTTTGCCCGGGCCCGCGACGATCTAGGCCTGAAGAATCGCCACAGCAGGGTGCGAACACGTCGAGTTGCCCAAGTGTCTGGAAGTGTGTACTATGTGATCCTTGCCTTGAGCGGCGGCGGCGGCAAAGTGCCGCACCCCAGAGGGGTAAGCACCAACAAACATCACACGCAATTTCGGGGCGTGGCTCAGCCTGGTAGAGCGCTGCGTTCGGGACGCAGAGGTCGCTGGTTCAAATCCAGTCGCCCCGACTTTGTAAGCTTTTGAAACGTAAGCACTTACGTTACCTGCCAGCAGGCAGTGCAATCGCGATCGCTACCCTAGAACTACCCTAGCGATTGGAAGGCACTGTCATGGCAAGAAAACGCCACATCCCCGCGTACGTTCATCACAAGCCAAGCGGTCAAGCCCGAGTCCGAATCAACGGGAAAGACCACTACCTTGGCGTCTACGGCTCCTCTGAGTCAAAACTGGAATACGACAATCTCATCGCTCGGTATCTTGACGATGACGTCGCCGCCAAGCCCACAACCCTCACGCAACTCCTGGCCAAATGGTGGGCCGAATGCAAACGCCGGTATGGCCGGCACGGAAAAGGCCGTTTTGGCAACGCTGTCTGCTGGCGGCCAGTTATCCGGTTGCTTCGTGAACAGCACGGAAAAGAGCCTGCGGAGTCACTTGGCCCTGCAACGCTGCGACGGACAATCGAAGAAGCTGCCAAAGCGAATGACTGGAGCCTTCGTTACACGAGAGACGTCTTGGCCAAAGTGAAAGCCATCTTCCTGTGGGCCAAGAATGAAGAGCTGATCCGGGGAAATGCCTACGATCGCATAAAGGATTTGCGAATCCGTACTGACTCGGGACTTCACGCCTCGCCCAAGATTGAGCCGGTCGACGACGCAGTGGTCGATCAAACCGTACCTCACCTGAAGTCCGTCGTGGCCGACATGGTTCGTTTTCAGCAATGGACGGGCTGCCGCCCCGGTGAGTTAGTGAGGATGAAACCGGAAGACATTGACCGCAGCGGCGATGTGTGGGAGTGCCGGTTGCAAGAGCACAAGACGGCTCATCGCGGAAAAAACAGGACTATCTACATTGGCCCACGTGCCCAGTCTGTTCTTGCGCCCTGGCTACTCAAGGCAGGCTCGTTTGTCTGGTCTTGGGGAAGAGACAAACCGTATACCGCCGACAGCTATCGACGTGCCATAAGTCGCCCGATTGATAGAGTCAATGAGAAGCGGCGTGAAGAAGATGCAAGCGCAGACCTGATTCCAAACTGGTCGCCGAATCAAGTCCGTAAGGCCGCCGCCACGCGAATTCGCGCGACGTTAGATGTCGAGCATGCCGCGAGCATCCTCGGCCAAGCCCGGCGACGCTGGGACCCCCGGCGCGACGTGATGGACGCGTTACTATCCAAGTGCGGGCGAATCGCCCTGAGCACCACAAGCGAGCGAGTGTTCGTCTCTTGTTTCCGCGAATACCGGCAGGCGGAAGCCCAGAACCAAACTGACGAGCTGAAGGGGACAGCTGACAAACTTCAAGTGGAACACGTCGAAGTCATGACGACCGAAACGCAAAGAGCGGCTATGCTGGGCGCGATCGCGGCTGAGATGGCCAAGCGAAACGCGCTCGCCTCAAGCAACGCCAAACCGGGGTCAAACGGTCGCGCTGGTGGAGCCGATTGATGACGATGCTCCAATGCCCGATGTCCCCAATCGAGCATGTCGATTCCATGCAGCCCCCCTCTTTCCCCCAGGCTTCCGATTAGCCGCTTCTCCGTTGGTATTCACCAGCCGGCACATCGGTTACGATCTAACCGTTTCCGGTGGGATACATTGGACAGAATTTCTGCGATCTCTATTTCTTGCGATTCACCATCGAAAGGTCGAGATGAGCAACGTAGCCAGTGACCGTTGGTTATCCGTGGACGAAATTGCCGCATACCTCGGCGTGAAGCGGGACACGATCTACAAGTGGATCGAGCGGAAGAACATGCCCGCCCACAAGGTCGGCAGTCTCTGGAAATTCAAGCGGCAGGAGATTGATGACTGGGTTCGCACGGGAAAAGCCGAATCTAACGGACCTAGAAAAGCGAGATGATACACATTTATTGCCGGCGAAATCGCCATGCATGGGATGGAGCATGTTGAAACTCGAAGACCTGACAACCGGACTTTCATTGGTCGGCCTTGAACCGTCCGTCGTCGCAACCATCGCCGCTGTGGTGGCGATCGGCGATGATTCAATGCAGGTTTTCTACCGAACGCCCGATGGCCAGACGAAAGAACGGCTGCTTGGTCGGGCTGACGAAGAGAATATCGCCATCGCCGTGGCCGAATGTCCCTGGTCGTTCGACGGTGATGGTGACGCGTTCAAATTGGCGGTTGAGGCCAAACGTATTGATCTGGCCTTTCTGTTTGATCCGATGATGGCAGTCCACACATCAAACATCGAACCGTTGCCCCACCAGATCACTGCTGTGTACGAGTCAATGCTGCCTCGGCAACCGCTTCGATTCGTGCTGGCGGACGATCCTGGAGCCGGCAAGACCATCATGGCGGGTCTTTACATTCGCGAGCTCCTGATGCGGGCGGATGCCCAGCGAATCGTGATCGTTGCCCCGGGGAGTCTAGTTGAACAATGGCGTGACGAACTCTGGGAGAAGTTCGGCCTCGAATTTCGAGTCTTTTCCAAGGAGTTGGAACTTGCGTCGCCAAGTGGCAATGCTTTCGAGGACCACGACCGATTGATCGTGCGGCTCGACCAGATGTCGCGAAATGAAGAACTCCGGGACAAACTCTGCGCCGCGTCTTGGGATCTGGCAATATTCGACGAAGCCCATAAGTGCGCCGCGCACTACTATGGCAACAAGTTAGAGCGAACCAAACGGTTCATCCTGGCCGAAAAACTGGGCGAGCAGTCACGGCATCTGTTGCTGATGACTGCTACACCACACAACGGCAAGGAAGAAGACTACCAGCTATTCCTGTCGCTGCTCGACTCAGATCGCTTTTACGGCAAGTTCCGTGATGGCGTCCACAAGGTCGATGCGACCGATGTCATGCGTCGCATGGTGAAAGAGGAAATGGTGCGGTTCGACAATACGCCGCTTTTTCCTGAACGCCACGCATACACGGTCAACTATAAGCTGTCTGATGCGGAGGCAGCACTCTATGAGGCCGTGACCGAATACGTCAAAACGGAAATGGGCAAGGCCGAAGCTCTTGGCGGGCAGAGGAAAGGATCGGTCGGCTTCGCACTCACGTCCTTGCAGCGTCGACTGGCATCCAGTCCCGAAGCGATATTCCAATCACTCAAACGCCGGCACGAACGTTTGGAGAAGCGATTGCGAGAAGAGAAGATTGGCGAGCGAGGCCGAAAGCTGCTTGCCGAAACATTGGATGTGCCACCAGAGGATGATGACGACCTTACCGCCGAAGAGCAGGAGCAGCTTGAAGAAGAACTCGTCGATCGTGCGACGGCTTCGCAGACCCCCGAAGAAC
>JAJRVM010000068.1 GCA_024277285.1 Planctomycetota bacterium
ATGACACTGGAACGGCTCGCGAAACTCGGCTTGGTACGTATCACGCTGGACTTTGATGGGTCCGTACAGTCGACCAAGCGACGTGCAGAAGGGACAGCCGTCGGCTTCAACAAGAAGAAGAAAGGGTCGCGAAGTTATTACCCGCTCTTTTGCACGATTGCCCAGACGGGACAAGTGTTTGATTTCTTGCATCGATCGGGCAATGTTCATGACTCCAACGGTGCGAAAGACTATATTTTGAGCTGTGTCGAGCAAGTTCGTCACGCGTTGCCAGGAGTCGTGATCGAAGTCCGCATGGACAGCGCCTTCTTCAGTGACGAAATCGTGATGGCACTCGCTGGGCAACGAGTGGAGTTTACTGTCAGCGTTCCGTTTGAACGTTTTGTCGAACTGAAGGGCCTCATCGAGCATCGGAGTCGCTGGATTCATATGAACGAAGACGTTTCTTACTTCGAGCGTCAATGGAAACCGAAATCCTGGAATCGTCGTTTTCGATTCTTGTTCATCCGTACGCGGTCCAAGAAACAACGTAAAGGTCCGGTGCAGTTGGATTTGTTCCAGCCTCACGAATACGGCTATGAGTTCAAAGTAATCGTAACCAACAAGGAAGTGGGAGCCCAGGCGATCGTGCAATACCACGAAGGACGAGGTTCCCAGGAAAACGTATTCGGCCAGTTGAAGACTCAGTGTCAGATGGATTACATCCCGGTACGGACTTGCACGGGAAATCAACTTTACTTATTGGCCACCGTGTTTGCTCACAACTTGGTTCGCGAATTGCAAATGATAACGCAGCCGCGCGAACGCGGCACAACAAGCGGCCGCGCTACGCTATGGGTATTCGAGCAAGTCGGTACACTCCGAAAGACCGTCATTCAACGGGCTGGACGGCTCACCCAACCACGCGGTCGACTAACGCTGGCTTTCTGTCGCGGGAAGTTGCTCAAGGGACGGCTGTTGCAAATACTCGACCGTCTCGACTCCCTTGCGGCATGATTTTTTTGCAACGTTGGGGATAATCCAAGCCGTCGCAATGGCCGGCATCCGTGGCACGCACGATGTTGGGATGTTCCAAACGTCCGATGGCCTTCATTTCTCGTTCGAATCGTAGCGCCGCATTGCTTTCCAATAGCCGGCGCGTCGGAAGGAGCTTCAGTGCCAGCAGTTTGTCTAGCTTCGTGTGCACTGCCTTGTACACTGCTCCCATGCCGCCCTCCCCGATTTGCGCCAAGATCCGGTATTGTCCGATTTGCTTGGGAATCGATGTGCTGCTGTTGGGCGTGCTGTCGCGAATACTCTCGTCCGCGAGGTTCGACACGGTCGGTATCGCCACGGCTTTGATGACGGGAGGTATTCTATCGCCCAACACTTCGTTTCCCAACACACTGTCGCTCGAGAAATCCAGCATCACGGCCCGTTCGTGGTTTGGCAGTGCGTCGTCTACTAATGAGTTGGCGGGAACGTCGTCCCGCGCGAGCAAACGTACCGTCTCGGCACACGCCGAACACGTCGAAAGATGCTCTCGCAGTTTCGTGAGAGTTTGCGCGTCCAACCTGCCGGTCGCATAACGCTGCAGTTGTTCTCGACCTGGACAGAATGATCCACTCGCCATCACGGTGCTCCTGATGCCCCACTGGAAAAAAATCGCTTTCCGGCAAGATGCGGGGCTCTCCGTCGGCATTGGCGGCGAGACGGAGGCAGTGCTCCGCTCCTTGCACTAACCTCAAATAGAAGGGCTTCGCGAATCTGTGACGAAGATTCTTCGCGAACTGTGAAAAACACCGCGCCAACGGCCGGATCCCGCACCTGATCCGGCTCCTCCTAGCCATGCGTTTTTCTAACCGGGGCACCGGGCGACGTCAACTATTATATTTCCCTTCTGCCCAAGGAGGGTGCATTTACGGAATCGCGTCTGCCCTAAAACCGAGCGAAAGTGTCAAGAGGAGAATTTAGACGGTTTTCGTATGCTGGTGACGAAGTTGGGCGAATTGGAGAGTCCTGTGAGGCAACAACCCCGTTCAAGGATGAGCGAAATGGCTCGTGGAACAATCAGCGAGCAAGAGTGGAACGTCTTCGTGGAATTGGCGGACCGTTTGGGAATTGGACTTTGCACAAGAAGTACTTTCCTCACTTCGTCGCTATTGTCGACTTCGTGCATCCCCTCTCGTATATCTACAACGCGGCCCAGGTGATCGCACCTGACAATCCTTGGTCTTTCTACCTCAAGGCAAGCACTGATTGTTGGCAAGGTAGAGTTGCCGATCTGCTGGAACGTTTGCGTGCGTGGCAAACCCAAAATCCCACAGCAACGAATGAGTCGTTACCGGACCACGATCCTCGCGTAATCGTACAAACTGCAGTGACGTACCTGACCAATAACCAGAAGCGGATGGACTATCCTGCCTATCGCAAAGAAGGGCTCCCCGTCTCGACCTCCATGATCGAATCGCTGATCAAAGAGGTCAACTTTCGGGTCAAAGGCACGGAGACATTCTGGAACCGTCCTGAGGGATCCGAGGCGATCCTGCAAGTCCGGGCCGCCGCCCTCTGCGACGATGACCGCCTCAGCAGCTGGATTCTCAAGCGTCGCGACTCCTATTTCTATCGTCGATCCACCGATAGCAGTAGGTCGCTAGCAACCGCCAGCTAAAAACAAATCCGCTTCTGGACCCGTCTCGACGCGCCGTCGGGTATTTTCTTACTCTGCGAAAAGTCCCTTGAGCGACAGACTTACAGCCTGCTCCAGATCGTCGTCCCGCTGTTGCTCGTGACGCGCGGCGTGGAAGCGGTGGGCCAAGTCACTCCATGTTGAATCCACCGCGTTTGGAAAACCAACGATCAACGCGCAGTCAAAGCCTTCATCAGTTGACGTGGACAACTCATCCCAAACGCTTGAAACCATTGTCCGTGGCATGTCCCGCCGTTGCTGCGAGAAGGGTGCCAACAACAAATCCATGCTCCCCAGCCACGGTCGATGAACACCACGCACATCGAGAACGCCGCTGACGATCTGAGTCAAAGACAAGTCGCAATCCTCGAACGACTCATGAATAGTTTCTTCACATTTTTCGCGCATCGGTTGTTCATGGCCAACTGCCAGAACACCTTCGGCCACAGGCTGCGTAGCTTCTATAGCACTCGCCAATAAGGGAACGGCAATCGTGACGTGTGACTCGGAAGATTGGCCGGTTGGAACGTCGACGGCCACAGTAGAGGAAAACGAAGCCTTCTCCAGCGGCAACTCGGTGCCGGCCAGCGGTCCCGCGCCCTGCTCGACGGCGGCGCCACTGTCATTGACCGACACCTTCACCGGGTTGGGGGCGGAAAGATCGATCAAGTTAAGGTCGGTGAGCCACGTGGAGGGATTACTGCGCGCGATCAGGTCGTCTTGCACGTTCACGGCCTTGTCCCGGTTGTAGTCGTACGCGTCCTCGATCGGCAAGAAATGGGGAGGGGTACATTTTATGCGGCAATCTACGCAGTGTGGGACGTGAGCGATCAACGAAATCAACGCATCCCATTTCTCGGCTCTTTTTCCACGAAGGGTCGAGGACACCGTTGGTGATTCTTCTAATGGAACGCTTGCCGTTGTTGAGCGGCAACGAGTTGAAGAGCATGCGCGAGCATGTTGGTTGCCGGTGCGCGCGTAGGACCCGCCGGCGGGAAAACACCACGTGCCACGAGGGAAGCGACATTGTCCTGGAGGAACCGCATTTCACGTGCTGAATCGGGGGAATGCACGGCAGACGCTGTTTTTTGGACCAGCAGATGACGAAGCTTTCGTGCGTGTCGTGAAAGAAACGTTGCTGATCGTTCCGATGCGGATACTCGGTTACTCCTTTATGGCGAACCACTGGCATTTCGTGCCGTGGCCGGAACTGGATGATCAGCTATCCGCATTTTTGCACCCGATGACAACGACCCGCGTGCGTCGCTGGCAGAAGGCTCATCACCGTGAAAGTGAAGGGCACGTCTACCAAGGTCCCTTCAAGTCGTTTCCCGTGGAGAGTGACGAGCATTTCTACACAGCGTTCCGCCACGTCGAGCGGAATCCGGTGCCTGCCGGACTCGTCGAACGCGCTGAGGACTGGGTGTGGACCAGTGCCCGCGCTCGACTGCATCCCGACGATTCTCGCGCGCTGCCGCTCTGCGATTGGCCGGTGCCATGACCAGACGATTGGCTCCGTCGTGTGAACCAGGCGCTGACTGGCGCCGAGATCGATGCCCTGCGCCGATGTGCCGAGCGAGGTAGGCCCTACGGCGGCGGCCAATGGATCGAGCAGACTGCCAGGCAGCTTGGACTACAGTTCACACTCCGCGCGCGGCCGCGGAACAATTCGCATCGATGCACGCCGCACGTGCCGACAATGACAGGAAGGTGTCACGACACACGATAACTTGCCTGTGTTGCCTCGTCGATTGGCGAAAATGTACGGCTCCCCTTTTCCTTCAACCTGGGGCATGACTTTACCGCAACGCCGGGGTATATTTTACCAATGGCGTTACTGATGTTCAGCATGCAAAGGAACTCGCGATGAAGAGATGGCACATGTTTGCAGGTGGGGTTGGCTTCGGCCTTTTGTTGGCAACCGCGTTGGGGTTTGCCGTGTCGCGTGGCGATGATGGCGAGTTGACGGCAAAGACGTTTGCCGGCACTCCCATTCGAACCGATGATGGCAAGCTCGGGATCGTCGTGCTCGGCGCTCATCCGGATGACTGCGAGATTCGGGCGGGCGGCACGTCCATCTTATGGTCACGGCGTGGCGATCACGTAAAGTTCGTCTCCATGACCAACGGAGACATCGGCCACTGGAGAATGGCGGGCGGCCCCTTGGCGAAACGACGGTTTGCCGAAGTATCCGCGGCGGACAAGATGCTTGGCGCCACGACCCACGTACTGGACGTTCACGACGGTGAACTGATGCCGACGTTGGAGAACCGCAAGATTATCACGCGTTTGATTCGCCAATGGAATGCCGACATCGTCATCGGGCACCGGCCCAATGACTACCACCCTGATCACCGCTATACGGGCGTTCTGATGCAGGACTGTGCCTATATGGTTGGCGTTCCGTTCCTCTGCCCCGACACCCCCGCCCTCAAGAAGAACCCCGTGTTCCTCTATTCGTACGACCGGTTCAAGCTTCCGAATCCATTTCGACCCGACCTCGTCGTTTCGATCGACTCGGTCATCGAGCAGAAAGTCGACGCGTTGGCGAAGATGGAATCGCAGTTTCTCGAAGGCGGAGCTATGGGCAGCGTCGAACGCGCGCCCAAGACAGCGGAAGAGCGGACATCTGGAT
This sequence comes from Planctomycetota bacterium, assembly GCA_024277285.1. Next base: position 5,304 of record JAJRVM010000068.1, read on the forward strand.
TGGAACGCGTTCGCGAGAGTTTTCGGCGCCGTTTTGCTGGGGTCGCGAATTCGTGTCGCCAGCAGTTGATCGCACTCTACGGTGAAGAAGCGGGAAAGAACGTGAAATATGCCGAGGCATTTCAGCTCTGCGAATACGGGCGACAGCCGAGCAAGGAGGAACTGCAACGCCTGTTTCCCATTGCCTCGCAGTAGACTTGGCCTCCTCGAGACAGCCTGGTGGCAGCGAACGGCTTGTGCCGACCCACCACGCGCCGGAAAGGGGAGAAATGGGAGAAATGGGGAGTAGTACTTTTTCGCCAGACGACTACGCAGGCTAGGCAAGGCGAACTTCTTGCCCATATACCACTAGCTCATAGTGACATTGAAGTGTCACGTTACAACCTGCATTGGTTCTTCCCACCTCCCCTGTTTCGCCACGAAACATGTACTACTCCCCCTTTTTCTTTCGCTCGGTGTTTTTCCCGAAGAAAGAAGCTCGGGAGTGGACAAAGACGGCAACCCACTTCCCCAGGGCACAAAACACATGTCGAGGAAAGGGAACGACCTTGTTCGCAAGCACTTGTGGATGGCAGCATTGGTAGCCACCCGATGCAATCCCCAGGTGAAGGCGCTCTACACCAGGCTACGCGCTCGTGGACGACGGGGTGACGTGGCACTAGGGCA
>JAJRVM010000069.1 GCA_024277285.1 Planctomycetota bacterium
GGAAACGATTCCTGATGCGAACATCCATGCCGGCAAATACCGACCGGTCGTCTGCGACTGGTTGAGCGACACCGACTTCACCGGCAACAGCACGACCGCGTGGTATCTGTTCCGCGCACCGCGCAACCTGGCGTCGGTCGTGGTCTCGTTCCTGGGCGGCCAACAAAACCCGACAGTCGACATGGCCGAGGCGGACTTCAACCAACTCGGCGTGCAGTTTCGCGGCTACCATGATTTTGGTGTCGATCTGGCCGAGTACCTGGCCGGCATTAAGAGCAAGGGCGCGGCCTAACCAACACATTTATAGGAGTAAATCCAGATGGCAACGGCACAGTTCATTCAAGACGGCGGCTACATCGACTACACGCCTGGCAGCGATGTTGTGGCGGGCGACGTGGTCGTGCAGGGCGATCTCATCGGGATCGCCAAAGGGGACATTGCGACCGGCAAACTCGGCGCCTTGGCTGTCGTCGGCGTATTCGACTTTCCAAAGGCAACGGGCGTTGGCTCGGCCATCTCGGCTGGAGCGATCGTCTATTGGGACGCCGCCGCGAAGGAAGCGACGACCAACTCGGCGGCCGGTGCGAATAAGGAACTTGGCAAAACCGTGGCCGCCACTGTGGATGCTGACGCAACGGTCCCCGTTCGCCTGAGTCAGTAGGGAGAAAAACCTTGGCCGATTTGCTTGAGACAGGATCCAACTGGCTGGAAGACCAGCGGACCAAACATGCGACGCGAAGCGTGTCCTACCAGCGAGGCGCGGACAGCGTTTTGCTGCAAGCCACGATCGGTCGGACTGTCTTCGAGATCGACAACGGACATGGAGTGCTGGAGCGAATCGAATCTCGCGACTTCCTGGTCCTCGCCGTCGACTTGGTACTGCTCGGTTCAGCAGTGCTGCCCAAACGCGGCGATCGGATTCGAGAAACCCAAGGGACCGTCACCTATGTGTACGAGGTGATGGCTCCGGGCAAGGAACCGGAGTGGCGTTGGTCCGATCCCTACCGCAAGACGCTGCGGATTCACACCAAACAGATTGACACGGAGTGAGAGGATGATAGGGAAGACAACAACAAAAAAAGGCTGGCTGGTGATCGTATTCGTATTGGCAGCGTTGTCTGCGTCAAACGCCCATGCTCAATGGCCACGGTGCGGAATTGGACGGTGCCCAATCCCATTCCAGCCGCCTGTTGTTCAGCAACAGGAGGTCATGCCTGCCAATACGATTCTGCTTTCGCCGTTGCAAGAAGACGTATTCGTCACCGCATCGCAATTGGGCGAAGCGGCCGCAACTACCAGCAACGAAGACCGGCTCGAACAGATTGTTCGGGCGACGGTTCGCGTAACGGTAGGAAACGTTTGCGGCAGTGGAACGATTGTTGGGCGTGATGGCCAAGGCGATGCAATTGTTCTGACCAATGCTCATGTGGCGGGAACATCGCGTGGCCGAATTGTGAACCTTGAAAGGTGGGATGCCGACGGCAGCAGCGAGCGTGGTCGCGGCACGATCATCGCCTCCGGTTACGGTCGTGGCATGAGCGTCGATTTTGCGTTGCTGAAATGCGATCCGGAATTTGCAAAAGACGTTACACCGATTCCACTCGCTGATCGCCACCCGGACACGTCGGCGACCATCACGAACAACGGTTGTCCGCGATGCGAATGGCCAAGCCTGCAAGTTTTGAAAATGAATCGAGCCGAGGGGCAAGTGCTGACCTGGAAACCGGAAGCGATCGGCGGCCGGAGCGGCTCCAGCGTCATCGATCATTCTGAATCCGGCCCCCGTGTTGTCGCCCTGTTGACGTGGGCAGGTGGTGGGGAAGGAATGGGCCAATCGACGCCGTTCCTCCTGAACGCCATGCGTGGCAAGTTGCCACGATCGATCGAATCGCTACCGCGCGGAGCACGCGAAGTCGAGTGTCAGGACTTGGCAAGCGTGTCCGTCGTTCGCGTGCCGGCGACCACCGGAGGCACCCCGCTTCAATGGCCGATCGGAAGCTCAACCGCGACGATCCAGGTCCAGGACGATCTCATTGACTCGATTATCGAACCGGACAATCCGACACCAGATGCTCCCGCTCTTCCAGACAAGACGCCCGGAACCGGGGAGGGCGACCGACCCCCGGACACCAACCTGGGAGGCCGTGAAACAGCAACGCTCATCGTGGGTGGAGCCGCAACCGGAGCGATCCTGTTGTTGCTGATTCAATATGGAATCCCGCTGCTCATGGTGCAACTGCGCAAGTTGCGGCAAGACCGTGGGCGTGAGTTGCTTTTGACTCAGGAACAGTTCGACGAACTGGTCGCCAAACTTCAGGAATTGGCTCGGGGAATCGCATCGATCGAGGCCCGATACGAGGACAGCAACGAAACAAGCGAGAGGCGGTAGTGATGGCAGTTATCGCGGACATTGCGGAGGCGGTGGTTGTGCAACTCAACGCCGGTAGTTTCAGCGAAAAGTTCGAAGCCGAACGGGCGTATCTTCCGGTCTTCGAACTGGCCGATCTCAAAAACGTCCGCGTAACCGTAGTTCCCAAAAGCCTGTCAATCGTTCCCGGTGGGCGGGCTCACAACCAACACGATTACGCCATCGACGTGGCCGTACAGAAGAAGCTGGACGTGGCGGACAACGCGGAGATCGATCCTCTGCTGACATTGGTCGACGAGATCGCCGACTTCTTCCGCCTCAAACGTCTGGACAGTTACCCGGGTGCGGTCTGGTTGAAAACAGAGAACGAGCCAGTCTTCTCACAGGAGCACTTGGACCAGTTCCGCCAATTCACCGGGCTGTTGACCTTTACGTTTCGAGTGATGAGGTAGCCCATGATTGGCATGACCATCGATCAAGCAAAAGGCATGTTCTTTGACCGTAACAAGGTCATCGGTGCGGTGAACCGCGCCGAGCGACGTGTCCTTTCGCGATTCGGTGCGTTCGTGCGTCGAGGTGCGCGGTCGAGCATTCGAAAACGTAAACGTGTCTCGGCTCCCGGATCGCCGCCGAGCAGCCATACGGGCTTGCTCAAGCGAACGATCTTCTTTGTGTACGACCCCAAGAAGAGCAACGTGATCATCGGGCCGGTGCTGTTGGGCAAGGGAACCAACGCACCGGAACTGCTGGAACATGGCGGAGTCGCCGCGCGCCGGCGACGGAAGCGGCGAGTGCGGACAACCTACAAGCCGCGTCCATTCATGGGCCCGGCCTTCGAGCGGGAAAAACCAAAACTGCCACAGATGTGGCGAGACTCAGTTCGGTAAGCGGAGAACAAGACGATGGGTATCAAACTTGGAATGGAGGCGAAACTGTACC
>JAJRVM010000002.1 GCA_024277285.1 Planctomycetota bacterium
ATCGACCCGGGCGTCCCGGAACGCTCCCGACACGACCTGGCAATCGACCCGGGCGTCCCGGAACGCTCCCGACACGACCTGGACGTCCTGGAACGCTCCCGGCGCTCCCGACTCGACCCGGGCGTCCCGGTAACGGAGATCGGCCGATCCTAGGTGACCGTCCTACTCAATTGCCTAGTTACGGCCACGGCAATCGTCCCGGGCACCCAGGACGTCCGAATCGCCCTGGACGCCCGAATCGCCCTGGACGCCCGAATCGTCCGGGGAGACCGAACCGACCCATCATCGGTAGCGGAAACATCAACAACATCAACAACATCAACATTCGCAACAATTGGGGATACAACCGACCAGGTCGGGGATACAACCGACCGGGTTGGGGACGCCATCCCGGCGGTGGCAATTGGTCCCGACATTGGACTAACCACCATGTCCACAATCACCATCGTTGGTACCACGGTGGCTGGTCTGGCCACTGGGGGAACCGCTGGTACGTTCCTTTGGCGACGGGTGCCGTTGGATGGGGACTCGGTTCGCTAACGACCAGTTGGGGCTATCCGTACGCCTACAGTTACGCGAACCCTTACTATGACACGGCCGTCGTTACGTCACCGGCGTACGACTACTCGCAGCCGATTGTGATCAATGATTACTCGACGACCGACAATTCGGTGACCGACAATTCGCAGACGGCAGCCGAACCGGAGCCGCCGCCAGTGACGTCAGATGAGCAAGCGGCGTACGAGTTGTCTGACAAGGCATTGGCATCGTTTAAGGCCGGCAATTTTCCTGGCGCCTCGGCGCAAATGCAACAGGCGATCCTCAAGTTGCCGAACGATCCGGTGCTGCACGAACTCTCGGCGCTCTGCATGTTCGCGCTGCGAGAGTATGGGCCGGCCGCGGCGATTCTGAACAATTTTCTGGCCGTCGCACCCGGCATGGACTGGACGACGTTGAGTGGGTTGTATTCGGACACGGACGTGTACGAACAGCAGTTGGACGCGCTGGATAACTACTGCGATAGTCATCCCACGGACGCATCAGCTCACTTCGTGTTGGCCTACCATCGACTCATCTGTGGCCAACCCGACGAGGCGATCGATGCGTTGAAAGTGGTGGTCCAGCAGCAGCCCAAGGACCAAGTGGCGCAACATATGTTGGCGTCACTCGGCGGCGACGAGCAACCGGCCGACACGGCGGCGCCTGCAGACACGTCGCAGTCCGAGCAGGTTGCCGATTCGGATTCCAGTGACTCGGATTCCACGGACACGGGTCCCACGACCGACTTGATTGGACCCTGGAAGGCCGAACGTGACGATGCCGCGTTCGACTTGACGCTGGATGAAGACGGTAACTTCGTGTGGAAGAGCGCCGTCAAGGGCCAGGATCCCATCGACATGAAAGGGACTTACACGCTGTCTAACGATCTGTTGATTCTCGATGGCGGTGATCAAGGTACGATGATTGGTCGTGCGACACCCAACGACACCGACCGTTTCACGTTCAAGCCCGTCGACAGCCCTCCGAGTGACAAGGGACTGTCGTTCGGACGGATCAAACGATAGCTTCTTTGCTTGGTAAGAGTCGTCTGGCTGAAGCGGATATTGTTCAACCAGCTGGAAGAGAACTTGGCACCGGAAAGATCCAGCCCCTGGAAAGTAGCAAATCGCAGGTCTCCCCTTCCCACGCCGGCGAAGATAGGATCTCCCTGAGACCTTCGGTCACCGCCGCGGCGGGGTCAGAGACCCGCGCCGAACATGGGGTCGGAGACCCGCGCGCAACATGGAAACCCTCGCGCAACATGGAACGTGGCGCTGTCCAGCTAGTCAGCGCGAACGAGCCGGCACCCGAGAGACCTGATGACCAGCAGGGAACTTCCGACGAGGGTCGCTACCATGATTACCGCTGCTAGGATCTCCCACAGCGCCTCCGAATCCCACTCCCAAGAAACTTCCGTGAAATACGAAGCTGTCAGGCCGGAAAAGAGCGATAGGACCATCGCGATGGCCATTCGCCTCTGAGGTCGCTGTTGACCGAGTGTCGCCCAAACCATTGCTAGTGCCGGTGCGGTCAAACAGAGACTGAGCAGCCCCATGATGATCATCGTGTACGCCGTCTCCGCGGCGCCTCCACGATAACCTCTTACGACTTGCCCCGTCTTAAGCAGAATGGCGACGAGAGTCATTAGCAGCAACAAATCGCGAACGGAAAATTGAAGTCCTTCGGAAACGGCGGCCGGATCCTGGGCCGTGATGAGTTGAAGTCTGGCCTTTTGTAGACGCGCGATAAGCAGAGGTCCAGCCGTCGCGAAGACCGGACCTGCAATGAACATCAGTGCCGTCGGTAGGATCATGGTGGTCCAACCCGACCGTCCTCCATTCTCGCACCATAACACGAGCGCGAACTGTGCCTCTAGGCAGGAAGCCCCAAGAAAAACGATCACGGTACGAGCCCAAAGAGACGTATTTCCCAGCGCCAACCACGCCCCCAGTAGGCAAGATTGCCCCACAAGAACTGACACAAAGAGGATGCCCACGAAAGATTTGTCTTGCCAGGCCATCGATGCCCCCGTCGCCAGCACCGCAAGACCAAAATGCGTGATGAGCAGAACTCGCAGGCGGACCGGCCACAAATGGATAATGACACGCGCCGACTCGTCAGGTGGTGCCGCGATCGCCATCTAGTCACGACCCTCTAATGCGAAGAAATCTTCGGCATCCCTCGCGGGCGTGTTGTCCTCTAGGTACGCCCGAAGCTTTGACAGGTAATCAACCAAGGATACGTGTTCCTCAAACGTCTGTTCGACGACCAATGATTCTCTCTTCGTGTCATGGCCGGCCAGACGCCGTCAATTGCGACTACTTAACTTGGACAGCAACCGTAGGATCTCGATATACAGCCAGACCAGCGTGACGATCAGGCCGAAGGCGCCGTACCATTCCATGTATTTTGGTGCGCCGCGCGAGGCACCGGTTTCGATGAAGTCGAAGTCGAGCACGAGATTCAACGCCGCGATCACGACGACGAATACCGAGAAACCGATCCCGAAGACGCCAGAACCGTGGATGTATGGGACGTTCATGCCGAACAGGTTGAGCACGATGCTTACCATATAGACGAGGAAAATCCCACCCGTTGCCGCGACGATGCCCAGTTTGAAGTTTTCGGTCGCGCGAATGACTCCGCTGGAATACGCAAGTAACAATCCGGCAAGCGTTCCGGACGTTAGGCCGACCGCCTGCGAGACGATTCCCGGATACCTCGCTTCGGTCATCGCCGAGATTCCGCCCAAGAAAACGCCCTCCGCCAGCGCGTACAGCGGGGCGGTGTAGGGGGCGGTCGTCGGCTTGAAAATCGTGATCAAGGCGAAGGCAAGACCGACGATCGCGCCGCCGAAAGTAATGCCTTGGGCAAGTTGTGGGTTGATGAGAGTTTGATTCCACGTGAACGCGGCACCGGCCACGAGTAACGCGAGTAGGATGCCGGTCTTGATGACGGTCCCCTGCACGGTCATTACGTTGTCGTAAGTACCTTCGACCGTAAACATCTTGTCGTTGAGAGCCGGATTAGCCGTTCGCATTATTTCTTCCTTGTTGGCTAGACTTTCTGTGCGCCGTTGAAACGCAGGTGGCTTGCTTTTGTTCTCATGACGGGCAGGAGTGCCCATCCTACCTTACCCTTGTACCGATCCGCGTGAGCATACACTAGAATCGGGCGATTATCGATACGTCCGTGTGGATGCCACGATCGACCGGGTGAGATGTTACCGCTGCGAAGATCTTTGGCGAAGGGTTATCAACATGATTGACTTTCGGACGAGAAACGTCCGTCTCGTGGCCGTTTGCGCGGCGTACGTGGCCATGCTGCACGGTGTCGTGATCGTTGACGCAGGGGAAGGCGTTGACGCGGCGACGTTTGATCTCGTCGTGCGCGGAGGACGAATCGTTGATGGGACCGGAGCACCGTCGTACGTTGCCGATGTCGGGATACACGACGGCCACATTACCAAGATCGGTCGCATCGCTGACGCCGCCGAAGCCAAGGAAACGATCGACGCGACGGGAAGCATCGTGGCGCCGGGGTTCATCGATATGATGGGCCAGAACGCATCGCCTCTGATCGATAACCCCAAAATGGCCTTGGACCTACTGACACAGGGCATCACGACGATCAATGCCGGCGAAGGTTGGTCGGCGGCTCCTCTGTCGGCGGAAGAAGGCGAGCGCCGTGGATGGACGACCATGGCTGAGTACTTTGCGTTGCTCGAGCTACAAGGCTTACCAGTCAACGTTGTTCAGACGGTTGGTCACGCAACGGTCCGCCGAATCGTGATCGGCAATACCGAGCGGCGCCCGAGTGAGGAAGAACTCGAGCGAATGCGGCAACTTGTCCGCGAAGGGATGGAAGCCGGGGCCATCGGTCTGTCCACGGCGCTCATCTATCCGCCCGCGGTCTATGCGACGACCAAGGAGATTTGGGAATTGGCAATGGTGGCGGGCCAGTATGGTGGACGTTACTACACGCACATGCGCAACGAGGGTGACCGGTTGTTGGAGGCGATCAACGAGGCGCTCGAGATTGGCGAGAAGGGTGGCACGCCCGTTCATATTTTTCATCTTAAGGCCGCGGGTCAACAGAACTGGGGAAAGATGCAGCAGGCGATCGCTCGCATTAAGGCGGCTCGATCCGCCGGTCAGCAAGTAACGGCCGACATCTATCCGTACGTCAACAACGGACTTGGCATCAAAGCGCTGATTCATCCTCGCCATTTTCAATCCGGGTTCGGTGCGTTTCGAAAACGACTGGACGATCCGCAGTTTCGAGCGGAGATTCGTCGCGAGATGGAGACGACCGACGGTTGGGAGAATTGGTACCGACACGTGGGGCACGATTGGAGCCGAGTGATTATTGGCCAAAGCGGAGATGCCCGTTATGCCGATTTGCTCGGGCAAAGCGTCGCAGCGATCGCCAAGGCGAAGCAAGAAGATGTTTGGGATACGTTCTTTAATCTGGTGACGAGCGGTGCGTTTGCTTTGCCGCAGAGCATGACCGATGCGAACAAGATCATGGCGATGCGTCAAGAGTTCGTCTCGTTTTGTACCGATGTGGGCCCGGCCGACGGAAGCGGATCTGCCTCGCATCCCCGCGCGTTCGGCGCCTTCCCGCGAATGCTATCGCGTTACGTTCGTGATCTCGGTGTCATCTCGCTCGAACAGGCCGTGTCGCAGGCGAGTGCCGCTGCAGCAAACGATGTGATGGCTTTCGATCGAGGCCGAATTAGCGAAGGGCTCGCCGCGGATCTGATCGTGTTTGACTATGACCGAATAACGGACAAGGCAGATTTCGTGCATCCCGATGCCCTGTCCGAGGGCATGCAGCACGTGATCGTCAACGGAGTTATTACTCTCAAAGACGGAACGTTCGCGGGAGCTCGGCCCGGCCACGTACTTCGTGGACCTGGCTATCAGGAAGACCAAGCACCGTATAACGTTTCGACCGGCCCGCGAGATGATCGGCTCGCCAGCTTTGACCGAATGATGCACGATTTTATGCGTGAGCATCGAGTTCCGGGCGCGGCATTGGCGGTCACCGACCAAGGACGTGTTGTACTTGCACGAGGCTATGGATATGCCGACATTGGAGCTCGTGAACCGGTGCAGCCGACCAGTCTGTTTCGCATCGCCAGCCTATCCAAGCCGATCACGGCCGTTGCCGTTTTGCAATTGGTCGAGCAAGGGAAACTAACACTCGACGATCACGTGTTTGATGTCCTGGACTACGAGTCCGATATTGTTGCTGCCGGAGACGCGTTTGACGATCGCCTGCGCCGCGTTACGATCGAGCATCTGCTGCAACATCGTGGAGGTTGGGATCGAGACGTGTCGTTCGATGCCATGTTTCAATCAGTGCGGTTCGCACGCCAAGTCGGTGTCGACGCACCGGCCGATCAAGCCGCAATTGTTCGAGCGATGATTTCGCAATCACTCGACTTTGATCCCGGGCATCGCTACGCGTATTCAAACTTCGGTTACTGTCTACTCGGTCGAGTGATCGAGAAGCTGACAGGCGATGGCTACGATGCCTACGTCAAGACCAACGTTCTTGGGCCGCTTGGCATCAAGTCCATGCGGATCGGGGCAACTCGGTTGAGTGGCCGTGCTGAGGGAGAGGTCCGGTACTACCAGCCCGGCATGGGGAAGTCGGTCTTCCAGGACGATCTCGGAGAAGACATGCCGCGGCCCTATGGAGCGTGGAACCTTGAAGCCATGGACTCGCACGGCGCCTGGATCGCGTCGGCGATCGATCTTGCCCGCTTTGCCGCCACGTTTGACGATCCGCAGAACTGTCCGATTCTGTCGAGTGAAAGTATCGATCGAATGTATGCTCGACCGCCCGGTCTTGCAGGATACCAAGAGGATGGATCTGCCAAGGACGTCTTCTACTCGATGGGCTGGATGAATCGCGACGTCGGAAAACGAAGGCTGAACCATTGGCACACCGGTTCGCTGCCTGGGACGGCGACCATTATGATTCGCCGTCACGACGGGCGTAACTTCGTTGCGCTGCTCAACACGCGAGTCAGCCCAACCGCGACGCACCTAGGTCGCGCGATCGACAGATTGCTGCACGATGCAGCGGACCAAGTTGTAAGTTGGCCAGAAGAGACGGTGGCCGGGGCATCCAAGGCCAGTGAATAAAAGTGGCTGTGGCTTCCAGTCGCAGTGAATAACCGATACTGCGGCTGGAAGCCACTTGCCACGTTCCGCATGCGAGACGATCATTGTTGTCGAAGCGGCCGGTTCGCGCGAGTGCGTGTCTTGTACATCCGGCGTCCCACTTCGCGAACTGCCTTGACGGTTTCCGCGTAAGGTTTGTCGCAAATGTCGACCAATCCGATCTGGTAGTTCTCGCCATCGCCGCGACCGGTGGTTGCTTGATCGCCGAACTGGAACCAGTGAGTGCCGACAATGAACGGGTTGTTGAGCGCGCCTGTCACGTACTTTCGGTAGGCGTCAGCGCGATCCTGCTGATTGTCGGTCGGTCGTAGTCCGGTATGGAACAGGCCTCGGTCCAATGCCCCAAAGTGGAATTCGCCGACAATCACGGGTCGATCCAAGTCGCTGGGCAACCGGAAATCGGCCACGTTGTACCGGTATAGATTATATCCAATGACGTCGCAGTACTTGGCGGCAGCGCGAGCTCCGCGATCGTTGACCCAGGCGAATCGGCACCCGAGGTATAGGTGGTATGGCGCGATTCGCTTCACGGCGTCACGGCACTCGCGGAAATACTGTTCGGCGATTCTTGTGTAGAACGCGCCAAGGTCGCTTCTCGCATTCTTCACGTCAGGCGGTGTGCGACTTTCAACTAGCTCGTCCCACGACGCATGCGACGTGTTCCAGACGCCGTTGAGCCGTGCGATGGTGTCGTACTTCTCGACGAGATCTGCCAAGAAGACTTGCTTCGCCGCCTGGTGACGTGGCGACGCCAAGGTCGCGACGGCGAGTGATCGCTCATCGCCCCAGGCCAATTCGTTGTCGACAAAGTATCCGATGCACCATGCGTCGCCGGCCGACTGGTCTTGTTCGAAACGCATACGCCGGTCAATCACATCACGGAAGCTCGCGTCGAACGGGTCGGGAAACTTACCCCAATATCCGGTGCTCCCTTCAATACGCTTCGCTTTGGTGCTGTCGATGGTAACGACGTACGGCGTACTCCTCTGTCGATAGATCGCGGCGTCGGACCAGTTGCCGATCGTATTCATCGACCAGCTTCGCAGTCTTCGGTGCGTCAACGCTGCCGCCTTGGCATGCCAGTCGTCGCCGTACTTCCGCATCAGATTCGCGGCCGTAAAGTTGAGCGTGCGGTACGCTCCCTTGTCGTGATAGTATCCCACCGGTGCCCAGGATGCGCTTCCGTAGAACTTCGCCAGAGGCGAGTCTGTCGTCGGCAGGTCGGAAAAATAAAATTCGCGATCACGGATCGGCGTGATTCCGCCTGAGAATCCAACGCAATCCACACCGTGTGACCAGAAGAGTCGCCCGTTGGGATCGACAAGCCACCACCGGTCATCGTGCTGCGTCGCGTAGAAAAACCCGGTTGCCTTCAGTTGAGGTCCAAGCGTCCATCCTCCGAACTGATTCCAGTTATCCGGGCCCGAGTTGGCAGAAAGCTGATCGAGCTCGTCTCGCGTTTCCTTGCGCAGATCGTTCTCTGAATGCGTTTTTCCGGGCCAGTTCTTATGAGTAAATTGGCCAAAGCGGTCGATCATTGGAAAGAATTCGTCGGGCGACATGCCTGACCAGCTTCCTTGATCGTACGAACCATTCGCTCGGATCGTGCTCAGGCGAAACGAATGGTCTCGCGTCGGTTTGTTGACGAAGACGATCAACTGTGTGACTCGTGAGACATCGATTCCCTGCTCTTTCACTCCGCCCGGGTAGCCCCGCATCGCGAACAACTGCTTTGCCAATTGCGTGGGCAATTGGCGGCTGAGCGGAATCCTCACTTGCCGTTGTTCGTCGGGCCGAAGGGTCACCTGCTGCGTGAGGCTATTGTGGGTGCCGTCACCGCCGGGCGAATCGACGCGGAAGTGCACCGTCACAGGCTCGGGACGAAGGTTCTTGACCCGCAGAGCGATCTCCGAAAACTCGGAGAGGTCCCATGCACCCGCAGCTGACTTGATCGTGACTCCCGGCCAGTCAGCCTTGTGGCCCGTGTCGACGCGCAGGACGTTGGCTGTACCATCGCTTTCGATGATGGACGTCCGGGCGTCGTTGGCCTCGACCGATGCCGAAGTCAAACTCGTGTCGTACGCGATGAGCGTCTTGGGAGACGCCGATCGAGCCGTAGCGGGCGGGCCACCGCACAGAACGGTCAGGGCAAAAAGCCATACGGAGGCAGGCGGGGTTGGCGAGGTCATCGGCAAAGACTCCTCAAGAAGTGGGGACCGAAAGAATGAGCTCACGCGAAGACGCAAACACGCCATTCAGCCCGTCACATCCCAGCGAATCAATGATACTGCGGCGGGAATCCTTGTCATTACCCAAGTTTTCGTGATCGCGAGTGGACCAGCCGCATTTGAGAACACGGGTTTTCCACCGTGGACGAGTGTCGCCGCGGGTTTCGTGGCGCGAGTCCATCGTGACCGCCCCTCTGAGGTGGTCAACGCAGA